>NZ_JBHUSG010000062.1:0-54907 GCF_042673745.1 Kitasatospora sp. NPDC057015
GACAAACCCGCGCTGGGCGAATCGCGGGATTCGCCCAGCGCGGGTTTGTCCGCGCCGTCAGCCGGGCTGGACAGGACCTCCCGGCACCGACTGCCACGGCCTGGGCCGGGCCACCCGCCGGGTGCCGGTCACTTCACGGATCCTGCCATCGCTCCTTGGACGAAGTGGCGTTGGAATGCGAGGAACACGACCACGGGGACGAGCAATGACAGCAGGGCGCCGGGAGCGAGCACGTCCAGGTTGCTGCCGAACTGCCGCATCTGGGACTGGAGCAGGACGGTCAGCGGCTGGGCCTCGCTGCCGGCGAACACCATGGCCACCAGCATGTCGTTCCACACCCAGAGGAACTGGAAGATGGACAGCGCGGCGAGCGCTGGCCCGGCCAGCGGAAGTGCCAGCCTGCGGAAGATCAGCCATTCACCGCAGCCGTCCATCCGGGCGGCCTCCAGGATCTCGTGCGGGATCTCCAGGAACTGGTTGCGAAGCAGGAAGACGGCGAACGGCAGACCGTAGGCGACGTGGAAGAGGACCACGCCAGGCACCGTCCCGAACAGGCCGACCGCTCCCAGCAGGCGGGCCACCGGGACGAGGCCGATCTGCACCGGCACCACCAGCAGGCAGACCACGACCAGGAACAGCCAGTCCCGGCCGCGGAACTCCAACCAGGCGAAGGCGTATCCGGCCAGTGCGGCGAGGCAGACGGTGAGTGCGGTGGCTGGTACGGAAATCAGTACGGTGTTCCAGAACGCGCCGGGTACCTGGCCGCCCGAGAGCAGCGCCGTGTAGTTGTCCAGTGTCAGTTGGGAAGGCGCGGAGAGGACGGTCCACCACCCACTGGCGGAGCTCTCTTCCTTGGGGCGCAGCGAGGTGACCAGCAGGCCGACGGTGGGTGTCAGCCAGAGTGCTGCCGCCAGGACCAGCACCAGTTGTACGGCGCCGCTGCGTGTGCGGGCTGCCAGCCGGCCGGCGAGTGCGCGGCGTTTGCGGGCGGAGGCGGCCGCCGCCGTGCCGTCCTCCGCACGGTCGATCGGTGCGGTCATCGGGTGCTCCTGCGGAAACGTCGGATGTTGACGACCATGGCGGGTACCACCAGTAGGAGCAGCAGGACGCCGAGGGCACTGCCCAGCCCCTGGTCGTTGCCGCCGCCGAAGGAGACCTGCCACAGGCGCAGGGCGAGCACGCTCGCGTCCTGCTGCACCGGACCGGGCGCGATGACGTAGACCAGGTCGAAGATCTTCATCACGTTGATCACCATGGTCACGAAGACCACACCGAGGACGGGAGCGAGCAGGGGGACGGTGATGCGGCGGAAGACCTGCCACTCACTGGCACCGTCCATCCGGGCGGCCTCCAGGGTCTCGCGGGGCAGGCCGGCTAGGCCGCCGGCGATGATGACCATGGCGAAGCCCGCCCAGATCCAGATGTACGCGCCGATGACCGCGGGGGTGACCAGGCCGGGGCCGAGCCAGTCGACGCCGCGGTACGGTGCCGCGAAGTTTGAGGCGGGCAGTTCCACTTCACCCGGCCGGGTGAAGTGGAACGAGCCGTCGGCCGCGGTGGTGGTGCTCTCGACGGCCTTGCCGCCGTCGAGGAGCCGGACGGTGACACCGGGTAGGCCTTTCTCACCGGCGTCGACGGCGCCGGGGGTGCCTCCGCCCCTCGGGGTGACGTCGAGGAAGACCACGCCGTGCAGACCGCCGCCCGGTGCGGTGATGGTTGCCGGCTGTGCGTCGGCTGGGAGATTCGCGGGGCGCAGGCCCACCAGGGCGAGTCGCACCTGTCCCTCGGCGGCGGGCCCGGTGGTCCGCAGCGAGCCGTCGGGCTGCTCGGCCAGCCCGGAGCCTGCCCGGGGCCGGGCCCCGGGATAGCCGGCTGCCGGGTCGAAGGTGTCGTGCACGGCAACGGCGGCGGCGTTCAGCACCCCGCGCTGCGGGTCCTGCTCGTACACCAGGCGGAAGGTGATGCCGGCGGCGAGGAAGGAGATCGCCATCGGCATGAACACCAGCAGCTTGAACGCCGTTCCCCAGCGCACCTTCTCGGTGAGCACGGCGAACACCAGGCCGACGGCGGTGACCAGGGCCGGTGCGACCGTGATCCAGATGGCGCTGTTGCGCACGGCCGTGAGCGTCTCGGGGCTTCGGAACGCCGCCCGGTAGTTGCCGAGCCCGACGAACCCGTGGCCTGAGGCGTCGAAGAGGCTGCGGACGAGGGAGTAGCCGATGGGGTAGACGATCAGGGCGCCGAGCAGTAGCAGGGCGGGGAGCAGGAAGAGCACGGCCAGGCCGCGGGCGCGCCGTGCGGCGGAGCGCCCGGGCCCGCGGGCGCTCGGGGACTGACGTGATGTCGTCATAATGACGCCCCGTCAGGCTTGGTAGGCCGCAGCCGCGGCGGCTTCGAGCTGCCGGGCGGTGCCGGTCACGTCTGAGGGGTCGGCCAGGAAGTCCTGGAGGATCTTCCATTCGCCGCTGCCCTGGGTGCCGCCGAAGGCCGCCGGCGCCTGGTCGGAGAGGTCGAAGCGCAGGGTATCGGCCGCGGCGATCAGGGACTCGGCGGTTCGCCGGGTCGTGTCGTCCTTGTAACTGTCCGTCGGCAGTTTCATGTTGGGGGAGAGGAAGCCGCCGGCCCCGGCCCAAATCCCGGCGGCCTCCGGAGTGGCGAGGAAGGCCAGCAGCTGCTGGGCGGCGTCCTTGTTCCTGGCGTCCTTGAGCACGACCGCCGCATCCCCTCCGCCGACCACCGGCGGTTTGCCGCTGCCGACGGCCGGGAACGGGAAGAATCTGGCATCCTCGCCGACCTTCTTCTTGAGCTCGCCGGAGACGAGGGCGGCGACGAAGTCGCCCTCGTAGACCATGGCGGCCTCGGGGTGGTCGCCGAAGACCTGCTGGACGGACTCGGGGTAGTCGGTCTGCAGCGCGCCCTTTCCGCCGCCGTTGACCAGGGCGGGGTCACCGAACAGCCGGGCCAGGGTGGTCAGGGCGGAGACCACGGTCGGGTCGGTCCAGGGGATCTGGTGCCTGGCCAGCCTGTCGTAGTTCTCCGGGCCTGCCTGGGAGAGGTAGACGTTCTCGAACCAGTCGGTCAGCGGCCAGCCGGCCTCGCCGGCCACTGCGAATGCGGGCAGTCCGGAGTCGGATACCGCTCGTCCTGCTGTGAGCAGCTCGTCGAAGGTGGCGGGGGGTTCGACCCCGGCCCCGCTCAGGGCCTCCGGGCTGTACCAGACGGTGGACTTATGGGCGGCCTTGAAGTAGAGGCCATAGAGCTTGCCATCCACCGTGCCGTAGTCCGCCCAGACCTTGGCGTAGTTCTGCCCGAGCGCGTCCGCGACGGTCGGTCCGATCGGTTCCAGCCAGCCCTTGCGAGCGAACTGCTGGAGCACGCCGAGCTGGGGCATCATCACCACGTCCGGCGGGTCGCCGCCCTCGATCTTGCCGCCGACCAGGGTCGAGATGTTGTCGCCGGTTGAGATGTAGGTGACCTTGGCGCCGGTCCGGGCGGTGAAGGCGTCCAGGACCAGCTGGAAGTTCTTCTGTTCGACGCCGGTCCAGGCGGCGGCGACGCTGACCGTGTGGCCCTTGAGCGGCAGGTTCTCGTCGGAGCCGGGGCCCGCGTCGGTGCCGCAGGCGGAGGTGGCGGCCAGTGCGAGGGCGGTCGCCAGGGCGGCCGCTGTCTTCTGGAGTCTCATGTTGCTGTCCTTCTGATCGGGCAGGCCGCGGAGAGGGAAGCGCCCAAGACCCGCCCAACGGAATGTCGGTCGGTGGGACGGGTGGGTGGCCGCCGGCCCGGGGCGGGGCGGCGGCCGGCCGCGCATGGGCGTGCGCGGCGGTCCGTGGGGCGCCTGCGCACCGGGCATGGGGGAGGGGGCCCGCCCCACCTGGATGCGCCGAGGTGGGGCGGGGTGGCCGCCGGTCCCGGGGGAGGGAGGTGTCGGCGGCCGGCCGGCCGGCCGTGCGCTGCTGCGCACGGCGGTCTGTGGGCGGCGCTCAGAGCGCGCCGATGTCCTGAACCCACCAGGCGGCGGTGCCGGGCGGCAGCGTGCCGGCCGGGCAGGGACCGCTGGCGATCAGTGGTACGCCGGTCACCGGGGCGAGTGCGGGCTCGTCACCGAAGTTCACTGCGCAGAGCAGCCCCTCGCCCCGGACAAAAGCGAGCACCCCGGGTGGGGTGTCCACCCAGCGCAGGGCGCCTTCGCCGAGCTGGGGCAGGGTCCGGCGCAGTTGCAGGGCCTCGCGGTAGAGGTGCCAGGCGGAGCCGGGGTCGGTGACCGCTCGCTCGACCGTGTGGGAGGCGAAGTACTCAGGCTGGGGCAGCCAGGTGGCAGGCTGGGTGCTGAAGCCGAACGGCGCCTCCTGCCCGGACCAGGGGATCGGCACCCGGCAGCCGTCGCGGATGCCGGTGCGGCTGCCGGTGCGGTGGAAGATCGGGTCGGTGAGTACCTCGTCGGGCAGGTCGGTGACCTCGGTCAGGCCGAGCTCCTCGCCCTGGTAGACATAGGCGGCGCCGGGCAGGGCGAGGATCAGCAGCGAGGCGGCCAGGGCACGGGCCGCGCCGCTGCTCGGGTCGGGGCCGGCGAAGCGGGTGGCGGTGCGCACCTGGTCGTGGTTGTTGAGCACCCAGGTGACGGTGGAGCCGGTCGCCGCGATGTCGCGCAGGGCCTCGCCGATCACCCGGCGGAAGTGCGCGGCGTCCCAGGGGGCGTGCAGCAGGTGGAAGAAGAACGCCTGGTGCAGTTCGTCGGGCCGCAGGTACTTAGCCTGCTCGGCGGGGGTCGGTACGGAGGCCTCACCGACCAGCAGCCGGTCGTGGCCGTCGCGGGCGGTGTACTCCTCGCAGACTGACCGCCAGGACCGCCAGACCTCGTGCACCTCGGGCTGGTTCCAAGCGAGCGGGTTGACCGAGTCGCGGGTGCGTTCGTCGGCCTCCGGGTCGATGGAGTCCGGGAGTTCGGGGTGTTTGAAGAGGCCGGCCGCCACGTCTATCCGGAAGCCGTCCGCGCCCCGGTCGAGCCAGAACCGCAGCACCTCTTCGAACTCGGCGGCAACGGCGGGATGGCGCCAGTTGAGATCGGGCTGGTCAGGAGTGAACAGGTGGAGGTACCACTGGCCCCAGCTGCCGTCCGCCTCGCGGATCCGGGTCCAGGCGGGGCCGCCGAACATGGCGCGCCAGTTGTTCGGCGGCAGTTCGCCCTGTGCGCCGCTGCCCTCGGCAAAGTGGAAGCGGGCCCGTTCGTGGCTGCCGGGCCCGGCGGACAGTGCGGCCCGGAACCAGCGGTGCTCGCTGGAGCAGTGGTTGGGGACGATGTCGAGGATCAGCTTGAGCCCGAGCAGTCGGCAGTCGGCCACCAGGCGGTCGAAGTCGTCGAGCGAGCCGTAGAGCGGGTCGACCGCGCGGTAGTCGGCGACATCGTAACCATGGTCGCGATGCGGCGAGACGTAGAACGGGCTCAGCCAAATGCCGTCCACACCGAGCCGTTTGAGGTAGGGCAGCCGGGCGCGCACGCCGGGCAGGTCACCGATGCCGTCGCCGTCCGAGTCCTGGAAGCTCCGGACGTAGACCTGGTAGATCACCGCGTCCCGCCACCATCGCCGATCGGTCCTGGTGATCGTCGCAGGTGCCGGAATCAACCCTGGGTCGAGAGCGGCCGCCGGACCGCCGCGTGCGGCAGGCGTGATCATTCGTCATCCTCCGGGGTGTGTGCGGGCGAACGGGCCGCGCTGGGAAGTACGCGCTCGGCCGAGTCCGTTCCGGCGGGCGTCTATGCATGCATGTTAGGTAGATCAAGAAAGGCATGTCCAACCTGAGCCCGGCAGCAAAAAACCGCAAAATGGGGTAAGTCGGGCTAAGTGACACCTTCTCGCCTAGTTACTTGTTAAGTACGTCCTTGAGATCCGCCGCCAGCCGGCGGGCAGCCTCGTCCGTTCCGCTCCGCCCCAGTAGCACCTGGTACGAGTCCGCGCTGATCGCCAGGCTCAGCTGCTGGTACTCCGGGACTGCCGGGCGCGCCACTGCAGTCTCCAACTCGCGCCGCACCACTGGCAGATACGGGAATCGGCCGACCACGGCCGGATCGCTGTAGAGGTCCGCCCGCGCCGGGGGCTGCCCGGCCTCCGCGAGGGCCCGGACCTGCATCTCCCGTCCGGTGAGGAACCGGATGAGCTCGCGCGCCGTCCGCTGGTGCCGGGATGCCGAGTTGACAGCCAGGTCGGACCCGCCCAGCACGCCCGTGCCCGGTCCCTGCGGGCCTGGCAGCGGCACCACGCCGAACCTCCCCGCCACCGACGAGTCCGGCGCCGCGGCGGACGGATGGACCGACGGCCAACCGCGCAGGAACAGCAGCCGTCCATCTCGGAACGCCTCGCGTGACTCCTCCTCGCGGTACGTCAGCGCCTTCCGGGGTATCCAGCCCTTCCGCACCCCGCCCGCGAGGAAGTCCAGCGCGTGCCGGTACCCCGTGCCGTCCACCGCGACACCGCCCTGCCCGTCCAGGAAGCGCCCACCGGCCGACTGCACGGCCTCGGCCACGTTCACCGTCAGGCCCTCGTACGGCAGCAGTTGCCCCGCGTACCCGTCGACGCCGTACCTCGGCGCCACCTCGGTCGCCAGCCGCTCCAGTTCCGCCCAGGTGGCGGGCGGTTGCTCGCCTGCCTGCGCCAGCAGGTCCGACCGGTAGTACAGCAGGCCGACGTTGGCCACCAACGGGACGGCGTACAGTCGCCCGTCGTACCGGCCCGTTTCGACCGCCTGCGGGAGCAACCCGCCCACCTCCACCGGATCTGGGCCGTCCAATGGCGTGATCCAGTGCCGGGAGGCGAACTCGGCGGTCCACACCACGTCCAGATTGAGCACGTCGAAGCGGTCGCTGCCGCCGGCCAGGCCCGCCGCGAGCTGGGCCCTCACCTCGTCGGCGGCCTCCGGAAGTTGAACCAGCGTGGCGCGCTCACGCGGATGCCCGGCGTTCCACGCCTCCAGCAGCCCGCGCAGATAGCCGTTGCTCTCCCGGCCCGTCACCAGGGTGACCGGGCCGCTTTCCCCGCCCGGTTCCGACCTGCCGTCGGACCGGACGCACCCGGCCGCCGCCAAGGTCGCCGCGAGCACCGCCGCCACCAGCCGGTGTCCGCCCCGCGTACGACTTCCGGCACGCCTGACTCGCATCGGACCGACCTCCCGGTTCACCCCCGCCGCGACACTGCGGACGGAAGGTCACTGCACCTCGCGGGTGCCCCATGAGAGAGACTGGGGTCCGTCCGCGTACCGTGTGAGCGGCCCGGATCCGCCGGGCGGCATCGACACGACAGCCTAAGGCCGGAGGAGGGGTGATCCGAGTGCGCCTCCCATTGCTGGCCCTCCTGGCAGGGGAACCCGCGCACGGATACCAACTGAAACAGGAACTTGAGCAGAAGTTCGGCGCCGGGTACCCTCGTCCGAACATCGGTCAGTACTACGTCACCCTGAACCGCCTGGAGAAGGCGGGCCTGGTCCGGGGCCAGGACGTCCCCCAGGACGGCAAGCCGGACAAACGGGTGTACGAGATCACCGACGCCGGCCGGCAGGAGCTCGCCGAATGGCTCGCCGAACCGACCGACGGCCCGCGGGTGCGCGACGAGTTCTTCATCAAGCTCATCCTCGGCCCGGAGACCCGGCTGACCGACCGGCTGTCGCTGATCAACAACCAGCGACGGCACTACCTCAACATCATGCGCGGCCTCAACCGGACGGCCACGGCGGAACGCGGCAACCGGATCTCCCAGTTGCTCATCGAAGGCGCGATCCTGCACCTTCAGGCCGACCTCGATTGGCTGGAACGCTGCCAGGAGGATTTGACGTGACCGGAGCCGCGGAGCCCGGCCCCAGCGGAACCATACCGCTCCTTCGGGCCGTCGGTCTGGCCAGAACCTACCGGGGTCCGCGTACCGGCGCGGTCGTCGAGGCACTGCGCGGCGTCAGCCTGACCGTCGGACGCGGCGAGTTCGTCGCCGTCACCGGCCCCTCCGGCGCCGGCAAATCCACTCTGCTGCACCTTTTCGGCGGCCTCCAGCGGCCCGACAGCGGCGAACTCCACCTCGACGGCGACCGTGTGGACACCCTCGGCGAAGCAGCCTGGGCGGTCCGGCGCCGACGACGGATCGGCGTCGTCTTCCAGACCGGCAACCTGGTCTCGAACCTTACGGTCGCAGACAACGTCGAGCTCCCGGCCCTGCTGGCCGGCCACGGCGCCCGCACCTCCCGCAAACGCCGCCGGGACCTGCTCGATCGCCTCGGCCTCGCCGACCGCGCGGCGGCCGCCCCGGGCGCCCTGTCCGGTGGCGAACGGCAGCGCGCCGCGCTTGCCCGAGCCCTGGTCAACGACCCTGACCTGCTGCTCGCCGACGAGCCCACCGGAAGCCTCGACAGCCGCGCTGCCCGCCAGGTGCTCGAACTGCTCGCCGAACACCACAACAGGGGCGGCACCATCGTGCTGGTCACCCACGACGCCCGGGTGGCGGGCACCGCCGACCGAGTGATCAGCCTGTTCGACGGCCGGATCACGGACGACGCCCGGCTCAGCGACGCCGTACCGCACCCCGTCGGCGTCGCAGGCGTCATCGACCTGGGGGGCTGAGGCCGTGCGTGCCACCCTGCGGTGGATCTGCGCCGACCTACGCTCGCACCGGCTGCCCGCTGCTCTCGTGGTCCTCGCCACTGCCGGTACCGTCACCGCGCTCCTGCTGGCCGGCACGCTGCTGGACCACGTCTCCGGCCCATGGCAGAAGCAGTTCGCCCGTGCCAACGGCGCCCACGTCTGGATCGAGACCGGGGCCGGGGACGCGGAAGCCGTGCGGAACGCCGTCGGCGGGGTGACCGGCGTCGCCGGGCCCTGGCGCACCGCCACCGCCACCCTGGTCGCCCGCAACGGCCACCCTGCCAGCACCACCCGGCTCCCGCTGGGCCTGCGGTCCGCCGCCGTCGATCAGCCGGAGGTCTCCCGGCCGCTGCTCACCGCCGGCCGCTGGCTGGACCCGGTCGTGCCCGACGGTGTGGTCCTGGAGCGCTCGGTGGCCGCCGCCGGCTGGGCGGGGCCCGGTGATCACCTGACGGTACGTGATGCGCACGGCTTGCCGCACGAACTGACGGTCCTCGGCGTCGCCGACAGCCCGGACCGTCCCGGCTACCCCGACGTGAGCCCCGGCCTGGCCTGGACCCTGCCGGCCGGCCTCGACCTGATCGAACCCCGGCGGGCAGATCAGGGCCACGTCCTGGGCCTGCGCCTCGCGGACCCATCCGACGCCGATTACGCGGCGCAGCGCGCCGTCACCGAACTCGGCGGCGGGAATGTCACAAGGGTCGCCACCTGGCTGGAGGCCCGGGCCTCCCACGAGCGTGAGCGCCGACTGGTCGGCCGGTTGCTCGGGCTGTCCGGCCCGGCCGCGCTCTTTGCCGCGGCACTGGCCGTGGCGGGAGCCGCCGGCGGGCGGATCCGCTCCCGGATCGGCGACATCGCCACTCTCAAGGCCGTCGGCTTCACACCCGCCGGCGTGACCCGACTGTTCATCCTCCAACACGCCCTGCTGGCCGCCGCCGGATTCGTTCTGGGCGTGGCCGCGGCCGCTGTCCTCGTCCGCCTGCTACCCACTGCCGGGGCCGAACCGCCCGGCGCACCCTGGCAGGCCGTACCCGGGGGAGCGCCGGCGGCACTGGCGGCAGGTGCGCTCTGCCTGGGGACGGTCGCGCTCGCGGGCGCCGCCCCGGCGCTGCGGGCCGCCCGGGTGGTACCCGTACCTCCGGCCGACGGCGGACCGGCGCCCTCCCGCCCGCCGAAGCCCGCCCGCCTGGCACTGCTCCGCGCGGTACCGCCTGCCGTTTTGCTCGGAATACGGAGCGCGATCAGCCGCCCGGGCCACGCCGCACTGGTCGTCGCACGGTTGGCCGTACCGATCGCGGCCTGCACCGTCGCGCTGGCCACCTGGTCGACGGTGGACGGGTTGGCACGCGCGCCGGGCGAGCTGACGGTACGCGCGACCGACGGGACTCTCCCACCGCCGTCGGGGCTCCTGGGGCTGCCCGGAGTCGCGGCCGTACACCTGGGCACGGAGTCCGAGCCACTGGCGCCGAGCCAGGCGGCGACGGTGACCCTGCGCGGGCTCGGCACCAGCGCGCAGCCCTACCCGTTCAAGGTCGTCGAGGGCCGCGGAATCCGCGCCACCGGGGAGGCGGTGGCAGGCCAGGGGGCGCTGGACCTGCTGGGCATCCGCGTCGGCGAGTGGGCCCGGATCACTACCGACGGTACGCCCCGCATCCTGCACGTGGTCGGCCGGGTCACGGAGCCGGAGCGGGCCGGGCGGGTGGTCTCCGTCGCCCTGGACAGCCTCGATCCGGTCGACGGTAGCGCCGAGGCCGACCGCTTGATGCTGATGCTGCGGCCGGGCGCGGATCCGGAGCAGGTCCGGGCCGGCTTGCGGGCGGCCTGGGGTGACCGGCTCGACGTCCGGCGGGAATCCGGGCCGTTCGACCAGGCCGGCGGGCTGTACCTGGCCGTCGTCGGCCTGGTCGCACTGCTCGCGGTGATCACCCTGGCAGAGGTGCTGACCCTCTCCTCGGCCGCTCTGCGCGCTTACCGGCACGACCTGGCGCTATTGCGCACCATCGGGCTGACGCCGCGACAGGCGGTGGGGCTGGTGGTGACCAGGTGCGCGATGCTGGCTGCGGCGGGAGCGGTACTCGGGACGACGGTGGGTGCCGCCGTTGGGGTCCGCTTGATCGACGGGCAGGGGCGGGCGAGCGGAGTGGGTGCCGGGATAGCCCGGGTGCCGTCGCTGTGGTCGCTGCTGCTGACCGGTGCCGTGGTGGTCGGAGCTGCCGCGGCTGCGGTGGCTCTGCCGGCCCTGCGGGCGGCGCGGACCCCGCCCGGGGAGCTGCTGCACCGGATCTGACGGGCATTTCATGGGCGTTGCAGGTCTCTGTACTGGGCTTCTACCGAGGAGAGTTGACAGAGAGCCGGCCGAAGAGTTCTCAGAGAGCTGCCAATTAGCGGTGATCCCTAACGTTTCTCCCATCGGAAGCAGTTCCCACCGGAAGAAAGTTTCGGATCATGAACAAGAAGGCTATTGCGCTGGCGCTGGGGGTGCTGATGGGGACCCTGACCGTCGCCCCGGTCGCCCAGGCGTCGACCGGCGTCGGTACCCGCGGGTGCACCTCGGGCAAGCACTTCGAGGCGAGCAACCCGCGTGAGCGGCAGTGGGCCGCGACCGCCAACCGGTTCTACAACTACAACGGCTCCAACGGCACCATGACCCAGACCGTCACCTCCCGCACCCAGGCGGTTGCCACCACTTCGTTCAGCCAGGACATCGGCGTCGAGGTCGGGGTGGCGTTCAGCTACATCAACGCGAAGTTCAGCTACGGCCAGGGCCGGTCCTGGTCGCAGTCGACCTGGGTGGGTGCCGACAACTCCACCACCGTCACGATCCCGGCGCGGCGCGGCGTCTACTCCGACTACGGCACCTGGGGCAAGGACTTCGACGCCAAGTCCTGGCAGCGTATCTGCATCGGAAACACCCCCTACGACACCAACGTGCGCTACTCCACGGTGTGGGTCCCGTCCAACGTCACCGGCTGGTACATCCACTACTGAGACGCGTCGGCGACGAGCGGACGGAAAGAGAAGCACGATGATCAAGGTGGGAAAGACGGTCCGTCGGGTGGCGATCGGAGTCGCCGCAGGCCTGGCGCTCACCCTCGCACCGGCCATGACCACGCCGGCCTCGGCCGCCGTTACCTTCCGGTACCTGGCGAACCAGCAGTACGGCGACTACCTGACCGGAAGCCTCAACGGGACGGTCACCACGGAGACGTACACGGGCCTGGGCGCGCAGTGGTGGGACTTCATGAACAAGGGGGGCGGCTACTACACCCTCTACAACGCGCACGAGCCGTCCAAGCTCCTCGCCGAGTGGCTCGAGACCTGGGCGGTGGCAACGCGCACGGCGAACCCGACCTGGGCCGCGCACACGGAGCAGTGGTGGGTGGCGTACGGCCCGAACGGGACCATCTACATACACAACCGGGGCAACAACAACTGCCTGACCGCCAAGGGCCGCGGCAACGCCGTGCGGGCGGAACCGTGCCGCACCGGTGACCGGAGCCAGCTGTGGTACCAGACCTCATGGACGGGGTGACCGGCATGACCGCTCGAATCCAGACCAAAGCGACGCCGCTCGTGCTGGCCGCCGCCGCGATGTTGTCCGTCCTGGTGGGGGTGCAGCCGGCCGCCGCTGACCCGAACGGCCAGTACATCGTCAACAAGTACGACACCAACATCGTCGTCGATGTCAGCGGCGGCCGCCCGGTCGCCGGGCAGTGGGCCATCGCCTACGCCAAGAACGGCGGTGACAACCAGAAGTGGTCGGTCCACGACTACGCCAACGGGCTCGCCTACCAGGTCGGCCCCGGCGTGGTGCTGGCACGGAACTCCAGCACCGGCTTCGTGGAGAGCCAGTTCGACTCGGGCCAGCCCGGCCAGCGGTGGTGGATGGCGGGTTCGTCCTCCTCGGGCTTCGTCTACCTCCACAGTCGCGACGGCAACGACTGCCTGACCAACGTCGGCACTGGTAGTCAGCTCATCACCGCACGCTGCCGGCAGGGCGACCCCAGGCAACTGTGGGCCTTCCGCTGACAAACGGTCGCGGCCGTGCACTGAAGCCGCCCCGGGCGCCCGGGGCGGCTTCACCGTGTCCGGGCCCGGATCCGGTCCGCCACCGAGGTCCACTCCAGGACGCCGTTCTCCCGTGCGAAGGCGGCGGTGGGTGCGAGCTGCTGCTCGGCACCCGTCAGGTCCCCGTCGGCCTCAGCTCGTTCGGCTGCGCCAAGGCTGGCCTGCAACTCGTCGGGCAGCGAGCCGATCCGGCGGTAGCAGTCGGCGGCCTTGGCGAGGTCACCCGTCAGGTACGCCCGGGCCGCGGCGCTCCACGGCGACGGCCGTACCTGGTCGAGCGCCGATGCGGCGTACCCCAGACGGGTAAGTACGAGCGGCAGGTCGACGCCGATGTCGGGTAGGAGTGTCCGGCCCTCCAGGAGTGTGAGCAGCCGCTCGACGAAGCCTCGGGCCTCGGCCGGGCGGCCGGCCGCCTCCGCGACCCGTGCGGAGAAGGCCAGGGCCGGGCAGAGGTCCTGTGGGTCGGCGAGCCGGCGGGCGGCCGACAGGCCGAGTGTGGCGTGTTCCCCGGCGTGGTCGAGATCGCCCCTCGCGAGCGAGATCCGCCCGATGACGGTGTGCCAACTCCCGCGCAGTGGGAGCCAGTCCGGGCCGGAGGAGCGGAGCAGCCCGGTGGCCTGAGTCGCGGCG
The DNA here is from genome assembly GCF_042673745.1 of Kitasatospora sp. NPDC057015. Lineage (NCBI taxonomy): Bacteria > Bacillati > Actinomycetota > Actinomycetes > Kitasatosporales > Streptomycetaceae > Kitasatospora > Kitasatospora sp. NPDC057015. The sequence continues at coordinate 13,316 of NZ_JBHUSG010000062.1, forward strand.
TCGGCCCATTCCCCGGCCCAGTAGTGCTCGACGACGGCCGACCCGAGCAGCATCCGGGTGGCCATCGCGTCGCCGTACACGGCTGCGGCCCGCAGCGCGTCGTCACGGACAGCGGGGAGGCTGTCGAGCCTGCCCGCCTTCGCCAGTGCGCAGCTGAGGTTGCCCAGGGCCCGGGTCGTCGACATGCCGTGCCCGGCGAGGATCCGGACCGCGTGCTCGAAGTCGGCGACGCCGTCCAGGTCTCCCAGATCAACTCTGGCCGCACCGAGCGCCTTGAGCGAGTCGGCAGTCAGATCGGGCCGGTCCAGTCGTTCGGCGTCGGCGAGCGCTCGCCGGGCGAGTTTCTCCGCCTCCTCGCACCGGCCGTCGATGGCCAGCGCGAGTGCCAGACCGCAGCGCAGTTCGGTGGCCTCGGGGCCGTCGTCGTGCCGGACGAGCTCCAAGGCGCGGTCCCGGCGGACGCGGCTGGCGAGATGGCCCACCCGGCGGTCGGCCAGCGCCGCGAGGTGGAATTCGGCGCTCGCAGCGCCCGTGAGGTCGCCGGACATCAGCAGCATGTCCCGCGCCTCCAGCAGCGTGGCCTCGCCGGTGCCGTCGCACTCGGCCTGTGCCTTTCCGTACCTGAGCAGCAGCTCCGGACGGGCCGGGTCCTGGGCGGGGCAGAGTTCGACTGCCGCGCGGAGGCAGTGCACGGCGGCCCGGTGGGCCCCCATTGCCCAGGCCCGGCGACCAGCCCCGGCCAGCACGGCACGGGCCCGGTCGGACAGCTCGGTCGTCGGCCGGCCGGCCAGGGCAGTGAGCGTGACCGCCGCGCAGTAGTGGTACGCCAGACGTGCGGAGTGTTCGAAGGGCAGTTTCTCGATCCACGACGCGGCCAGACCATGGCGCACGGCCCGCGCGTCGACCGGCAGCCGGGCATAGGCGATCTCACGGGTGAGGGCGTGTCCGAAGGCGTACTCGGGCTCTCCAGCCACCGAGCTCCAGCGGCACCTGGTCAGCAGCCCCCGGCGGGTCAACGCATCCAGGCACCGCCGCACCTCGGCGGGTTCCCGGCCGCAGAGGGCGGCCACCGCGGCCGGCCACACGGCGGGGCCGAGCACCGATGAGTCCAACAGCACGGCCCGCTCCTCCGGGGGCACCGTGTCGAGCCGGGCCGCGATGACGGTCCGCACGGACTCCGGCAGTGCGTCGGCCTCCGCCGCGCCCGGGGCGGCGGACTCGGCGAGCATCCGGATGTACTCCTCGGCGAAGAAGGGGTTGCCGCCGATCCGAGTGATCAGGCCGGGCCGCGACACCGGATCCCAGGTGGCCGGAGCCGTCGGGGAGTCGGCTCCCGTCCCAGACAGCCCGTGGCGGGTGGCAAGGGCCTGCAGCAGTTGTGCGGTGCCGGCGTCCGACAGGGCCGTAAGCGAGACGGTGGTCGCGTCGCGCTTGCCGCCGGACCAAGCGGAACGGCGCCATAGAAGCTCCGGGCGAGCTGTCACGACGACCAGCAGTGGTACCGGACCGAGTTCCTCGGTGAACTCGTCGACGAAGTCGAGCAGCACGTCGTCGGCGCGGTGGAGGTCCTCCAGGACCAGCAGGAGAGGGCTCGCGGCCGCGGTCTCCTCCAGAAGCACCCGAGTGGCGCGCCACACATCCTCGGCCGGCCGCCCGGCGGGGTGTGCTCCGTCGATGCCGGTGAGCAATCGGAGGTTGGCCTCGACCCAGTCGGCCTGTTGGGGATCGCAGACTACCTGCCGGATCGTGCGGGCCAGTTTCCCGGCCGCCGTGCCGAGCGGGTCGGTGTCCTTGATGCCGGTGCACGACTTGACGAGGTCGTGCAGCAGGAAGTAGGCGGAGCCCTCGCCGGCCGCCTCGCCCGCGCGTTGGACGCCGCCGGCGATGTCGGGGAGCCGGGCGACCAGGCTGCGGATTTGTGCCGGGTGCCGCTCGGCCGAGCGCAGCAGTTCGCCGACGAGCCTGGTCTTACCGAGACCGGCCTCGCCGAGGACAGTGAGCAGCTGAGGGCGCCGGCCCTGCACGGTGTCCTCCAGGAGTCGGTCCAGCAGCTCCGTCTCGCGGCGCCGCTCGACGAGCGCGACCGGCTCGCCCGGGCGGGACGCAGCCGTGGCGGACAGCGGCCTCCAGTTGCCGGCGGGACCGGGGGCAAAGGCGGTCCCTTCTCGGCCGGCCCGGTAGGTGGCCGGGCAGACCATCACCTCGTGCGCGGGGGTGAGAGAGAGCAGGGTAAGGCCTTCCCGGGCCTCGCCGGCCATCATCGGTGCACCGTGCTGCCCGTTGCGGGACACCAGGGTGTCACTGGTGGTGACCGCGATCCGTATCTCCGCCGTGTCTTCCGGCAATCCGTCGGCTGACCGGAGGCGGTCGCGCAGGGCGAGTGAAGCCGCGACAGCCCGGGCGGGATCGTCCTCGCGGGTGCGGTCGCTGCCGAAGATCAGCTGTACCACCGGGCCGATGGTGCCGGCCACGATCCCCTCGAACCGGCTGGCTGTAGCCCGTACGACCTCCAGCACGGCGGACAACTGCTGATCGCGTGTCTGCGGGTCGGTGCCGGCCTGCCAGGCGGGCCGGCATTCGAGCAGGACGGTACTCACCCGCCGGTGTTCCCACCCCTCGCCGGGGGCGGGCGGCCCCGCCGCGCCGTTGCCCGGCGCCAGGGCGGTACCGGCGGCCGGTTCGCGGGCGAGCGACAGGGCTGGATCCTGGGAGAGTACCGCCCTCTCCAACTGCCTGAGCCCGGGGCTGGGTTCGATTCCCAGCTCGGCGATGAACACCATACGGGCCCTGCGGTAGGCGGCGAGGGCATCCGCCTGCCGGCCCGAGCGGTAGAGCGCGAGCATCAGCTGTCCGTGTAGTCGCTCCCGCAGGGGGTCGGTGTCCGTCAGCACGGTCAGCTCGCCGATCACCTCGCCGTGGCGGCCGCAGGCGAGTTCGGCGTCGAGGCAGTCCTCCCAGGCCGTCAGGCGTGACTCGTCGAGGGCGCCGAGCACCGGCCAGGTGATTCCGGCACTGACCAGATCGGCCAGTGCCGGGCCGCGCCACAGGGCCAGCGCCCGGCGGAACGCCGCGGCCGCCGCCGCCGGATCGCCGTCGGCGCCGGCTGCCCGGGCCTGCGTCACCAGCTCCCTGAACCGGTGGAGATCCACTTGCTCGGCGGGTATCCGCAGCAGGTACCCCGGTTTCTGGCTGAGCAGCGCCACGGTGTCACCCGACGGGTCGAGGTCCTTCAGCGTCTTGCGCAGCCCCCACACTGCGTTGTGGAGCATGTTCTTCGCGGAGGCGGGCGGGGTCTCGCCCCAGAGGGCGTCGATGGCCTGCGGGATCGACACCGCACGATTCGGGTTCAGCAGCAGGAAGGCCAGCAGCGCCCGCTGTGTCACACCGCCGAGTAACACGGGACGGTCTCCCACGGCCGCCTCCAGCGGGCCGAGCACCGAAAACCTTGGCAACCTGGGGCCCGGCCCTTTCCCGTACGCGCGGACGAGCAGCTCGTCAGCGAGAGTAGCAAGAGTGGGCGGAAGACCCGGGGGCGGATTTCGTCGTGGAAGGCCTGTTCCGGCCCCGGGCCATAAAAGGCGCTTACGTGTCTTTGCTTGTACTTGGCTGACTGACGGAAAAATCCGCTTGGTTGGGCCCTTGGTTCGGTCAATTGCGTGCATTCTGCTTGTAGGTAGCATCAAATCTTCACCAGCTGGGCGCTCATCCAACACCCGGGATCTGCCCCGCAATGTGCAGATGGAGTCAGTCGGCGGTAGATAGGAAGACCGCGGCGGCCGTTCCGCAATATCCGGGGCCGTGTGAAGAATGACGCGGACGCGCATTTCGACGCCCCGCCGCTCGGCGGGCGGGTGAAGACCGGGCGGGTGTCGTTACCGCCCGTCCGCCCGTCCGTCCGTCCGCGGGCGTGTCGGGCTCGCGCCGCGCCGCGCCGCGCCGGCGGGCCGGCCGGGGCGGGTTGACTGAACCCACTATTGAAAAGCATTATCATTTCAATCTAAGGTGCTGTCGTCCGGAGCGGCCCGCATGGGCAGAGCTCTGCATGCTGTGAATGAGGAAAACGTGACGAACAATCAGATCTCCCGCCGGTCCTTGCTGCGCTCCATCGGGGCCGGTGCCGGGCTGGCGGTCGGCGCAGGTCTGCTGGCTGCCTGCGGCGGCCCGGCGGCCCCGACGCTGCTCGGGACGGCGGCCGACTCCGTTTCGCCACGCCGGGGCGGGAAGCTGAAGGCGGCGTTCGCCGGGTCCAGCGCCGAATCCACCAGCGTCCTTCAGGCCACCGGCTCGGCCGTCGATTACGTCCGGGCGCGACTGGTGTGGGACACCATCGGCGAGATCGACGGCGGCGCCACGGTGTGGCGCGTCGCCGAGTCCGTCGAGTCCAATGCCGACGCCACCCGCTGGACGGTCCGGATCCGGGATGGCATCACCTTCAGCGACGGCCGCCGACTCACCGCCCAGGACGTCCTGTTCAGTCTGCGCACGCTCGCTTCGAACCCGACGACCCAGAGCGGACTGCTCGGTGGCCTGGACCCGGCGGCCTCCTCGATTCGGGATCCCCGCACCCTTGATCTGCAGCTCAGAGCACCCGACGGGTTCTTCGACCTGGCCCTGGCGCAGTCGATGTTCGTCTTCCCTGACGCCACCACCGACTTCGAACACGCCCTCGGCTCCGGCCCGTTCGTGCTCAAGAGCTGGACCCGCGGCAGCAGCGGCCTGCTGGCTGCCCGCACCGACTACTGGGCGGCCGCGGACGGCGGCCCCTACCTGGACGAGATCGAGCTGATCCCGGTCGCCGACGCGGGCGCCCGCCTCAACGGCCTCAAGGCGGGCCAGTTCGACTACGCCGGCGGGATCTCCCTCACCGCGGCCCGGGCGGAGGCGGACAACACCGGCGTGCGCATCGTCACCGCGCCGAAGGAGCTCTGGAGCGACCTTGCCCTGAGCATGAACCTCGCCACCGCCCCGTTCGGCACGCCCGAGGCCGTCCGGGCGGTGAAGTACGCGATCGACCGCGAGGCGATGGTCCGCACCGTCACCCTCGGGTACGGCGAGGTCGCCGACGACGCGCTGGGACGACACCAGCCTTGGTACGACAGCTCGTTGGCGGGCCGCGCGCACGATCCCGAGCAGGCGCGCAGGCTGCTCTCCGCAGCCGGCCTCGATGGTGTCCGGCTCTCCGTGCGGACCAGCGACTACGAGTACGGGACGCTGGAGAGCGCCACGTCGTTCGTCCAGCAGGGGCAGGCCGCCGGGTTCACCGTCGCCGTCGACAAGATCCCCGCGGCGGACTACTACACCGACGTCAAGGCCCTGCTCAGCACGCCGCTGCAGACCAACCTCTACCACGCCATGCCGCTGCCCCTACAGCTCTCCTTCTTCTACGGCGCCCAGGCCGCCTACCCCTTCACCGGCCCGTCGAACACCACCCTGGACGGCCTGATGACGGCGATGCACGCCGCCATCGGCGATGCGCGGCGGATCGCCGCGGTGCACGACGTGCAGCACTACCTGTACGAGCAGGGCGGCGACGCGGTGTTCGCCCGGATTCCCCCTGTCGCGGCGGCCCGGCCCACCGTGCACGGCGTTCAGCCGCGCGGATTCTTCGACTACCCGTGCCTGCGCGACGCCTTCCTGGCCGCGTGAGCGGCACCCGGTGGAGCCGACGAGCCGGGCGATGGCCGCGTCGGCCGGCCGGTGCCGCGGTCACCCTCCTGGCGGCCTCCGCGCTGGTCTTCGCCGCGACTGCACTGGCGCCCGGCGACGCGGCCACCGCCCGGCTCGCCGGGCGGGCCGGGCCCGAACAGATCGCCGAACTAAGGCACGGTCTCGGCCTGGACCGGCCCTGGTGGGAGCGCTACGCCCACTGGCTGTGGCACGCGCTCCAGGGAGACCTCGGTGTCTCCTACGCCAACGGCACGCCGGTCGCGCACCTGCTCGCCGAGCGCGCGGGCAACTCGCTGCTGCTCGGCGCGGTGGCCGCCGCGCTGCTGCTGCCACTGGCGGTCGGCCTCGGCCTGTGGTCGGGCCTGCGCGCCGGCCGGGGCCCTGACCGCGTGGTGTCGCTGGCGACGCTCGCCCTGCTGAGCCTGCCCGAGTTCGTCGTCGGGACCGTCCTGGTACTGGTCTTCGCCGTCGGGCTGGGCTGGCTGCCCGCGGTCTCCGTGCCCGCCGCCGGACAGGGCCCGCTGACGCAGCCGCAGATCCTCGTGCTGCCGGTGCTGACGCTGCTCTCGGTGTGCCTGGCCCAGAACGTCCGGCTCGTACGGTCCGGAGTGATCGCGGCATCGGCCTCGGATGCCGCACGGACCGCCCGGCTGGGCGGTGTGCCCGAACACCGGGTGGTGCTGCGCTGGGTGCTTCCGGCCGCCGTCGTGCCGGCCCTGCCGGTGTTGGCCCGCTACCTCGCCTACCTGCTCGGCGGGACGCTCGTGGCGGAGACCCTGTTCGGCTACCCGGGGTTGGCCGCCGCGCTTGTCAACGCCACCGCCGCCCGGGACACCCCCGTCGTGCTCGGCGTCAGCCTCGCGGTCGCCGCCGTGACCGTCACCCTCAACCTGCTCGCGGACACTCTCGCGGCAGCTCTCAACCCGGCTGCAAGGAAGAACAGTTGACAACGGAAGATAGGGCGACCGCGCTCGCGCCGGAGCAGTCCCCGGCTCGGGTCCGCCCGACCGCCCGCCGCGGGCGCCGTCGCGCGGGCGCCGCCGGCGTCCTCGCGGCCACCGTCCTGCTCGCGCTGTTCGGGCCGCTGCTCGCCGCCCACGGCCCCGGTGAGGTGCTCGACATGCCGTACGGCCCCGCCGGGGGAGCGGCGCCGCTGGGGACCGACCACCTCGGCGCCGACGTGCTCAGCCGGTTCCTGGCCGGCGGTCGGTCGCTGGTCCTCCTCGCGCTGGCGGCCCTCTGCGTCGCGTACGCGGCGGGCGCGGCTGCCGGCATGCTGGCGGCGCTGCGCGGCGGCCGCACCGACACGGTGCTGCTGCGCGCCGCGGACGTCCTGCTGAGCATGCCCGCTTTCCTGCTGCTCAGCGTCACCGTGGTCGCGGTGGGGCGCGGGCCGACCGGTGTCGGCGCCGCCACCGCGGTCGTGCTGCTCCCGGAGATCGTCCGGGTGGTCCGCGCGGCGACCCTGCAGGTCCTGCAGCACGACTACGTCGAGACCGCCCTGGCGCGCGGGGAACGCACCGGGTACGTGGTGCTGCGCGAGGTGATGCCCAACCTCGCACCCGTGCTCGCCGCCGATGCGGGCGTGCGCTTCGTCGGCGCCGTCTTCGTCGTTGCGACCGCCGGATTCCTCGGCTATGGCACCCAACCACCCTCGGCTGACTGGGGCCTGATGATTCTGGAGAACCGCGACGGACTCTCGCTCCAACCGCTCGCGGTCGCCCTGCCGGCCGCCGGGATCCTCGTCCTCCTGCTCTCCGCCAACCTGCTCGTCGATGCGGCCTTCCCCGTCCGGCGGGGCCCGCGACCGCACCGCCGTCCGCGCGGGACGGCCGCCGGCTACACGACGTCGGTCTCCGACCCCACGGCGCCGGCCACCGGCGCAGTGCTGCGGCTGCGCGGGCTCACCGTCGAGGCCGAGGACGGGCAGCGCGTCCTGGACGGGGTCGACCTCGACCTCGCGCGCGGCCGGATCCTTGCCCTGGTCGGCCCGTCCGGCAGCGGGAAGACCACGCTCGCCCTCGCGGCCCTCGGCGAGCTGCACCCCGGGCTGGTCCTGGCGTCGGGCGAGGCACGACTCGCCGGACATTCCGTCGTCGGCCTGCCGGAGCGGGCACTGCGAAGGCTGCGCGGCCGGCACTCCGGGTACGTCCCGCAGGATCCCCGCAGCTCGCTCGCGCCGACGCTGCGGGTGGGCGCACACGTCGGCGAGTTCCTGCGTGCCCGCGGCGTGTCCCGGGCGCAGCGGCCCGAGCTGATCCGCGCGGCGCTGCGGATGCTCCGACTGCCCGCTGACCGTGAGTTCCTGCGCCGGCTGCCGCATCAGCTCTCCGGCGGCCAGCGGCAGCGGGTGGCACTTGCCGCTGCGCTCGCCCACTGCCCCGACCTGCTCGTGCTGGACGAGCCGACCAGCGCGCTGGATCCGGCCACCGCCGTCGCACTCCTCGCTGACATCGACCGGCTGCGTGGCGGCCGGGGAGACCCGCAGCCGCCGGCCGGGGGAGGGCCGGCCATCCTGCTGATCGCCCACGACCTGGCCCAGGTCGCCTCGGTCGCTGATGAGGTGGCCGTGCTCGACGGCGGACAGCTGGTCGAGTGCGGCCCGGCAGCCGAGGTGCTCGCGCGGCCGTCCAGCGCTGCCGGGCGACGGCTGGTCGGCGCGGCGCGCGCCACCGAACCGCCCCGGCAATCCGTAGGGACGCGCGGAGGCCCGGCCGGCCCGCCGGTCCTCGTCGTCCGAGGCCTCGCCTCCCGACGAGGAGACCGGTGCGGTGATGGACACCTGTTGGGCGGCATCGACCTCGCCCTTGAGACCGGCGGGTGCCTCAGTATCGTCGGCCCGTCCGGTGGCGGAAAGACCACCCTGCTCCGGTGCCTCAGCGGTCTGCACAGCGACTGGACGGGCCGGCTGGAGCTCGCCGGTGACGTGCTGCCGCACGGGCTCCCCGGCCGGTCGGTCGAGCAACTGCGCCGGATTCAGCTCGTCCCGCAGGATCCGTACAGTTCGCTCAACCCCCGACACACCGTCGGGCGGATCATCGGCCGCCCGCTGAGCCGCCACCGGCCCGGGCTGGACGAGGGCGCACTGCGCGAGGAGACGCACCGGCTGCTGGAGCGGGTCGGGCTCGCCGCCGGCCACGAGCGACGCAGGCCCGCGCAGTTGTCCGGTGGCCAACGCCAACGCGTCGCGCTGGCGAGGGCGCTGGCGGCCGAGCCAGTTGTGCTGCTGTGCGACGAGGTGACCAGCGCGCTCGACGCGCCTACCGCCGCCACGGTGGTCGCACTGCTCGCCGAGCTGCGCCGGGAGCTGGGTGTGGCGCTCGTCGTCGTCACCCACGACCTGTCGGTGCCCGCCCGCCTCGGCGGCCGGATCGCCGTGCTCGCCGACGGCCGGATCCGCGAGAGCGGCCCGGTCGGTCAGGTGCTCGGCACGCCCACCGACCCCGTCACCAGGGGACTGGTGGCCGCGGTGCCGGCGTGGCCGGCCCTCGATCCCGTCCAGCCGGCGCCGGATCCGCGCCGGGTACCGAGCTGAGAAGGAGCACCGGAATGTCGTCGGACCGCCGACTGCGCCGCCCGAACCCCCGCCCGCAGGCGGGCCTGCGGCTGCTCTGCCTGCCCCATGCCGGCGGCTCGGCCGGCCTGTACCGGGCCTGGGCCGCGCTCCTCCCGCCAGAGATCGAGCTGGTGCTCGCCTGCCCACCGGGCCGGGAGGACCGTCTCGACGTCCCATTCCCACCGGATCTGCCGACGTTGGTGGGTGACCTGGCCAAGGCGGTGGCGCCGCTGCTTGACCGGCCCTGGGCGGTGTTTGGCCACAGCATGGGGGCCACCACGGCCCACGAACTCGTCCTGCACCTGGCACGGACAGGTCACCGGGCTCCCGTCCGTCTCTTCGCCTCGGCCCGCGAGGCCCCGCAGTACGAGCGCCGCACCACCACGTATCTGCTCGACGACGACGCGCTCTGCGCCGAGCTCGCCCGGCTCGGCGGCAGTGACCCGGAGCTCCTCGCGATGCCGGAGATCCGCGAGCTCGTGCTGCCCGCTGTCCGTGAGGACCACCGGATCATCGAGTCCCACCGGGTGCTGCCCACGGAACCTTTGACCTGCCCGGTGACCGCGTTCGTCGGAGACCGGGACACCGAGGTGACCGCCGAGGAGGCGGCAGGCTGGCAGGAGTGGACCAGCGCCTCGTTCGAGCTGCTGACGTTCCCAGGCGGGCACTTCTACCTGTCGGACCGCCCCGGCGAGGTGGTGGAGGCCGTCCTCCGTGGGCTCGCGGCGGCCGGCTTCACAAGCGCGCCGGTCGGCTGCAGGTGAACTCGTCGGCACGGCGGAGGCCGGTCGCGGACCGCCGCGACCGGCCTCGATTCACCGACTCAACCCGCCTGCCCGGCCGGCTGCTTGCCCCGCTCCCGGATCAGCAGCAGGCTCGCTGCTGCCGCCAGCAGGCCGGCCGACCCGGCGATCAGGAATATCACCGACAGCGCGTCGGTGTAGGCCGTGCGGGCGAGCGCGAGCAGCGGAGCTCGCACCGCCTCGGGGACGGTCGCGGCGACCGCGTCGAACTGGCCAGCCGCGACGAGCCGGCGCAGCTGTCCGGTGCTCTCGGCGGGGACGGCGAGCCGGTCCAGCGCGGCGGGGGACATCGTGTCCGCGATCCGGTTCGTGAGCACCACCCCGAAGACGGCGACGCCGGTCGCCGTGCCGAGCGGGAAGAAGCTGTTGGCTGCGCCGGACGCCGTCCCGGCCCGGGCCGGGGGGACCACCCCGACCGCGAGTGCGAGCAGGTGAGGGAGGGTCAGTCCGGCGCCCGCGCCGAGCAGCAGAAGGACGGGCAGCAGGGCCGTCCAGTCGTCCTGCGCCCCGATCCGGGCGCCGAGCACCATACCCACGCTGGCCACGGCCATGCCCAGCGCCAGAACCTGCGCGACGGGCAGCACCTTGGCCAGTGGCCCGCTCAGCCCCGCCGCCAACGTCAGGGCCACCGACTGGGCCAGCAGGACCAGGCCGATCCGGAACGGCGTGAGGTGGAGCATGCCGCCGAGCCAGAGGGTGAGGAAGGGCAGCAGCCCGAAGCTGAGGATTCGGGCGGCGAAGCTCAGCAGCACCGCGCCGGTGAAGGTGGGGATCGCGAACAGGCGCAGATCCAGCATCGCGCGGGCGCCCAGCCGCCACTGGACTGCGAGGAAGGCGCCGCCGAGCAGCGCGCCCGTGCCGAGTGCGAGCAGCACCCGCGGTGTGGACCAGCCCTGCTCGGCGCCCGTCAGCAGGCCGTAGTTCAGCGCGACGAGCGCGAGCACGGCCAGCACGGCGCCAGCGCGGTCGATGCGCGGGGAGGCATCGGGCACGACGCTCTCCGGGACCTTGCGGGCGGTGCCGTACATGATGAGCAGGCCGATCGGCACGTTGACGGCGAAGAGGAAGGGCCAGCTCAGCCATTCGACGACCGAGCCGCCGACCAGCGGGCCGAGCGCCGCCGAGATGGCCCCGCCCGCGGTGAACAGACCGATGGCGGCGGCCCGAGCACGCTCCGGGGCGCCGTCGAAGGCCCCGGCGATGAGGGCGAGTGAGGTGCCGAGCACCATGGCTCCGCCGGTGCCCTGAAGCGCGCGGGCCGCGATCAGTACCGTTGGGTCCGGCGCGAGCGCGCAGACGGCCGAGGCAGCGGTGAAGAGGGCCACTCCGGCGAGGAAGATCTTTCGTCGTCCGACCAGGTCGGAGACGGAGCCGGCGGTTAGCAGGAACGCCGCGAAGGTCAGGGTGTAGGCGTTCACGACCCACTGGAGGCTGTCCAGGGGAGCCCTGAGGTCTTGCCCGATTTCCGGCAGCGCCACGTTCACGACCGTGATGTCCAGGGTCATCATCGCTGCCGCGAGCGAGGTCACGGCGGTCGTCCATCGCCTCGCGGACCGCACCTCGACCGAGACTGGTATGCCCTCTCCGGTAGAGGCTCCCTCAGCTGACTGAACGTCAGTCACGTTGTATCCCTTGGTTGATGAGCTGGACGGAGATAGGCCCGCCTCTGATTGTTGCTAATGATAATCATTGCGCATAAGGTGCTGCTTGGCCAGGGGGCGCGGCTGTACGGCGACTTCACGAAAGGGAACCCAAGGTGTCGCAGGAGCGTGGGACTGAAATGGCGGATCTGCCGGAGCTCATCGCCGAGTTGCTCGGTTTGCCGGTAGAGGGGGTCGGCGAGCGGGCTAACCTGATCGAGCTCGGCCTCGACTCCCTCGCCGTGATGCGCCTGGCGGGCACGCTGCGCCGGTCGGGGGTCGAGGTGACGTTCGCCGAGCTCGTTGCCGAGCCCACCGTCTCCGCCTGGCGGGAACTGCTCGACGGCCGCCGGGGCACCGCTCCGGCACCCGGCAAGCACGGCGTCGTCGTTGACGAGAGCGAACCGTTCGATCTGGCGCTGATGCAGCACGCGTACTGGGTCGGGCGGGGAGAAGGGCAGCGCCTCGGGGGCGTGGCAGCGCACTTTTACCACGAGTTCGACGGTGAAGGGATCACCCCGGACCGGCTGGAGTCCGCGGTGCGGCAGGTGACCGCCCGACACGGCATGCTCCGCGTCCAGGTCCTGGACGACGGCCGGCAGCGGATCGCCCCGCTGGCCCCCCGGCCCGGTCTGCTGGTGCACGACCTGCGCACGCTGCCGGTCGACGAGGCCCGACGAAGGCTGGACGCTTTGCGCTCGGAGCTCTCCCACCGATGTACGGACCTCGCGGCGGGTGAGGTCTTCGACGTTCAACTCTCTTTGCTGCCGGACGGGATACGCCCCGGCGGTACTCGGGTCCACGTCAACCTGGACATGATCGCCGCCGACGCCCTGAGCTTGCGCGTCCTGCTCGCCGACCTGGTCAGCGCGTACACCGACCCCGGCGAGCCACTGCCAACGCTGGCCTACAGCTACCCCCGCTACCTCGCTGAGCGGAGCGCCGAGCGCGCCACTCCCGCGCGGACGGCGGCGTTCGAGGCCGATCGAGACTACTGGCGCCGACAGCTCCCCGGGCTCCCCGCAGCACCGCAACTCCCCTTCGCACCGGGCCGGGTGGACGATTTCGCCGGTACCGTTCGACGTCGCCACCGCCGACTCGACGCCGAAGCCGTCCGGCGATTCGACGCACAGGCCCGCCGTCACGCGTTGACCCCGGCCATGGCGCTCGCCGCGGTCTTTGCCGAGACCCTGACCGCCTTCAGTACCGAGCCCGACTTCCTGCTCAACCTGCCGCTCTTCGACCGCGAGCCGCTCCATGAAGAAGTGGGCTTTTTGGTGGGCGACTTCACTTCATCCGTGCTGCTCGCCTGGGACGGCCGGACGCCGGGTTCCTTTGCCGAGCGGGCGGCGCGGCTGCAGGCCCGGTTCCACGTCGACGCTGCGCACTCGGGCTACTCCGGTGTGGAGGTCCTGCGTGACGCCTCCCGCCTGCACGGGGAGCGAATCCTCGCCCCGGTGGTCTACACCAGCGCGCTCGGCCTGGGCGAACTCTTCCCCGCCGAAGTGCGGGAAGTCTTCGGAGAGGCCTCCTGGATCATCTCGCAGGGCCCCCAGGTACACCTGGATGCCCAGGTAACCGAGCTGGACGGTGGGCTGCTCGTCAACTGGGACGCCCGGGAGGCCGCGTTCGCCCCCGGCGTCCTGGACGCCATGTTCGACGCCTACACGGCTCTGCTCGACCGGCTGCTGTCCGACCCGGACGCCTGGTCCGCGCCGCCACCCCCGCTGGTGCCCGCCGAACAGCTGCGGGTGCGCGAGCACGCCAACGCCACGGCCGCGCGGCGCTCAGGCGCGCGGCTGCACGACGGCTTCTTCACCCGGGCCGGACTCGCCCCCGAGGCAACGGCCCTGCTCTGGGGCACCGAGGGCTCGACCAGCTATGGGGAACTCGCCACCCGGGCCCTGCGGATTGCCGCGCACCTGCGATCCCAGGGTGTGGGTGCCGGGGAGCTGGTCGCCGTCACCCTGCCGAAGGGCCCCGACCAGATCGCTGCCGTTCTCGGCGTGCTGGCGGCCGGCGCAGCCTACCTCCCGCTGGGCGTTGACCAGCCCGCCGCCCGGCGTGAGCGCATCTGCAGCTCGGCCGGAGTGCGGTTCGTGCTGGACGAGGTCGCCGTCCCGGCCGGGGTGGAGCCGCTGGCCGCGCCGGTACCGGGCAGCGACGAGGACCTGGCGTACGTGATCTACACCTCCGGCTCGACCGGCGAGCCCAAGGGGGTCGAACTCACCCACGCCGCAGCGATGAACACCGTTGACGACCTCAACGAGCGTTTCGCCGTCGGGCCGGACGACCGCACCCTGGCCCTGTCCGCGCTGGATTTCGACCTCTCCGTCTACGACGTCTTCGGCCCGCTGTCGACGGGCGGCGCCGTGGTCTGCGTCGAGCACGGCAGCCGCCGTGAGCCCGCCATCTGGACCGAACTGATGCACCGCCACCGGGCCACGGTGGTGAACTGCGTCCCGGCGTTGCTCGACATGCTCGTGACGGCGGCGACCGGCGTCGCGGCGGAGCCGGCGCTGCGGCTGGCACTGCTGGGCGGCGACCGGATACCGCTGGACCTGCCCGGCAGGCTCGCCGGACTCGCCCCGGACTGCCGGTTCGTCGCCCTGGGCGGCACCACCGAGACGGCCATCCATTCCACGCTCTGCGAGGTCGGCGAGATCCCCGCGGAGTGGGTCGGCGTCCCGTACGGACAGCCGCTGCGCAATGTGTCCTGCCGGGTGGTCGACGGCGACGGCCGGGATCGTCCGGACTGGGTGGCCGGCGAGCTGTGGATCGGCGGCGCGGGCCTCGCCCGGGGTTACCGCGGCGACGCAGCGCGGACGGCCGACCGGTTCGTCGAGAGCGACGGCCGCCGGTGGTACCGCACCGGGGACCGCGCCCGCTACTGGCCGGACGGCACACTGGAGTTCCTCGGCCGCGCCGATCTCCAGGTCAAGGTGAAGGGCTACCGCATCGAACCGGGCGAGATCGAGGCCGGGCTGACCGCCTGCCCCGGCGTGGCCCAAGGCGTCGCCGTGGTTTGCGAGGACGGGAGCCTGGCCGCCGCGGTTGTCGTCGGGCCGGCCCCACTGGTCCCGGACCGGCCGGCACCTGCGGCCCTCGACGGCGCACACCTGCGGGCGCTCCTGGCCGAGCGGCTGCCGGCGGCGATGGTGCCCGAGCGGATCGCCGTCCTGCCGACGTTGCCGCTGACCCCGAACGGCAAGATCGACCGCACGGCCCTACGCCGCACCCTCGCCGCACGGGAGGTGCGGGGGCCCGCTCCGGTCACTCCACCGGTCGGCGCGTCCGAGCACGCGGTGGTCGCGGCCTGCTCGCAGATTCTCGGCGTGGCCGAGGTCGGCCGTGCGGACGACTTCTTCGCTCTCGGCGGCGACTCCCTGCTGGCGACACGGCTGATTGCGCGGCTGCGCGGCGAGGGGTACAGCGCGATCAGAATGGGCGAGCTGTTCGCCCACCCCGTGCTAGCCGACTTCGCTGCCCTGCTCCGGCGCGAGAGCCCCGACGGTGCAGACCATTCCACCGGTCCCGGCCGCACCCACACCGGCGACCGCCCGGCGCCCGCCGGCCCCGCGCCGTTCGCGGACCTGGAGCACCGGCACGAGCCGTTCGCCCCGACCGACGTGCAGCGCGCCTACTGGCTGGGCCGGGGCGAGGGCTTCACGCTCGGCGGGATCGGCTGCCACTTCTACCGCGAGTACGACCTCCAGGATCTCGACGTCGCGCGCCTGGAGACCGCCGTCGATCGGTTGGTCGCGCGGCACGAGATGCTACGGGCGGTCTTCGACGAGCGGGGTGATCAGAGGATCCTTCCCGAAGTCCCGAAGTTCACCATCCCGGTCGTCGACGGGGACGACGACCCCTCGGCTGCCCTCGCGGACCTCCGGGCCGCCGCCTCGCATCAGGTCTTCGAGCCTTCCCGCTGGCCGTTGTTCGCCATCCGCGCCGTGCGCACGGGCAACCGGACGAGGCTCGCCGTCGGGATGGACAACATCGTCCTCGACGCCCTCAGCATCCTCACCTTCTATCGTGAACTGGGGGCCCTATACGGCGATCCCGAGGCCGAACTCCCACCCATCGGCGTGTCGTTCCGCGACTACCTGCGGGCCGCCGGCCCCGATCCTGCCGCGCTCGCCGCCGCCCAGGAGTACTGGACCGGACTGCTCCCGGCGCTCCCTCCGGCTCCCCAACTCCCCCTGGCCACCGAGCCGGCGGCCATTCAGCAGCCGCGCTTCACCCGGCACGAGACCCAGCTGGACGCCGCCCACTGGCAGCCGATCGCCGATCGGGCCCGTGAGCACGGTCTCACCCCATCGGGCGTACTGCTCGCCGCGTTCGCCGAGGTGCTCGGCCGCTGGAGCGCCCGGCCCGACCTCACCCTCAATCTCACCCTTTTCGACCGCAAGGACCTGCACCCGGACATCGGAAACGTCCTCGGCGACTTCACCTCGCTGATGCTCGTCGCCTGCCGGCCGCAACAGGGCGACAGCTGGCTGACCCGGGCCCGGAGGATCCAGCGGGACCTGTGGCAGTCCCTGGACCACCGGGAGGTCTCGGCCGTCCAGGTCCTGCGCCAAATCGCCAGGAGCAATGACGAACCCGAGGCGACCATGCCGGTGGTGTTCACCAGCGCGCTCGGCATGGCTGGGGACGGCGGCACGGCGTCCGACGGGCTCTTCGCCGACCATGTCTGGGGCGTCTCGCAGACCCCGCAGGTCTGGCTGGACCACCAGGTCACCGAGCACCGGGGAGGAGTCCGCCTCAACTGGGACGTCGTCGAAGGCCTCTTCCCGGCAGGGGTGACCGAGGCGATGTTCACGGCCTACCGGCAGTTGCTGGATTGGCTCGGATCCGCCCCTGATTGGGACGCACCGGTGCCCGATCTGCTGCCCGGCACCCAGCGCCGGAGCCGGGAGCGGGCGAACGACACCGGCGCGACCGCGACCGGCCGCCTCATGCACCAGGACTTCTTCCGCCGTGCGGCCGAGCACCCCGACCGAGTGGCCCTGCTCTGGGGCGACGACGGCGGCCCGGCGCAGGGGGAGCCGCCACACGGCGAGCTGACGTACGGCGAACTCGCGGATCGGGCGTTGCGCCTGGCCACCGTGCTCGCCGGGCGCGGCGTTGGGCCCGGCGAAGCCGTGGCGGTCTCCCTGCCCAAGGGGCCCGACCAGGTTGTGGCCGTCCTCGGGGTGCTTGCCGCAGGCGCCCACTACGTACCGGTTGGCATCGACCAGCCGCCGGCGAGGCGCGAGCGGATCCACCGTCTCGCGGGCACCCGGTTCGCCGTCACGGACGAGACCGGACGCGCCGTCTCGACCTGGACTTCCGGCACCCGGCCCGTTCTGATCTCTGAGGCCCGGTCGGCGGCGCCGGCCGCCACCGTTGCGATGGCAGATCCGGACGAGATCGCCTACGTCATCTTCACCTCCGGCTCCACCGGCGCCCCCAAGGGCGTCGAGATCACCCACCGCGCCGCCGCCAACACCGTCGCGGACATCAACCACCGGTTCGGGATCGGCGGCACCGACCGAATACTTGCGGTGTCCGCCCTCGACTTCGACCTCTCTGTATACGACCTCTTCGGCCCGCTCTCGGCCGGCGGCGCGATCGTCCTCATCGAGGAGGACGCCCGCCGCGACGCCCGCCGCTGGCTCGAACTCGTCCGGCGGCACCGGGTGACGGTGTGGAACACCGTCCCCGCTCTGCTCGACATGCTGCTGGTCGTCGCGGAGGGCGCCAGCCCGCCCGAATCGCTGCGCCTCGCGCTGGTCTCCGGCGACTGGGTGGCGCTGGACCTGCCCGGCCGGCTGGCCGCGCTGCGGCCCGACTGCCGTTTCGTCGCTCTGGGTGGCGCGACCGAGGCCGCGATCTGGTCCAACGCCTTCGAGGTCGACCGGGTCGATCCAGCCTGGCGCTCGATCCCCTACGGGCACCCGTTGCGGGGCCAGCGCTTCCGGGTGGTCGACGGCCACGGCCGGGACTGTCCGGACTGGGTGGCCGGTGAGTTGTGGATCGGCGGTGCCGGCGTTGCCCGGGGCTACCGTGGCGCACCTGATCTGACGCAACGTCAGTTCGTCGGATCGGGACGGGACCGCTGGTACCGCACCGGTGACCTCGGTCGGTACTGGCCGGACGGCACGCTGGAGTTCCTGGGCCGCTCGGACCACCAGGTCAAGATCCGGGGCCACCGGATCGAACTCGGCGAGATCGAAGCCGCCCTGCAGTCGTTCCCTGGCGTCGGCCGGGCCGTGGCGGCGGTGGCCGGCGAGGGCGCCGGACGGCGGCTGGTGGCAATGGTGGTCCCCACCGGACAGCCCGGCGGGAAGGCCGTGGACGCTGTCGAGCCACCCGTAGGGACCATTGCGGCCCGGGCGTCGGCCGTCCAGCTCGAGGCGGACGCGGCAACGGCCTTCCTGGCGCGGCTGCTCGACTTGGACGCCCTCTCCGGCGGTGCCGGACGAAGCTTTCTCGAGCTGACCGCAGACCTCGGCCCAGTCGAGCAGCACCTGCCGGTCCTGCGGCTCTGGGTGCACCTGCTGGTGGATCAGAAGGTGCTGGCCGAGCAGGCCGGAACGTACCGGGCGGGGCCGGAACTCGCCGCCGCGCTGTTCCGGCGGCCGGCGCCGGGCGACGGCACCGGCTACCCGGGCCTGATTGGCCGAGCCCACCAGCGCCTGCTGGAGCGCCTCGGCGACTACCGGGACATCCTCGCCGGCCGCCTGGAGCCCACCGTGCTGCTTGACGACGAGGTGCTCGCCCCGGCGAGCCTGGCGGACGCCGACCCCGGTAGCGCCGAGGCACTCGCGGACATCGCCCGCGAGCTGGCGTCCATGGCCGGCTCGGCCGGCGGCCCGCTGGAAGTGGCCGAGTTGGGCGGCCGGACCGGCGCCTTCGCCGAACGGCTCCTGTCACTCCTCGGCCCCGACCAGGTGCGATACACACTGCTGGACGCCTCCCCAGCCATGCTGGCGGCCGCAGGCCGCCGACTGGCCGGCCTTCCCCACGTCACCTCCTGCCGCCTAATGGACACCAGGGTGCCCGACGACCTGCGGCACCGCTTCGACGTGGTGCTGGCGGCCAATGCGCTGCACCGCTACCCGGACGCCGCGCAGGGTCCCGCGCTAACCGGCCTGCTGGCACGGCGCGGAGGCCGGCTACTGGCCGTCGAGCGGGCCGGGCTGACGCCGATTGCGCTGCTGACGGCTGGTCTGCTCGACCGGGGCTACGCCGGCCTCGACCAGGCGCGCCGGCAGGCCGGCAGCCCGATGCTGCCCGCCCCACGCTGGGCCGAGTTGTTCGGCGCCTCGGGTCTGCACGACGTCGGGTACCGCTCGATCGGCACCTCGCTCGTGGACCTGCTCCGGGCGCGCCGCCCCGACGATGCCGTCGAGCTGAACCCGGCTGCGCTGCGCGAGCACGCGCTCGCCTGCCTGCCCGGCCACATGGTGCCCGAACGGGTGGAGGTGCTGCCGTGGCTGCCGCTGAGCGCCAACGGCAAGCTCGACCGGGCCGCCATCGCCGCGCTCGGCGCCGAGCAGGGCGCCCGCGACGCGGACGAGCCGCCGCAGGGGGAACTGGAGGCGACGGTAGCGGCGATCTGGGCCGAGCTGCTCGGCCTCACGGCAGTCGGCCGCAGGCGGAGCTTCTTCGAGCTCGGCGGGGACAGCCTGCTGGCGACCCGGTTCATCGAGCAGCTCAAGCAGCGCTTCGCGGTCGAGCTGCCGCTGCGGCGGATGTTCCAGGGGCCGAGCCTCGCCGAGGTGACCGCGGCCCTCGGCGCGGAACTCGCCGCAGCCGACGAGTCGGACGAAGGAGCACTGTGATCGGCATCATCGGCGGGTACGGCGCCGTCGGCGCCCACACTGTCCGGCTGCTCGACGGTTGGGGAGCGGGCCCGCTGCGGATCGGCGGCCGCCGGCCCGAACGGGCAGCCCTGCTGCCCGGCAGCGCCGAGGCGGTGGACATAACCGACGACGCGTCCCTCGACCGGTTCGTCCGGGACTGCGAGCTGGTCATCAACTGCGCGGGCCCGTCGCACCGGACCGCCCGGCGGGTGGTCCGTGCGGCCCTGGCGACAGGGGCGCACCACGTCGACGCCGGCGGCGCCGAGAGCCCCGGCCAGGACACCGGCGATCGCACCGTGCTGCTCCACGCCGGAGCACTGCCGGGCCTGTCCGGCCTGCTGCCGCGCTGGCTGGCCGGCCAGGGGTTCGACACCGTGCACGAGCTGACCGCCTACGCCGGCGTGCTCGACCGGTTCACCGCCGGCGCGGCGGAGGACTACCTGCACGGCATCCTCGGCGCCGCCAACGAGCCCCTGGCCGCCTGGCAGGACGGTGCCCGCCGCTCGGCGGCCCTGACCCGTCGGGCGGGGCTGCGGTTGCCGTTCCTCCCCCGTCCCGTCCTCGCCCACCCGTACCTCGACGCCGAGGGCGCCGAGCTGGCCCGTGAGCTGCGCCTGCGCCGAGGACGCTGGTACAGCCTGCTGGACGGTGAGCACCTGGGGCCGGCCCTTGACGCGGCCCGCACCCTGGAGCGGGCCGAGGCGGTGGCCCGGCTGGTCCGGGCCACCGCGCTGGACACCGTCGGGCGCACGCCCTACGTCAACCTGCTGGTCCAGCTGGACGGCTTGGCCGGCGGTCGCCCGATCGCCCGCACGGCGATCCTGCGCGGGCCGGGCATCGACCGGCTCACCGGGGCCGTCACGGCAGTCGCCGCCCTGGCCGTACTGCGCGGTGAGGTGCCCCCGGGCGTACGGACCGCAGCCTCGGCGCTCGATGCGCGGACCGCTGTGGCGCGGCTGCTGGGGGTGCCCGGGCTGTGTCGGCTGACCTTGAGCGACCTGACGATCGACGATCTCGCAAGTGAAGAGGAGGGGCTGCTATGAGCGCCCGCAGGCTCAAAGCAGTGGTGTGCGGGACGACGTTCGGCCAGTTCTACCTGGCCGCGCTCGCCGCACTGCCCGACGAATTCGAGGTGGCGGGCGTGCTCGCCCGGGGCAGCGCCCGGTCGGCCGAGTGCGCCCGGCGCTTCGGCGTGCCGCTGTACACCGACGTCGACACGCTCCCGGACGACATCGACCTCGCCTGTGTGGTGGTGCGCTCGGGCGTGCTGGGCGGCCCGGGGACGGATCTGGCGATCAGTCTGCTGGAGCGTGGGATCCACGTCGTCCAGGAACAGCCTGTGCACCACGACGATCTGGCGGCCTGCCTGCGTGTGGCGCGCCGCCACGCGGTGCGGTATCGCCTCGGCGACCTGTACGTCCGACTGCCGGCCGTGCGCCGCTTCGTCGCGGCGGCCCGGGTGCTGCTCGCCGGGCAGCCCGCCGTGCACATCGACGCGTCCTGCTCGACGCAGGTGGCCTTTCCCCTGGTGCACCTGCTGGGCGAGGCGCTGGGCGCGGTCCGCCCGTGGCGGATCAGTGCGGCTGGCCCCGGCGGCGGCCCGTTCTCGCTGCTCACCGGCGCGGTCGGCGGCGTGCCGCTGACCCTGCGGGTGCACAACGAGGTCGATCCGGCGGACCCGGACAACCACCTGCATCTGCTGCACCGCGTCACTATCGGGACGGACTCCGGCAGCCTCACCCTCACCGACACCCACGGCCCGGTCACCTGGAGCCCCCGGTTGCACATCCCCGACGCGGTCAAGAACCGCTTCGATTTCGCCGGGGAGGGCACGGCGCACCTTGCCGAGCCCGGTACCGTCCTGCTCGGCCCCGCGCAGCCGCCCAGCTACCGGCGGATACTCGGCGAACTCTGGCCGGCGGCGATCGGCGCCGACCTGCTCGCCCAGCGGGCCGCGATCCTGGACGAGCAGGGCGCGGAGCGTCCCGAACAGGCCCACTTGACGTTCTGCCGGATGTGGCAGGACGTCACCGCGGCCCTCGGCTACCCGGCACTGCGGCCCGGCCAGTCCCACCGGACCTTTCCGGTGGCCGAGTTGTCCGCAGCGGTGGCCGCTGTGGCGGACGAGACCACAGGCGGGGTCACCGGCGACGTGCTCGAGGCGGCGTCGGCGGCGGCCGAGCGTACGGTGCGCGGGATCACGGAGCAGGAGGTCCGCACCTTCGTCGAGCGGCTGGACCAGGCAGTGCCGGCCTCGATGCTGCTCGCACTCCAGGACCATCTGGGCACCGGTCGCACGGCGGGCGAGATCCTCGCCGCCGCCAGGGTCGCTCCGGCGCACCACCGGCTGATCGGCCGCTGGCTCCGACTGCTCGCCGAACGCGGGCTGATCAGGTGCGAGGCGGGCCGCTTCCACGGCGTCGAACCGGTCGAGGAGGCCGCCGTCGGCCGGGCTTGGGACCTCGCCGCCGAATCGTGGACCGGCCGACTGGGCTCGGCCGAGTTCATCGACTACCTGCGCCGCAACGCGGACCAGCTGACCGAGCTGATGACCGGCCGCCAGCACCCGGCGCTGCTCCTCTTCCCGCAGGGGCGGACCGACACCGCGCAGGCGGTCTACCGCGACACCGTCACCGCCCGCTATCTCAACGCGGCGGTCGGCGAGGCGGTGCGGCAGATCGCCGACGGCCGCGCGCTGCGCGTCCTGGAAGTCGGCGCCGGGACGGGTGCCACCACCGAAGCGGTCATCCGCAGCCTGGCCGACGGCCCGGGCAACGCTGAGGTCGACTACCTGTTCACCGACGTGTCGCAGTTCTTCCTCGCCCCCGCTCGGGACCGCTTCGCCGGCCAACCCTGGCTCCGCTACGGGGTTTTCGACATCGACCGGCCGGCGGACGAACAGGGGCTGGAGCCGGCGTCGTTCGACGTGATCATCGCGGCCGGCGTCCTCAACAACGCCGCCGACACCGACGCCACCGTCCGGGAGCTGGCGGCCCTCCTCACCCCGGGAGGCTGGCTGATGGTCACCGAACCGACGCGCGAGCACCTGGAGATCATGGCCTCGCAGGCGTTCATGATGACCACCGCCGAGGACGCCCGTCGGGATTCGG
Organism: Kitasatospora sp. NPDC057015; assembly: GCF_042673745.1. Taxonomy (NCBI): domain Bacteria; kingdom Bacillati; phylum Actinomycetota; class Actinomycetes; order Kitasatosporales; family Streptomycetaceae; genus Kitasatospora; species Kitasatospora sp. NPDC057015. The sequence continues at coordinate 35,945 of NZ_JBHUSG010000062.1, forward strand.
AGAGCACCTTCCTGTCGCATTCGCAATGGTTGGAGGTCCTGGCCCGAGCCGGACTTCGCACCGTGCGAACGCTGCCCGGCGAAGGTCACCCGATCGCACCGCTCGGCCAGCGGCTGTTCCTTGCCAGGGCCGCGTCGACAGGAGAAGCCCCGTGCTGAGGTGCAGCCATGTGCTCTGCAAGGTCGACGACATCGCCGCCGTCGTCCGGGACTACCGGGATCTCGGCTTCACCGTGGAGTGGGGCAGCGCGCCCGGTCGCGCGCACAACGCGCTGCTCTGGTTCGGCTCGGGTCCGTTCATCGAGTTCTTCGAACTCCCGCCGGTGTTCGGCCTGCTGCGCCACCCGTTCGGTCTCGTCCACGGCGGTCCGGCAGGTGAGCGGCTGGCCCGCTGGGCCCGGCCCGGGGAGGGCTGGCGCGACCTCGCACTGGAGACCGACGACACCGACCTGGCCCGCGCCCGCTCGGCGCTGCGGACGGCCGGACTGCCCGTCTCCAGAGTGATAAGGGGTCGCCGGACCCGACCCGACGGCGCCCGCGTCCGGTACCAGTACCTCGCGTCCCGTCCCGCCGGCCTGCCGTTCGTGGTTTCCGCCTACGACCCGCCGCAGCGCCCCGCCAGGGTCGTGCATGCCAACGGCGCGCGCGCCGTCGCCCGTGTCCGGATGGGGGTCGCACCGGCCGACCGCGCCCGGTACGCGGCGCTGGTCGGCGAGGACCGCTGGCTGTCGGCGGTGCCGGCGGCCACCACCGGCGTCCTCGACGTCGAACTGGAAGGGCTCAGCGGTCCGTTGGATCCGAGAAAGCTGCACGGTGCGCTGCTCGCCGCCGCGCGGGAGGAGCGCGGGTGAGCACCGGAACAGCACAGTTGCGGGCAGGATTCCGCGGCGAGATCCTGACGCCGGGCGAGCCTGGCTACGACCTCGCGCGCCGGGTGCGCAACGCCCGGATCGATCGGCGCCCCGCGCTGATCGCCCGCTGCACCTGCGTCGACGACGTGATCGCCGCGCTGGCCTACGCCCGAGCCGCCGCACTGCCGGTAGCGGTGCGTGGCGGCGGGGCGAACGTGGCCGGCTGGGGCACCTGCGACGGCGGCGTGCTGCTCGACCTCGGCGGGATGAAGAACATCGAGGTCGACCCGCAGGCCCGCACGGCGATCGCCGAACCAGGCCTGACCTGGGGCGAGTTCGACGTCGCCACCCAGCGGCACAGCCTGGCGCTGCCCGGTGCCCGCAACACCGGGGTCGGTGTCGCCGGCCACACCCTCGGCGGGGGAGTGGGCGACCTGTCCCGGCAGTTCGGCCTCACCAGCGACAACGTGACCTTCTTCGACCTGGTCACCGCCGGCGGGGCCCGGGTGCGGGCGGACCGGCACCGCAATCCCGAGCTGTTCTGGGGCCTGCGCGGCGGCGGGGGCAACTTCGGCGTGGTCACCCGGTTCGGATTCCGGCTGCATCCGGTCACCGGCGTGGTGGCCGGCCCGCTGGTCCACCCGGCCGGGCAGGTGCCGGCCGCGCTGCGGACGGCCCGGGACTGGCTGGCGACCGCGCCCGACGAGGCCTCGTTGATCGCCATCGTGTGGACCGCCCCACCACTCCCGTGGATCCCCGAGCATCTGCACTTCGAACGCGGCGCGGTGCTGATCCCGACCTGGTTCGGCGACCCGGCCCTGGCCGGTGAAATCCTCGCCCCGCTGCGCGGGGGCCCGGCGAAGCCCGCCATGGACGCGGTGGTGCCGATGTCCTACCTGGCCTACCAGCAACTCCTGCAGTCACCGCCGAACTTCACCGACCAGCATGTCTACAACCGGGGCGAGCTGCTGGCCGACCTCTCGGACGAGACCATCGACTCGCTGGTCGCCCGCTGGCAGGCGGCCGGCCCGAACTTCTCGGTGGTGCTGGGCGCGCTGGGCGGGGCGATCGCGCGCGCTCCGGCCGGACCGACCGCCTACACCCACCGTGACGCCCGCTGGTTCGCCGAGATCTGCGCCCAGTGGTACGGCGCGGCGGACAACCCCGTGCATGTCGAACCGGCCATCCGGGGCTGGCGTTCGCTGCAGCACGTCAGCAGGGGTCCCTACCTGAACCTGCTGCCGGATCCGGAGCCCGAGTGGACCAGGGCGGCGTACGGGAGCGAGGCCTACGAGCGGCTGGCCCGCCTCAAGCAGACCTGGGACCCGGACAACGTCTTCCGCTTCAACGCCAACATTCCACCCCGTACCGAGGAGAGCAACTGATGGACAGTCGAGCGAGCACGATCGAGCTGGTAGAGGAACTGCGCAGCGCAGGAGTCCAGTTGTGGGAAGACGCCGGGCAGCTGCGCTACCGGGCGCCGAAGGGCGTACTGACCGGGCAGCAGCTGGAACGACTGCGGGCCGCGAAGGAGCCAATTCTGGCGCAGCTGCTCGCGGAACGGGAGCAGACCGTCGTGGTGCCGGACGAGGGTGCCCGGCACGAGCCGTTCCCGCTGACCGATGTCCAGTCCGCCTACCTGCTGGGCCGGGGCGAGGTCTTCGGCCACGGCGGGGTGGCGTGTCACGTCTACCTGGAGGTCAACTACCCGGATCTCGACCCGCAGCGGGTCGAGGAGGCCTGGAACCGGCTGGTCGAACGCCATGACATGCTCCGCGCGGTGGTCGAGGCGGACGGCTACCAGCGCGTGCTGCCCACCGTCCCGCACCTGTCCGTTCCTACCGTCGACCTGCGTGGCACGGGGGCGGCGGAGGTGCAGCACACCCTGGACACGGCCCGCGAGGAGCTCGGGCACCGCGTCTACGAGACCACCCGCTGGCCGCTGTTCGACCTGCGAGCCACCCGCACGGACGACCGCGCCGTACTGCACCTGTCGATGGACTTCCTGATCGCCGACTGGGCGAGCATCTGGCTGCTGCTGGGCGAGTTCGAGGCGTTGCACGCCGATCCGCTGCGTGAACTGCCGCCACTGGAGGTTCAGTTCCGTGACTACCTGCTCGCCGAACGGCAGCTGCGGGAGAGCGACCGGCACCGGCAGGACCGCGACTACTGGTGGGAGCGGCTCGACGGGCTGCCCGCTGCCCCCGACCTGCCGGTACGGGACGGGCAGCAGCGGGCCCACTTCCGGCGGCGCTTCCTGAAGCTGGACACGCCGGCCTGGGAGCAGCTCAGGCAGCGTGCGCGGCAGCGTGGGCTCACGCCGTCCTCCGTCGTGCTTGCCGCCTACGCTGCCACGATCGAACGCTGGAGCCGGACACCGAAGTTCAGCCTGAACCTGACCGTGCTGAACCGGCTGCCGCTGCACGGTCAGGTGGACCAGGTGGTAGGCGACTTCACCTCCGTCAACCTGCTCGCCGTCGACTGGACCGCGGGCAGCTCCTTCACCGAGCGGGCCGCCGCGCTAGGCGGCCGGCTCTTCGAGGACCTGGACCACCGGCTCTGCTCGGGGGTCGAGGTGATGCGCGAACTCGCCCGCCGCCGGGGCCGCGAGGCCGCCCTGATGCCGATCGTCTTCACCAGCGCCATCGGTCTCGGCGGCGCCGGGACCATCGGCAAGCTGGACGGCTTCGGCATCACCCAGACCCCCCAGGTGTTCATCGACTGCCAGGCGATGGACGACGCCGACGGCCTCCAGGTCAACTGGGACATCCGCGACGGCGTGTTCCCGGACGGTCTGGCCGACGACATGTTCGACGCCTTCGAGCAGTTGCTGCGCTCGCTGGCTGCGGCCGACACCGACTGGGAGGGCGACCGGGCGCTGCCGCTGCCGCACTGGCAGACCGAGGAGCGCCGCCGGGCGAACGACACCGCCGCGCCGCTGCCCGACGGCCTGCTGCACCACGCGTTCTTCGCCCAGGCGGCGCGCACGCCCGAGCTGCCCGCCGTGATCGGTTCGCACGGGGTGGTCGGCTACGGCGAGCTCGCCGGCCGCGCGGGCGCGGTGGCCGAGGCGCTGCGAACCGCCGGCTGCGTACCCGGGGAGCACGTCGCGATCGTCATGGACAAGGGCGTCGAACAGGTCACTGCGATGCTCGGCGTGCTGCTGGCAGGCGGGGTCTGCCTGCCCGTGGACACCGTCCAGCCCCCGCTGCGGCGGGCGGCGATCCTGGCGGACGCCGAGGTACGGCACGTCCTCACCCAGTCCTGGGTGGACGCGCGGTGGCCGGTCGGCACGGTCGTCACGGCGGTGGACGAGCTGGCGCCGGCGCACGTCGGCCGGGCTGGCGGCGGCGACCCGGACGCCCCGGCGTACGTCATCCACACCTCGGGTTCCACTGGCCGGCCGAAGGGCGTGGTGGTCAGCCACCGGGCCGCGGCCAACACCGTGACCGACATCAACCAGCGCTTCGGCGTGGCCGCCGGGGACCGCGTGCTGGGCCTGGCCGACCTCGGGTTCGACCTCTCGGTCTACGACATCTTCGGCCCGCTCGGCGTCGGCGGCGCTCTGGTCCTGCCCGACCCGCGGCGGCGGTCCGACCCCTCGCACTGGGCGGAGCTGATCGCGAGCCACGGCGTCACGCTGTGGAACTCCGTCCCCGCCCTGATGCAGATGCTCTCGAGCTACCTTGCCTCGGAGCCCGGGCGCGAACTGCCCACCCTGCGTCTCGCGCTGCTCTCCGGCGACTGGATCCCGCTGACCCTTCCGGACGAGATCACCGAGCGGCTTCCCGGTCTGCAGGTGGTCGGTCTCGGCGGCGCCACCGAGGCCGCGATCTGGTCCGTCCACCACGTCTACGCCGGCCTGCGGCCGGATTGGCGCAGCATCCCGTACGGCCGGCCGCTGGCCAACCAGGGCTTCCGGCTGCTCGACGAGCAACTGCGCGACCGGCCGGTCCACGCGGTCGGCGAACTGTACATCTCGGGTGACGGCCTGGCCCTCGGCTACCTCGGCGACCCGGAGACGACCGCGCAACGGTTCGTCCGGCACCCGATTGACGGGCAACGGCTCTACCGCACGGGCGACTTCGGTCGCTACCTGCCTGGCGGAGAGATCGAGTTCCTCGGCCGCGAGGACACCCAGGTGAAGATCCGCGGTCACCGCATCGAGCTGGGCGAGATCGAGGCGGCCCTGCTGGAGCACCCCGCCGTCGCCGCGGCGGGCGCCGTCCTCGACGGCGCGCACGCCGATCGCGGCCTGCTCGCTGTCGTCGAGCCGGTCCGGGTGACGTCGCCCGCTGCCGATCCGCCGGTGGCGAAGGTAAGTAGCGTGGCCGACGCGGTGGCCTTCGGCTTCGACCACGACCGGGTCGCGGACGGCGTCGAACGGCTGGACACCGCAGTGCTCACCTCGATGGCGCGTGCCCTGGGCCAGGCCGGGGACATCGCGCCGCAGTACGACTGGCTGGTGCGTCGCTGGCAGGCGCTGCTGGCGAAGGCCGGCCCCCTCGATCCCGAAGGCGCCGAACAGTGCTGGGAGCAGGCCGAGTCGGCGTGGAGCGATGAGCCGGGCCACGGTGAGTTCCTGGCCTACCTGCGCCGCAACGCCGACCTGCTCCCCGAGTTGCTGAGCGGAGCCCAGGACCCTGTGGCGCTGCTCTTCCCCGAGGGACGCTTCGACACCGCCCACGCGCTCTACCGCGAGAACACCATGGCCCGCTACCTCAACAGCGCCGTCGGCGCACTGTTCGGGCACATCCGCACCCTGCACCCGGCCGGCCGGCCGCTGCGGGTGCTGGAGGCCGGAGCGGGTACCGGCGGCACCACGGAAGGGGTGCTGGAAGCGCTGGCCGGAGCGGACAGCGAGTACCTCTTCACGGACGTCTCGGCGTTCTTCCTGCCCGGGGCGAAGTCGCGGTTCGGCGACCGGCCGGGTGTCAGGTTCGGCGTGTTCGACGTGGACTGCGACCACCGTGCCCAGGGCCTGGCGCCGAACTCCTTCGACGTGGTGCTGGCCGCCGGCGTGCTGGAGAACGCCCGCGACATCGAGGCCGCGCTCGCCCGGCTGGCCGATCTGGTGGCACCGGGGGGCTGGCTGGTGCTCACCGAGCCGACCCGCGAGCACCCGTGGATCCTGGCCTCGCAGGGCTTCATGATGACGGAGCCGGCGGACCGTCGCAGCGGCGGCCCGTCGTACCACGACCGCGAGGGCTGGCTTGAGCTGCTCGCCGGGGTCGGCGCCGCCGATGTGCTCTGCCTGCCGGAGGAGGGGCACAGCCTTGCCCCGCGGGGCATCCACCTGTTCGCGGCCCGGCTGAAGACCGACCGTGCGCAGCTCAGCGAGGAGGAGCTCCGGCGGCACCTGGCCGCCCGGCTGCCCGCCCACATGATCCCCTCGCACCTGCAGGTCGTCGAGACCCTGCCGTTGACGGCGAACGGCAAGGTCGACCGTCGCACGCTCCAGGGCTGGCGCCCGGTGGCTGCCATCACCGAACGTGCCGCCGGCGGCGACGGGCCCGCCGACGCGCTGGAGAGCGTCCTCGCGCAGCTCTGGTCGGCCGCCCTCGCGGTAGGCCGGATCGGCCGCACGGACAGTTTCTACGACCTGGGAGCGGACTCCCTGATCATGGCGCGGATGGCCGGACGCCTGCGCGAGGAGGTGCCTGAGGCCGCCGAGGTCCCGTTCGACGCCCTGCTGCGGCAGATGCTGAACGAGCCCGATCTGGCCGCCCTCGCCCGCTTCCTGCGCAGCCGGTCCACTTCCGAACTGTCCGGCAGGCAAGAGGAGTCGGGCAACGCCGTGCTGGTGCCGCTGGGCGTCGGCGGTGACGGGCCGGTGCGGGTGCTGTTCCACGCGGGTCTCGGCACCATGGACTGTTACCGGCCGCTCGCTGCGAAGCTGGCCTCGCAGGGCCTCGGCCCCGTCCTCGGCATCGTCATCGACGACACCGAGCACTACTGCGCGCTCGACCCGGCCACGGTGATCGAGCAGGCGGCAGACGACTACACCGAGCGGCTGCTCGCCGAGGGCCACACCCGGTTCCAGCTGGTCGGCTACTGCCTGGGCGGTCTCTACGCCACGGAGGTGGCCAGGCGACTGGCCGAGCGCGGGGCGCAGGTCGAGGACCTGGTCCTGGTGAGCAGCCACCCGGTGGTCGTCGACGTCGAGGACGACCTGATGATCGAGACGCTGTTCGTGCCCAACCTGCACGTGGCGCTCGAACAGACCGGCTTCGGCGATGTCCGGGCGGCTTCGGCGGTGCGGGCGTTCATGCAGGTGATCGAACGCAATGGTGGCAGTGTCCCGGACGGCTCACTGGTCGGGGTCGGCGGAGACCCGGAACTGGACGCTGTCGCCGCCTACTTCCGCAAGCTGAGCGCGCACAGCCGGGAGGAGCGGTTCGTCCGGTACGCGCAGGCGGCGACCGCGCTCACCGGGCACGAGCTGCTGCCGGAGATGGTCGCCGGCATGTTCCGGGTCTTCCGGCAGAGCTTCCTCTCCGCCCGCTTCACCCCCGAGCCGTACGCGGGCGACATTCGCTTCCTACGCCCGCGCGGCGCCTCCGGCTTCGCGCCCGGCATGGACAGCACGACGCTCGCCTTCTGGCGCGAGGTCTGCGTCGGCGAGTTCGACGTGACCGACATCGAGGGCAATCACTTCAGCTGCATCGAGGAGCAGAACGCCGGCCAGGTCGCCGACCTGATCGCCGCGCCGCTCTGGGCACGCTGAGCACCACAGGAGATCGCTGACATGAAGAGTTACCAGGAGACCCGCGTCGAGGGTCCGTTCGACCCGCCCGCCGTGGCCGCCAGGCTGGCCGCCTCCGGGCTGCTCACCGACTTCGTGGTGTACGAGCGCGATGGACGCTGGTACGTTGCGGGAAACCCCCTCGGTGCGATCCGGGTGGACGCCCGGCGGGTGCGCAGTACCTTTGACGGCAGTACGCGGACCTGGTCGGGCACACCTTGGGGCGAGGTCCGGGCCGCGCTGGCCGGAGTGCCCGCTGCCGGGTGGAACGCCTACGGCTGGGCTGGCTTCGAGCTCGCCTCCGGACGCTCCACCGCGGAGATCCTCTGCCACCTGATGGTGCCGAGCCTGGAGCTCCAGGTCACCTGTGGCGGCGTGCTGATCCGCAGCCTGGACGATGACGGAACGGCGCAGGCGGCATGCGAGCTGCTCGGCACGCCCGCACCGCCGCTGAACGACGTTGCGACGCCCGTCGAGATCCGCACCGGCGAGCGCGAGTACCGGGCGGGTGTGGCGCACGCGGTAGCGGAGATCGGCCGGGGCCGGCTGGAGAAGGCGATCCTGTCGCGCGGCGTGGCCGTCCCGTTCGCCGTCGACCTGGGTGCGACGTACGTGCTCGCCCGGCGGCACAACACCCCCGCACGGTCGTTCCTGCTGGACCTCGGGGGCTGGCAGGCGGCCGGCTTCAGCCCGGAGACCGTCGTCGAGGTGGACGCCGCCGGTGCCGCGTCCACTCAGCCGCTGGCAGGCACCCGGGCTCTCACCGGCGACCGTGAGGCCGACGCCGCGCTGCGGGCCGAGCTGCTGGCCGACCCGAAGGAGGTGTTCGAGCACGCGCTCTCCGTGCGCCTCGCCATCGAGGAACTGGCGGGCGTCGGGAGTCCGGGAGCCACCGCGGTCAGCGAGTTCCTGAGCGTGCGGCCGCGCGGCAGCGTGCAGCACCTCGCCTCCCGGGTCAGCACGAGGTTGGCGATCGGCCGCACCGCGTGGGACGCGCTCGGCGCGGTCTTTCCGCCGGTCACGGCCTCCGGCATCCCCAAGCCCGCCGCCTACCGCCTCATCGAGGAAGTGGAACAGGGGCCGCGCGGGCTCTACTCCGGCACGGTGCTGATGGCCTCCTCCGACGGCTCGCTGGACGCCGCCCTCGTGTTGCGGGCGATCTACCGCCGCGACGGCCGGGCCTGGCTGCGGGCCGGCGCGGGTGTGGTGGGGGCGTCCTGCCCGAGCCGGGAGTACGAGGAGACCTGCGAGAAGCTCGCCGCCGTCGCGCCCTATGTCGTCCCCGCCTGATGCTGACCGAGAGGATTCACCCCAACATGCTGGACGGATGTACGGGCTGGCCGGACGAGACGGCCGCCCACTACCGCGAGCGCGGCTACTGGCAGGGCCGCACCCTCGGCTCGCTCCTACGCGAGCGCGCGGCGGCCTCGCCCGGGCGGCTAGCCGTCGTGGACGGCGCGACCCGCTGGACGTACGCCCGGCTCGACGACCGGGCGGACCGGCTGGCCGCGGCACTCGGCGACCTGGGCATCGGCCCGGGCGACCGGGTGCTGGTGCACCTGCCGAACGTCGCCGAGTTCCTTTCGCTGGCGTTCGCAATGTTCCGCCTCGGTGCCGTCCCGGTTCTCGCGCTGCCCGCTCACCGGGACGCCGAGATCGTGCAGCTGGCCCGGCTCTCCGGGGCGGTGGCGTACGTCGTCCCCGACACCCACCTCGGCTTCGACCACCGGGCACTGGCCCGCACGGTGCTGCCGCGGGCCCCGAGCCTGCGGCACGTCCTGGTCGTCGGGGAGCCGCAGGAGTTCACCGCCGTCGCCGACCTCGCCCTGGCCGAGCCGCGGCGGCTGCCCGAACCCGACACCTCGGACGTCGCGTTGCTGCTGCTCTCGGGCGGTACCACGGGCTTGCCGAAGCTGATCCCGCGCACGCACGACGACTACTACTACAACGCCGTCGCCAGTGCCGAGGTGACCGGCTTGGACGCCACCACCCGCTACCTGGCCGCCCTGCCTGTCGCCCACAACTTCCCGCTGGCCTGCCCTGGCGCGTTCGGAACCCTGCATGCGGGCGGCACCGTCGTGATGTGCCCGACCCCCAGCCCGGACGACGCCTTCCCGCTGATCGAGCGCGAGCGGATCACCGTCACCGCCCTCGTCCCGCCGTTGGCGCTGCTCTGGCTGGAGGCGGCCGGGCAGAGCACCGCAGACCTGAGCAGCCTGCTCCTGCTGCAGGTCGGCGGAGCGCGGCTGAAGCCCTCCACCGCCGCCCGGATCACCCCGGTCCTCGGCTGCGGCCTCCAGCAGGTCTTCGGGATGGCGGAGGGACTGCTCAACTTCACCCGGCTCGACGACCCGGCCGAACTCGTTCTGGAGACCCAGGGCCGGCCGCTCGCCGAGGACGACGAGCTGCGGATCGTCGACGCCGACGACCGCGAGGTCGCCCCGGGGGAGACCGGTGAACTGCACGTACGCGGCCCCTACACCCTGCGCGGCTACTACCGGGCCGACGACCACAACCGCACGGCCTTCACCAGCGACGGCTACTACCGCAGCGGCGACCTCGTCCGCCGACTGCCCAGCGGGCACCTAGTGGTGGAGGGCCGCATCAAGGACGTGATCAACCGGGGCGGCGACAAGATCCCGGTCGAGGAGGTCGAGAACCACCTCCTCGGCCACCCGCAGGTGCACGACGTCGCGATCGTCGGGGTACCGGACGAGGCGTTGGGGGAGCGCAGCTGCGCCTGCGTGATCGCCCACGGACCCCCGCCCTCCCGGGCCGAACTCAACGCCCACCTCACCCGACTCGGCCTGGCGGCCTTCAAACTGCCCGACCGGGTGGCGGTGTTGGAGTCCTTCCCGCGTACCGCCCTGGGCAAGGTCGACAAGCGGGCGTTGGCCGGGCTGCTGTCCGTGGAAGGAGCCCGTCGATGAGCGGCACGATGACCGCGCCCGGCGGCCTGCGAAGTGTCCGGGAGCTCGTCGCGCTCGCCCCGCATGCCCGCGCCGGGCTGGCTCGCGCGGCGCTGCTCGGAGTGATCGGCGGCGTCGGCCCGGTAGCCGGATTCGTCTGCGTGGCGTTCGCCGTCAGCGAGCTCCTGGCCGACGATCCGGCAGGGCGAGTCGTGGCCTGTTGGACGGCAGGCGCACTGACCGGCCTGCTCATCGGGTTCGGCGCACGCCGACGGGCCGAACAGACCGCCCACGAGGCCAGTTACGAACTGGAGGTGGAGCTGCGCCGTCGGCTCGCCGACGCTGTGGCGCGGATGCCGCTGGGGGAGGTTCAGCGGCTGGGCTCGGGCCGGATCAAGAAGGTCATGCAGGACGATGTGAAGTCGCTGCACAACGTGGTCGCCGACGCACTGCCGTTCGTCAGCTCGGGCGTTGCCCAGCCGCTGGCGGCGCTGCTCGCCCTGGGACTGGTCCAGTGGCGGCTGCTGCTCGCCGTGCTGTTGATCGTGCCCGTCGCGATGGTGTGCCTGTCACTGATGACCCGCGACCACGCTGAGAAGCGGGCGCGCTACAACGACGCGAGCGAGAGCGTCAACGCGGCCGTGGTCGAGTACGTCCAGGGCATGCCGGTGGTACGGACCTTCGACGACGGGCACCGTTCGTTCCGCCGATTTGCCGACACCGTCGAGGAGTTCACCGAAGCCGTCGCCGCCTGGACCGCCACCTCGCGGGCCTCCGGCCTGCTCAACCAGGTGTTCGTCGTCCCGCTGCCCACGCTGCTGATCGTTGCGGCGAGCGCTGTGCCGATGCTCGCCACCGGCTGGATCTCCGTCCCCGAGCTGTTGCTCGGCCTGCTAGTCGGCACCATGCCGATCGAGGCCGTGGCGCCGTTGATGCACCTGTCGAACTACATCAACGACTCCAAGGCCGGCGCGGTACGCATCCTCGAACTGCTGCACACCCCGCCGCTGCCCGAGCCCGCCCATCCCCGCGAACCGCGAGGCTCGGCGGTCTCCCTGACGGCCGTCCGCTTCCGCTACTCGGCCGACCGCGGTAGACCCGTACTCGACGGCATCGACCTCGACATCCCCGCCGGGACGGTCTGCGCGCTGGTCGGGCCGTCCGGCTCGGGCAAGTCCACCGTCGCCAGGCTGATCCCGCGCTTCTACGATGTCGAATCGGGCTCCGTACGGGTCGGCGGCGTCGACGTCCGCGAGATTTGCACCGACGTCCTGCTCCGGCACGTCGCCCTGGTCTTCCAGGACCCGTTCCTGGTGGCGGGCACCGTCGCCGAGAACATCCGCCTCGCCCGACCCGACGCCACCGACGCCGAAGTCCAGGCCGCCGCCGAGGCCGCAGCGGCCCACGAGTTCATCACGGCCGAGCTGCCCGACGGCTACCGCACCCAGGTGGGCGAGCGCGGCTCCCGGCTCTCCGGCGGCCAGCGCCAGCGCATCACCATCGCCCGAGCCCTGCTCTCCCGGGCGCCGGTCGTCATCCTGGACGAGGCCACCGCCTTCGCCGACCCCGAGAGCGAGGCCGCCATCCAGCAGGCCGTCGCACGGCTCACCTCCGGCCGCACGGTGCTGGTCATCGCCCACCGCCTCGCCACCATCGTCGACGTCGACCAGATCGCCGTCCTCGACGGCGGACGCATCACCGAACGGGGCCGGCACGCCGACCTAGTTGCCGCCGGCGGCCGGTACGCCCAGCTCTGGGAGCGCCACCAACGCGCCGCGAGCTGGGGCCTCGCCAACGAGCAGCCGAGCTCCGGCCCCCGCACCCCACCCGCCCGGCACGCCCACACCGAGGAGTCGACCCGATGAGGCGGATCCTGCGCCTGATGCTCACCGCCGCCGGCCCGTACGCCCCACAGTTCCGCGCCACCCTGCGGATCTCCGCGGTCGCCTCCCTCGTGCAGGTCACCGCGTACGCGACGTTCATCCCGCTGCTCGCCGAACTCGCCCGCGACCCGGTCCGCACCGGGCGGGCCTGGACCTGGATCGCCGTTCTGGCCGTACTGGTCGCGCTGGAGAGCGTGCTGCGGGTGCGTGAGACGGCCTTCACCTACGACCACTGGCACCTGGTCACCCGGTCCACCCGGCTGCGCCTCGGCCACGCCCTGCGGTCCATGCCCCAGCAGGAGCTGGCCCGCCGCGCGGCAGGCGACCTCACCTCGGTCGTCGGCGCCAACGCCGCCACCGCGGCGGCGGCCATCTCCTCGCTCTCCACACTGTTCGTCCGGCTGGTCACCGTGCCGGTCGTGCTCGGCCTGATCGTGCTCGTCGTGAACTGGCGGCTCGGCCTGGTCCTGGTGGCGGTCACCGCGGCCGCGCTGCCCTTCGTGCGGCAGGTCCAGCAGAGGTCCAACACGGGCTTTCGCGAGGTGGACGAGGCCGACGCCGCCACGGCCGGCCGGATCGTCGAGTACGTCCAGGGCCTGCCCGTCCTCAAGGCCACCGGTCAGGCGGGCTCCGACTCGCCGCGCCTGGCCGCGGTGTTCGCCCACCAGCAGCGCGCCCAGGCCCGGGCGAACCGCTCGGCCGCTGCGCCGGTCGCCTTCGCCCAACTGCTCGTCCAGCTGGCGCTGGTGGCGCTGGTGGCGGTGGGAGCGGCCCTGGTGCTGGATGCGCAGTTCTCGGTGCCGGCGCTGGTGGCTGTCGTGGTGACGGCCGCGCGGTTCGCGGAACCGCTGAGTACGGCGGCGGTCATGACGAAGCTGTTCGAGCTGTCCGAGGCGTCCCTGAGCCGGGTCGGCGAGGTGCTTGCCGTGCGACCCCTGCCCGTCTCATCGGGAGGCTCCGCACCCACGGCCTTCGACATCACCTTCGACTCGGTCACGTTCGCCTACGACCGTCAGGACGAGCCCACCCTTACCGCCGTCGACCTCACCGTGCCCGCGCGGAGCCTGACCGCGCTGGTCGGCCCGTCAGGCTCGGGCAAGAGCACCGTCACCAGACTGATCAGCCGTTTCGCCGACCCCCAGGCGGGCTCCGTCCGGATCGGCGGCGTCGACCTGAGCACCCTGGAGCCGGACGAGGTACTGCGCCACATCGCCGTCGTCTTCCAGGACGTGTACCTCTTCGACGACACCATCCGTGCCAACATCGCGCTGGCCCGACCCGGTGCCACCGACGCCGAGATCGAGGCCGCCGCCCGGGCCGCCAATGTCCACGAGTTCGTCGATCGGCTCCCGGACCGCTACGAGACGCGAGTCGGCGAGACCGGGTCCGCGCTGTCCGGCGGAGAGCGACAGCGGATTTCCATCGCCCGGGCCCTGCTCAAGGACGCGCCGATTGTCCTTCTTGACGAGCCGACGGCCGCGCTGGACACCGAGTCGGAGGTGGTCGTCCAGCAGGCCATCGACCGCCTGGTCGCCGGCCGGACCGTCGTCGTGATCGCCCACCGCCTGTCCACCGTCGTGGGCGCCGACCAGATCCTCGTGGTCGACGGCGGCCGCATCACCCAGCGCGGCACCCATCGCCAACTGCTCACCGAGAGTGACGGCCGCTACGCGCGGATGTGGTCGGCTCAGGCGGCGGCGCGGCGGTGGCGGGTGCCGGCGGTCGGCCGTTGAGGCGGCCTGCCGCCCGGGTGCAGCCAGGTATTATCGTCGGGTGAACACCTACTGGCACGTCGTTCTGCCACCGCTCTGCGCCTGACCGGGCGCAGACACTGACGGTTCATCCCCGACGCCGGCCGACCCGCAGGGCGGCCAGGGCGTGGTGTCGTGCGCCCGTTTCGAATCCGGTCTCTGACGCATTCGACGACGGAAGAACACGACTGTGCCGAACAGCACCACCCCTTTGGCTCTTGCCCGCCCCGCCGCCGGCCGGCGGCCCTCCCGTGACCACTGCGCGGGCGGCCCCGTGCCCATCCTCATCGCCGCAGTGCTGTGGGGAACGACCGGAACCGCGAGCTCTCTGGCGCCTGCCGGCGCACCAGCGGGGGCCGTCGGCTGCACTGGCCTCGCCCTCGGCGGCCTCCTTCTGCTCCTCACCTCGCGCGGCGTCCGCTTCCTGCCCGCCGCCTGCACGCGATCCGAGCGGTGGCTGCTCGTCCTGGGCGCGTTCGCGGTGGCCGGGTACCCGGTTACCTTCTACCCGGCCGTCGCCCGGACAGGGGTGGCCGTGGCCACCGTGATCGCACTCGGCAGCGCGCCGGTCTTCACCGGACTGTTGTCCTGGATCACCGGACACGGCCGGCCGACCGCACGACGGAGCTGCGCCACCGCGGCCGCTGTGCTGGGCTGTACCGTGATCGTACTGGGCCCTGAACTCACCGGCCGTGCCATGCCGGTCGACATGACGGGCATCGCGCTCGCCGCGTGCGCCGGACTCTCCTACGCCGTCTACTCGCTGATCGGTGGCAGGCTCATCGCGAACGGACACCCGTCCGACCCGGTTATGGGCGTGCTGTTCGGCGCGGCGGGGTTGCTGGTACTGCCGCTCGTTCTGTCCACCGGCATGCACTGGCTCGCCACCGCCCGCGGTGCGGCGGTGGGTCTGTACCTCGCGATGTTCACCGTCTACCTGGCCTACCGTCTCTTCGGGTACGGCCTACGCCACACTTCTGCGGCGATGGCCACGACACTGACCCTGGCCGAGCCGGCCGTCGCCGCGGTCCTGGGCGTCGCAGTCCTCGGCGAACGCCTACCGGCGACCTCCTGGTGCGGACTGACTGTCCTCGCCCTGGGCCTGGCCCTACTCGGCCGCGGCTGACCACAGGCATGGAGCCCCCAGCACTCATCGGGTCCGCCTCCGGTCCGCCTCCCAGGAGCGGCGGTACGCGAACCTTGTGCGCGTGACCTCAACCGGGGGGGGGGCACAGGATGCAGGGGGTGGGTGCCGTGCTCCTGCTGCGGGAGCACGGCGCTTCCCGGCGCCTTTTGCAGAAGGCGTCCGGAACTTGGGTGGCGAAAGGACATTGCGTTGTTTCGGAGGGTGAACCTTCCCTCTCCAAGCGCACCGTCGAGACGCAGGTGGCCAACACCCTAAGGAAGCTCCGCACCACCCGCGACGCGATCACGGACCAGAGAGCTGACCGCGACGCGATTCTGCCGAGCTTGAATTGCATGTCCATGGCAGCAGCAGCTGCTGCCGGTGTGCCGGGCGCTGGCTACTCACACAGAGCTGGTGAAGTAGTGCGACCGTGCTGGGTGGAGCCGTGATGGCAGGAGCCGGGTGCATGGGACTGACAGGACATCCGGGTTGCCCTGTCCGCTGGGCTACTCGGTCGGCGGCCGCTGGGAGGTGACCCATGTCGCGATGTGGATGCGGGTGGCCAGGCCCAGCTTGGTGCGGATGCTGGCGGCGTAGTTGGATGCCGTGCGCGGTGAGATCTGCAGGCGGGCAGCGACCTGTTGGTCGGTCAGACCTTGTGCGACCAGCTCGGCTACTTGGTACTCGCGTTGAGTGAGGTGGGTTCCCGCCGCCGCGCTCTGGGGGCTCTGGCAGCTTAGGGCGTAGTGCACGGCGTCCTCCAGGTTGCCGCCGGGGGTACGGCCTTGCCGGGCGGGGTAGCGGGGCGCGCCGGCGCGGTTGGTGAAGTCGGCGACCATGTCGGCCCACCAAGGTGTGGCCATCACCTGAGTGTGGCTGCGGGCTGCTGCTGCCGCGGCGGCCAGGTGCAGGCCCCTGCTGCTGTCGCCGGTTGCCAGGGCTGTGACCGCGAGCCCTTCCAGGTTGTAGAGGGTGGTGTCGGTGTTGGCGCTGGTGCGGGTGAGCGAGGCCCCGAAGTGGGCTTCTGCCTCCTCGTAGTGTCCGGCTGCCATGGCGATGCTGCCGGCGGTGTGCTGCGCAGTGCTGAACGCCTCGGGCGAACTCGCCGGGTCGAGAAGGGTCAGCGCCTCGTCGATGTACTCGCCCGCCTCGTCGGTGAGTCCGGCTGGGAGGATGACCCAGGCGAGGTCGTTGAGAGCGGTGGCCAGGGCGAAGGTCTGGTGGGTGGTCCGTAGCAGGGCGACCTGGTCGCGGCTGGCGGCCACGGCCTTCCCGTGGGCGCCCATGGCGCTGTGGGCACGGCTCAGCGCGGAGAGGGAGCGCACGGTCAGCGCCGGGTGCTGCAGGTCCCGGGCGATGTCGAGGGCGGTCCGCGCCGTGCTGCGGGCCTCGTCGAAGTCGCCTGCCATGCGGCAGGCGAGCGAGCGTGAGCATTCGAGATGGGCGCGGCCTGCAGCGGGCGGCTCCTGGAGGAGCAGACGTCTGGTCAGGTCCCGGGCCGGCTGATGGTTTCCGAGCCGGATCCAGCAGGCGGCGAGGGCCGCGCCCATGAGCGGAAGCCGGTGGTCGTTGGCCTCCTCAGCGGCCTGGACCGCGTGCTGGAGGTGGTGGCGCTCGGCATCGACCGTGCCGATGACCTCGTGGTTCGCGGTCGACAGCAGCATGGTCTTGGCGAGGTCGCCTGCCCAGGCGAGGAAGCGGGCCCGTGCGGTGCCCTCCTCGCTACCCGCCCTGAGCTGCTCGGTGCCGAAGAGCCGCAGTGATTCGAGGATCCGGAACCTGCCGGGGGCGTCCGGCATCAGCAGGGACTTGGCCGCCAGAGCGCTGAGCAGTGGCCACGGGTCGGGCGGTTGCGGCCGCGACGTGTGGCACAGGGCATGCGCCAGGGATTCGTCGAAGCTGCCGGGCGCGTAGCACAGGGCACGGAACGCCCGTCGCTCCTCGGCGGTCAGCAGGTTGTGGCTCCACTGGATCGCCTGCCGCAGGCTCTGGTGCCGGTCGGGTGCTCCGCGCAGGTGGTTCACCAGCAGGTCCAGGCGCCGTTCCATACCTCGCAGGAGCTGCTCGGGGGGCAGGACGGCGGCCTGCCGCGCCGCGAGTTCGATGGCCAGCGGAAGGCCGTCCAGCTGCGTGCAGACGTCGGCGATGGTGGCGGCGAGTTCGGGGGTGAGGCGGAAGGACGGGTCCGCCGTCCGTGCCCGGTCCACGAACAACTGGACAGCCAAGTCCTGCTGCGGGGGATCGGCGACGGCCGACAGGGGGGAGAGAGTGAGGATCACCTCGCCGCGTATCTGTAGTGGTTCCCTGCTGGTGGCCAGGATGTGCAGGTGGGGGCAGCGGGCGAGCAGGCGTTGCACCATGGCGGCGCATGCGGCGGCCAGGTGTTCGCAGTTGTCCAGGACGATGACGGCCTTGGTGCGGCCGTAGCGTTCGGCTACGAGGTCCTCCACCAGGGCGGCGGGCGGCCGGCCCTCGTGCACCGCGGCGGCCACGGCCGGTTCCACCATGGCGGCGTCCGACAGCGGTCCGAGGTCGACCCATCGCACCGGGCTGGCTCCGAACTGGCTCATTTGGGAGATGTATTCGAGTGCGAGCCGGGTCTTGCCCACTCCGGCAGGCCCGGTCAGGGTGAGGGCGCGTGACCGTCCGAGGAGGGCGGTCATCTCGGAGAGCTCCGACGTCCTCCCGAGGAAGCGGTCCGCCGCCACGGGCGGGTCGCCGTTCAGCCCGTCGTCGACGACGGTTCGCAGGATCGGGGTGAGCGAGTGGACCAACTGCCTTCCGATGTCCTTGCGGTAGTACACGTCGTCGGGGGACTTCTGGCCGATCACGACGATGCCACGCCCTGCGCGGTAGTGGCGCAGGAGGGTCATGGCCGACATGTCGAGGGTGGCGGCGAGGTCGCGCCAGGAGACGCCGCGCTCCCGCGCCCGTCCGATCTCTTCGTGCAGGGCCCAGGCGCTGGCGCGCTGGAGGGCCGCGAGAGCGGCGGCCTGGCCGGCGCCGGGGGAGACGGTAGGGGATTCGCCCGGAGCGAGGTCGGTGGTGTCGATGTGGGTGGTCGCGGGCGGGGTGTCGGGCTCCCATGCTCTGGTGTCCGAAGCGCGCGGCACAGCAGGGTCTTGGGGGATCTCAATGCTCATGGTTCGGCTTTCGCTCACAGTCTGGCCGCGCAGGTGCCCGTAGCGTCGTCCCGCAGGCGGCTTGCCATGACGGGGGACCGTACTTGCGCTGTGCGGGGCCGCACATCTCAGTTCCATCGGGGTCGTTCGGGTGCCCCGGAGTAGGTGCTCCACTTTCTTGTCGAAGGCCGGTACGACGCTTCTGTTGGTCGTGAGTTCCAGGTGTGCCGGGCAGCCGTGCTGTGCGCGGGGTGCGGTAGACGACGACGCCGGTCACTGCGGTTCGGCCGCATCCGTGTCGTGTCGGTTGTTGGGTCTGCGTGGCCTGTGGATGTGCACTCGAATGGCGTGCGAGGGTCGGCTTGGATTGGGGTGGGTGATTTCGGGTGAATGTCAGGCTACACATGTATGTCGGCGGGGTGGCGGGCCCTGGACGACTGCACGGATTGGTTTGAGTTCGTTGCCGATCCGAGTCGGTGGTTCGCGCGGCCTGGATGGTGCACGGCGTATCAGATCCGTACATGCAAAGCCCTGGGACGTCGCATCAAAATGGTCCCGGGCGGTGATCCGGGGCGGG
>NZ_JBHUSG010000063.1:0-53571 GCF_042673745.1 Kitasatospora sp. NPDC057015
TCCCTGTCGCCCGACGGCACCAGGATCGCCTACAAGAAGCGGGTGACCGGGGTCGACGACGCCGCGCCCTGGCGGCTGTACGTGCTGGACCTGGCCACCATGACGGAGACCGCGACCGCCGAACAGCGCAGCATCGACGACCAGGCCCTCTGGTCGGACTCCTCCACCCTGGTCTACGCCCTGCCCGGCGACTTCGGCGCCGACCTGTGGACCGTCCCCGCCGACGGCAGCGGCGCGGCCACCGAGCTCCTCGGCGCGGCAGTGGCACCGGCGTACTTGGAGTGACCCTGCGGGGGCCGCACCCGCCCGCCCCCGCAGCACCGGCTCGTGCCGGAAGGGGAAGTTGACGGGATGGGCATGAAGCACGACCTCTGCCAGGCCCTCGACATGCCGGTGAGTGGGTGTTCGGCCTGGTGGGGCTCCTGCATCCCGCGCACGTGCGGACCTCGGTCTCGCACTGCGGCTCGGCCACCCGGTGGACCCGCGCGGCGCCCGCGGCCGCCGGTTCGAGTCGGCCTACGACTGCCGGGGCCAGGGCAACGGTCAGGCGCGGTGAGGGAATCTCCTGCCGCCCGTCGGGCAAGCGCACGAGCACGAGCACGGCCTCCGGCTCGTGCTCGTTGCGCTTGCTCACCGTCTTCACCGGCGCCGGCCACCCGATGCGGGCCCGATACCGGACACCAGCTCACGTGGCGCCGCCGGAGCCTGGCGCATGGATCGCACCGGACTGCCAGACCGGCCGACTCGCCCGTACTGGATGCACAGCGTGGATGTGCGGACGCTCACTGCTTAGAAAGTGAGCTCAAGATGCTCGTTGTTGTTGACTGAGGCTCATCCCCGAGCAGATTATGTCATGTCCCGTTGGATTGGACTCTTCCAAGGGGCAGGCGATCCCAGGCCGTACGGCCCGGCGTCGAGGACGAGCTGCTGGCGCGTCCGGCACTTCGCTGGGCAACTCCGCGATTCCAGACCGGATCAACAGAAGCGATCGGACCGAGCAGCCCTCTGTTCTCAGCGGCCCGAGGGACGGCTGCCGACACACCCGCTGTTGCGCTCTGCCAGCACACAGCTCCACGGAGGTCGGAAGCCACCCAGGGGCCAAGACCTACCGGCACCTGAGGAGGCCGAGCCTTCCGGCCGGCCTGAGACCAACGATCAGGAGCACCAGAAGAGTCATGCGAAATCCACCCCGCCTCAGAGCCCTGCGTGTGGCCGCCACAGCCGCATGCACGATCACGGCACTCGCAGCCTCGCTGCTCACCCCGACCTCGACCTCGACCGCACACGCGGCGACGACGCCGGGCGCCCCGACCGGCAGCCCGCTGGCGGTGACACCGCCGATGGGCTGGAACAACTGGGCGCACTACGGGTGCGCTGCGAACAACCCGTACACGGGGCACGTCGGCCCGTCAGAAGCGCTGTTCCACACGGTCGCGGACAACCTGGTCAGCAGCGGACTGGCTACCAAGGGCTACACGACCGTCACGGTGGACGACTGCTGGATGGCCCGCAGCCGCAGTGCCGACGGGCAACTGGCCGCCGACACGGCGAGGTTCCCCGGCGGAATGAAGGCCCTCGGGGACTACTTCCACGCCCGCGGTCTGAAGTTCGGGATCTACCAGGACTCCGGCTTCGCCACCTGTACAGGACAGCCGGGCAGCGGCGCGTCGGCCAGCAGCCCGGACCACTACGTCGTGGACGCGAACGACTTCGCTTCCTGGGGTGTGGACTACGTCAAACTGGACGGCTGCAACCAGTACGTGCCCAGCGGCCGGACCAAGCTGCAGGCCTACGACGCCGCGTACACGGCGATGGCCCAGGCCATCGCGCAGACCGGCCGCCCGATGACCTACTCGGTGTCCGAGCCGGCGTACTTCTACATCGGCCAGACGAACAAGTCCGACTGGTACGCCTCGCTGGCCACCTCCAAGCAAATCGGTCAGCTGTGGCGTGAAGGCGACGACATGGCCATGTGGACCTCGACCGCGAGCCCCGGATACGCCAACGGCTTCATGAACACCAACTACCAGTACAACTGGCCGTTGGCGCGCTACTCCGGACCGAACTCGTGGAACGACCCCGACTTTCTGCTGGCCGGCGACGCCATCCTGACGCCGGAGCAGCAGAGGACCCAGGTCGCCCTCTGGTCGATGATGGCCGCGCCGCTCATCGTCAGCAGCGACGCCACCAAGCTGATCGACCCCGCCACGGTCACGATCCTGGGCAACAGCGCGATCCTCGGCGTCGACCAGGACCCACTCGGGGCCGCGGCGACCGTGGTCTCCAGGACCGCCACCACCGACGTACTGGCCCGCCCGCTGGCCAACGGCGACCGCGCGTTCGCGATCTACAACAGGACCGGCAGCGCGCAGAACCTCTCCACCACCCTGACCCAGGTCGGCTACACCGCGACCGCACCGTGCAACTACAGCGTGAAGGACCTGACCGCCGGCACGACGACCACGGCAGGCGCGACCACCGCGATCAGCGCCTCGCTCCCGGCCAACGGCACCGCGATCTACCGGGTGAGCAGCCCGTACGGTTGTGGCACGACCTCACCGTCCTCCCAGGTGACCGGGGCGATCAACAGCACCTCCGGCTGCGCCTCGGTCGGCGACGGCACAGCGGGTACCCCCGCCGGGCTCGCACCCTGCACCGGGGAGGCCGGACAGCGTTTCAGCCTGACGGGTGACGGCACCATCCACAACGGCAGCACCTGCCTGGCGGCGACCGGCGCCAACGGAGCCGCTGTCAAGGTGGCCACCTGTTCGCCCGGCGCGGCGGTCCAGAAGTGGACCTACTCGGCCACCGGCAACCTGGTGAACAGCTCCAACAGCCTCTGCCTGGACGTGTTCGGCGGGGTGGGCGGCACCACCCTGGACACCTGGCCCTGCGGCAACGCCCAGGGCAATCAGCAGTTCCAGCTGCCGGTGTCCCAGGCGACCGGTGAACTGCACGTCTTCACCACGGCTGCCAATCAGGGCACCTGCCTCACCGTGCAGAACGGCGCTACCAGCAACGGGACCCCCGTGGTCAGCTCGGCCTGCAACGGTAGCGCCTCCCAGAACTGGACGGTCCCGGGAGACGGCACCCTGCGTCTGGCCGGCAAGTGCCTGGACGACGCCGCGTCCGGCGGAGCGGGCACACTGGGGATCCTGTGGCCCTGCACCGGCAACCCGAACCAGGCCTGGACCTACACCCTCGCCGGCAATCTGATCAGCCACGTCCCCGGCGGACTGTGCCTTGGTATCAGGGGCGCCAGCACAGCCGACGGCACGCCTGTGGAGTTGGAAGGCTGCGGCTACAACACGGCCAACCAGATCTGGACGCTGCCGCAGTAGCCACCTGCCGGGCTCGATCGCAGCCCACCGGATGCCAGAAGGCCGTCGGAACGGTCCGGGCGGGTTGCCCCGGTCCCCGCGGCCTTCTGGCAAGCGCGCGGCCACCCGAGAGGACGGAGCCACATCGGGCGCGACATGCCGGGCAATGATCCACCGGATGTCCTTGGCGCGTGGCCGCGTGGCTGCTGCCTCACGACCGGGACGAACAACCCGACCGCCCCTACTCCACCCGAGCCCCCTCCGAGCCAATCGACCCGCGCACCGTCGCACCGCGCGGCAAGGGCCACAAGGCGAAACGCTCCGGAGGCGGCCCGCGTCGCCGGCGTGCTGGCGCTGGGGACAACGCCTCCCACGACCTGATCCACGGCGAGGTGGACCGGCTGCAGCCGGGCGCCGCGAAGTCATCATCGCCGAAGCCCTCCAGACCCCCGAGGTCGGCACGCTGCGCCCTGACCGGCGGCCGGTCGGCGCCGGCGGGTCGACTGCCGAAGAGGGCCTGGGACGCCGCGGTGGGGCAGACAACCGATAATGGCTATGAAGATGAGCCCGATCCCCCGGTATGCCGGGGCGGAGGGAGCAGTGACGTGCTCCGGCAGTCCGGACGTCGATGGCCGTGGAGGCGGTCCGGGGCACAGGTGCGCAAGCGCAGGCTCTCCGCTCGCATTCTCCTTGCCCTGCTGGCGATCCTCACGGTGACGAGCGTGATCGGGTTTGTCCTGCTGGCCCTGGCCCAGCGTGCCCAGCTGGATGTTCTCTACCAGAAGCAGGCTGTCTCGATCGCGCAGGTCGCGGCGTCGGATCCGCTGATCCGCAGCACGATGGCGTCCGGGGCCCCGCCACAGCGCGATGGCGTCGTACAGAGTCAGGCGCAGCGCATCGCGACCGCGTCCGGGGCTTCCTACGTGGTGGTGATCGGCCTGAACCGCGTTCGCTATTCGCATCCCCACCCGGAGCTGATCGGTCAAGCAGTCTCCGAGCCGATCGCGGTGCTGGACGGGAAATCGCACACGACCATCGATGTGGGCGCGACCGGCCGGTCGGCCAACGGCAAGGCTCCGCTGTACGGGCCGGACGACCGTCTCGTGGGGGAGGTCTCGGCGGGTATCCCGCAGGAGCAGGTGACCAGCGAGCTCTGGCAGGAACTGCCCACGTTCGGCCTTTACGCCGGTATCGCCCTGGCGATCGGAGCCGTCGCGTCCGTCCTGCTGGCCGCCCGGCTGAAGCGGAGCACCTTCGGACTCGAGCTGGACGAGATCGCCGGCCTGCTGCAGGACCGCGAGGCGATGCTGCACGGCATCGGTGAGGGTGTGGTGGGCTTCGACGCGCAGGGCCGGATCACCGTGATCAACGACGAAGCGCGCCGACTGCTGGCTCTGCCCGAGAACGTCGAGGGGAAGAGCCTTGCCGACCTGGGCGTGGACCGCGCCACGCTCGACATGCTGGCGCCGGGACACGTGGTCACCAACGAGGTGCTGAGCGTCGGCGACCGACTACTGGCGGTGAACAACTGGCCGACCGGCCGCGACGGGGGACCTCCCGGCGGCGTGGCCACCTTGCGCGACTCCACCGAGCTGAAGCTCCTCTCGCACAGGGCCGAGGCGGCACGCAAACGCCTCAAGCTGCTGTACGACGCCACCGGGGGCGTCGGTACCACGCTCGATGTGACACTCACCGCCGAGGAACTGGCTCAGGTGCCCGTCCCGCAGTTCGCCGACTACGTCACGGTCGACCTGGTGGACTGTGTCCTGCTCGGAGAGGAGCCGCCGGCGGACGCCAGCGGGCGGATGTACCGGGTAGCTGTTCACGGCATCAGCGCGGACCATCCCTTCATCCCGACGGGAAGCTCCTTCCAGCTGGTCGCCAGCACAGCGCCGGCGTGGGCCTTCGGTCACGGGCAGGCCGTGCTCGAACCGCACCTGCGCACCGCCACCGAGTGGCGCGCCCAGGACCCTGCGCGAGCCCAGGACGTTCTCGACTTCGGGATCCATTCGCGCATCGCCGTTCCGTTGGGCGCCCGCGGCATCCTGCTCGGCATGGTCACCTTCTGGCGCTGCGAGAAGCCCGAACCGTTCGAGGAAGACGACCTCTCACTCGTCGAGGAACTGGTCGCCCGAGCGGCGGTATCCATCGACAACGCCCGCCGCTACACCCGCGAGCACGCGGTGGCCTTCACCTTGCAGCGCAGCCTGCTCCCCCGCGCCCTGCCCGAACAGAACGCTCTCGACCTCGCCTACCGCTACCTGCCCGCCCAGTCCGGGGTGGGCGGCGACTGGTTCGACGTCATCCCCCTTCCGGGCGCCCGCGTCGCCCTGTCCGTGGGAGACGTGGTCGGCCACGGCCTGCACGCCGCCGCCACCATGGGCCGCCTGCGCACCGCGGTCCACAACTTCTCCGCCCTGGACCTCGCGCCCGACGAGCTCCTGTGGCACCTGGACGACCTGGTCGCGCGGATCGACCAGGGCCAGACGCCCACCGACGGCACCACGGCCGTCACCGGCGCCACCTGCCTGTACGCCGTCTACGACCCGGCCACCCGCATCTGCACCATGGCCCGGGCCGCGCACCTGCCGCCCGCGATCATCCTGCCGGACGGAACCGTGGAGTTCGCCGACGTACCGGCCGGCCCACCGCTCGGCCTCGCGTCCCTGCCCTTCGAAAGCACCGCACTGCAGCTGCCCGAGGGCAGCCAACTGGTGCTGTACACCGACGGACTCATCAAGAGCCGCCACCGCGACATCGACCAGAGCATGGCACTGCTCCGTGACGCCCTGAGCAACGGCGACCGAGAACCCGAGGACACCTGCACGGCCGTACTCGACGCCCTGCTGCCCGCCCATCCCACCGACGACGTCGCGCTGCTCGTCGCGCGCACCCACGCACTGGCCGATGACCAGATCGCCGAATGGGACGTCACCCCGGACCCGGCCACAGTGGCCGACATACGGAAGCGAGCGGTGGACCGACTCGCGCAGTGGGGCCTGGACGACGCGGTCTTCGCCACCACGCTCATCCTCAGCGAACTGGTCACCAACGCCATCCGCTACGGCAGCGCCCCCATCCGGGTCCGCCTCCTTCACGACCGCAACCTCATCTGCGAGGTCTCCGACACCAGCAGCACCTCACCGCACCTGCGCTACGCAGCCACCACCGACGAAGGCGGACGAGGCCTGTTCCTCGTCGCACAACTCGCCGAACGCTGGGGCACCCGCTACCTGGCCACCGGAAAGATCATCTGGGCCGAGCAGACGATCCCCACATGAGAGTCCTCCGGCAGCAGAGGAAGTGGCAGCATCCCTGCGGCACTGCATCCTCAAGATGCCGCCCGCTTCGCACACCGGCCCGGCCGCGCACCGCCGGCGCCGGCGTCGCACTGATCAACGGGCCCGAAGAATCGCCTTCCTGCACCGCTGACAACAGCCGTGGTGTGGGCGGACAGCCGCTACGCTGCCCGTCACACCCCGGCCCCCCGTCGTCCAAGCGGAGCATCCGGCAGCACGCGCGTGGCGTCGAACAGGAAGGTGGTGGTGCCTTCGCGAGCCGTCACCACGGCTCGCGACGCGCGCACCTGTTCGGCCGAGGGTGCGCGCGGTCGTTCGCGAAGTCGGGCGCCGCGGGGGTCAGTAGTCGATGTTGAAGGCGGCGACGAGGTTGCCGCTGCTGTCGATGGCGATGGCCGGGCCGGCGTTGCGGGAGCTGGCGTAGGTGAGTGCCTCCTTGTGCAGGGGGCTCTTGAACCAGGCGTCCATGATCTGTTCGGGGGTGTTGCTCTTGGATCCCGCGAACAGGTCCTCGTGACCGCAGTGGCTCAGGGAATGGTTCGCCAGACTCTTCTGTGCGCAGGCGTCGGCTTCCTGGACCTCGATGTTTCTGAGGTGCACCTCCACCAACCCCATGGCCCGGCGCCTTTCATTGAGCAGATCCAGCAGTTTCAACTCGTCAGCCGACAACTGGGCCGACGCCGCCGACGCCCCGGTTGTCGGCTTCGGCGTCGGCGGCCGTGTGATGCCTGCGGGACTCGGCACGGCTTTGGAAGACGGCACGCCGGCCGGCGACGGCAGGACTTTCACCGCGCTCCCCGACGGCGCCGCTGAGGCGGGACCCACGGCGTCCGAGGACGGCCCCGAGGCCGACGGGCTGGGCAAAGCCGAAGGGGTGGCTGCGCCAGGGGATGACGAGGCGGACGTCTGTACGAGCGGTGCCGGACCGGCGGCCTGCGACGTGGTCGTCGCTTCGCCGCCTTCACCGTTCGCGAAGCCGACGACTGCCAGGACGCCGACGGTCAGCGTCGCGGCTGAGGCCGCCGCGACAGCCGATATGCGGACGACCTTGTGGTGGCGCCCCGCCGGTCGTGGTGCGCTGCTTCTCGGCGCCGGCTGCTGATGAGGCATGGATTCGCTCCCAGGTGCGTGTGGGTGGGTTCCCGGTACGGGTACCGCGTCTTGCGGATCGGACGTGACGGGCGTCGGAACGCCTGACGGCATTGAAGAAACGGCGAAGTCGCCGCAGGCCAAAGGAAAGGTTTCCTTTTGCCGTCTCGGTGGTGGAACGTCTGGCACGTCCGAGCTCCGGTGGTTCGGGGCGCCGTGGGAAGGTCACCCCGAACCACCGGAGCCGTGGTGCGTGTGTGGCGGTCCGGCTGGAGAGCGCGGGCTTGCGGACTCACGTGATCACTCGATCACCGGCCACGGAAGTCCCGCAGAGACCGTTGGTCAGCCAGGTCGGATGGCGATCGTCCGGGCTTGCTAGAAGCCGTACACCTGGAAGGACCAGAGCGAGTAGCCGTAGACGGTGCCGCGGGTGGTGCCGGTCATCCGGATGTAGCGGCCGGAGCCGGTGAGGCCGGTGAGGTCGTCGGTGCCGCCGTCGCCGGTGGTGGTGGTGTAGATGGTGGTCCAGTTGGTTTGGTCGTTGGAGGTCTGGATCTGGTAGGCCTTGCCGTAGGCGGCCTCCCAGGTCAGCTTGACTTCCTTGATGGGCTGGGTGGTGCCGAGGTCGACCTGCAGCCACTGCGGGTCGGAGTAGTCGCTGGACCAGCGGGTGGCGGTGGTGCCGTCGGTGGCCTTGTCGGCGGTGAGGTTGGTGCTGTTGCCCTCGACGGAGGAGGCGGTGGTGAACCGACCCTGGGCGAGGTCGGTGCTGGTGACGGTCCAGGTGAAGGTGGCGGAGCCGGAGGCGCCGGTGGTGTCGGTGGCGGTGACGGTGACCGTGGCGGTCCCGACGCTGGTCGGGGTGCCGGTGATCTGGCCGGTTCCGGCGTTGATGGTCAGGCCGGTGGGCAGGCCGGTGGCCGAGTAGGTGAGGCTCTGGCCGGTGGCGGAGTCGGTGGCGCTGATCTGGACCGGGGTGACGGCGGTGCCGGCGGCCGTGCTCCGGGCGCCGGGGTTGGTGACGGTGACGGTGTTGCCGGTGCCGGTGGTCCAGATGCCGGTGATGGCGGAGGCGGTCGCGGCGTTGCCCGCGTGGCTGGTCAGGCCGGCCAGGTCCTCAAGAGTGCGCAGCACGTTGTAGTGGTTGTAGGTGGTGGCGGTGGAGCTGCCGGGGGTGACGTTCGCGCCGTAGAACACGGTCGGGATGCGGTTGCCGGCGAGGCGGTTGTCCTCGTCGAAGGTGACGACGAGCATGCTGTTGTGGGTCTTGGCCCAGGTCGCGTAGGCGCCGAGGTTGTTCTGGATCCAGCTGTCGCCGGTGCCGACCGAGCAGTCGTGCATGTCGTTGCAGAGGTCCGGGACGACGAAGGAGATCTTCGGCAGCGTCGTGAAGTCGGTCGTCGGGAACTGTGTCATGGTCTTCGCCGTGTTGGTCGGCACGTTGTTGAAGCCGAACCACGGGTTGTGCTTCTGTGCGTAGTCGCCGCTGCCGCACACGGTCGAACCCTGGCTGGGCAGGCCCTCGTTGTAGCTGGCCCAGGTCTTGCCAGCGGCGATCAGCTCGGAGGCCAGGTTCGGTGCGGACATCGAGCCGACGGACACGCAGCTGTCGTCGGTGCGGCCCTGGTTGGAGCCCGAGAACAGCTGGTAGTAGTTGGGCTCGCTGGGGTGGGTGATGCCGTACGACTGGGTGAGGCTGGCCCCGCCGGCCTTGAGGGTGTTGTTGATGTACGGCGCGTTGGCGCTGTCGACGACCTGCGAGTAGGCGTGGTTCTCCATCACCACGACCACGATGTGGTCCGGGGTCGGAAGGGTGGCAGCCTGAGCGGTGCCGCCGGTGGCGGCCCAGGCGCCGAGCGATCCGGCGGAAAGGGCCACCGTGCTCGCGAGGGCGGTGAAGGTGCGCCGGGTGCGCTTCGGGAACCGAACGGTAGTCATGCCCGTGAACTCCTCGGAAAGGTGAATGATGTTGCCATCCTTCGCAATGAGCGCCCTGAATGTAAGGAGTCGGAGGGAAACACCATGCGAACCTGCCGTTTCCAGAGAATACGTAACTCGTGCACGATCTCATGAATGCGCGCAGTTCCTGTGACCTGGCGGAGACTCTCGCCGAGAAAATCTCTGCCGCTTTCATACCGGCAGCTCAGGCGGTCTCTCCGCATTCGGCGATGCGGTGCTACTCGAACGGCGAAACCTCGATGCGGCGCACGCTCCGGACAATCCCGGTGGGACAGTTCTGTACCTTCCAAAGTTCCGGGTGATCTGCGAGGGCTGTTTGATCGGCCGCCCCGAAGGATTCCCTTGTCGTCTGGTAGTGGAACATCTGGCGGGGTACTCACGGGTCAGGGCGGGCGACGTGAGGAGACCGGTGGTGCCGGACTGCCGACATGCCCGAACTCCGGTGGTTCAGGGGTGCCTTTGGAAGGCCACCCCTGAACCATCGGAGCTGTGCGCGGCCCGGCCGGACGGCTTCCCGCCTGCGGGCTTTACGCGGTCACTTGTTCACCGATCGCGGAGGTCCTGCTGGAGCCGTTGATCAGACACAAGTCGGATGACGGAATCGTCCCGCTACCAGCCGTACACCTGGAAGGACCAGAGCGAGTAGCCGTAGCCGGTGGGGGCGCGGGTGGTGCCGGTCATGCGGATGTAGCGGCCGGAGCCGTTGAGGCCGGTGAGGTCGTCGGTGCCGCCGTCGCCGGTGGTGGTGGTGTAGATGGTGGTCCAGTTGGTTTGGTCGTTGGAGGTCTGGATCTGGTAGGTCTTTCCGTAGGCGGCCTCCCAGGTCAGCTTGACCTCCTTGATGGGCTGGGTGCTGCCGAGGTCGACCTGCAGCCACTGCGGGTCGGAGGCGGCGCTGGACCAGCGGGTGCCGGGGTAGCCGTCGGTGGCCTTGTCGGCGGTGAGGCTGGTGCTGTTGCCCTCGACGGAGGAGGCGGTGGTGAACCGACCCTGGGCGAGGTCGGTGCCGGTGACGGTCCAGGTGAGGCTGGCGGAGCCGGAGGCGCCGGTGGTGTCGGTGGCGGTGACGGTGACCGTGACGGTGCCGACGCTGATCAGGGTGCCGGTGATCTGGCCGGTTCCGGCGTTGATGGTCAGGCCGGGGGGCAGGCCGGTGGCCGAGTAGGTGAGGCTCTGGCCGGTGGCGGAGTCGGTGGCGCTGATCTGGAGCGGGGTGACGGCGGCGCCGACGGCCGTGCTCCGGTTGCCGGGGTTGGTGACGGTGATGGTGTTGGCGGCGGTGCCGCCGACGGCGGTCAGGGTGAGGGTCTGGGCGTTGGCGGGGCGGGTGTCGGAGCCGGTTCCGGCGTTGTCCCAGTTCCGCTGGGGGGAGGTCAGGACGGACTGGGCGCCCTGGTTGGTGAGGCTCAGCGCGAGGCCGCTGTAGCGGTTGACGAGCCGGAAGGCGCCGGTGGGGGTGGAGGCGCCGCTGGGGGTGGGCGTGGTCCGGGTGGCCTGGATGGACCACTGCTGGCCGATGCCGGCGGGGGTGCTGAGGGAGCCGGGGGTGACGGCGGCGCTCCAGGCGCGGCCGGCGTTGCCGGTGCCGACGCCCAGTGCCTGGCCGGAGGCGGTGTTGGTGATGGTGTAGAAGCCGTCACCGGTGGCGGTGAACCTCCACTGCTGGGAGGGGGCGGTGCCGCTGGTCACCAGGCTGCTGCCACTCTGGTCGAGGTAGCGGCCGTTGCCCGCGGCGATCTGGTACGTCCGACCGGTGTCCACCGGGGACGGCAGGTCGGCGCTGGTGCGGGGCGCGACGGTGATCTCCCGCGAGCTGCTCCCGCAGTCGGTGCTGCAGTAGGAGCGGAAGGTCTTGCCGAGGACGGTGCCGTCGGTCTTGTTACCGGAGTCGACCAGCCACCGGTACCAGGAGGCGTTCTCGGTGCCCGGGACCAGGCCCATGTCGGTCCACTTCTGGGTGGCCAGGTCGTCGGTGGAGTAGAAGTGCAGGGGGGTCATGTCCGCGTTGTTCTTGGTCAGCTCGTAGTTCTTCTGGGCGATGGTGTTCTGCGGGGTGCCGATGTACTTGCCGAGGTAGGCGTTCCAGGCGATGTTCATCACCGTGAGCGGGGAGTTGTCCGGCATGGTGCCGGCGGCGACCTGGGCGGCGGCTGAGCCGGTGGTGGACGGCTTGTAGTCCTCGTTCGGTGCGGTGTAGCCGGTGCCGCCGCCGTCGGCGGGGATGATGTTGCTCTCGGCGCCGCCGACGCCGGGGGTCGTCCAGGCGCCGTTGTACCACTTCGTCCAGGAGGAGCCCGCCATCTTCCCCGAGATCGGGGCACGGGCGACGTGCTGCTCCCAGACGTTGCCGCCGGTCGTGCCGGGCTTGGCAATGACGCGGGTGGCGTAGAAGACGTAGAAGTAGCCGGAGGCGTAATCGACGAACAGGCGCTGGTCGCCGTCGCCGTAGTAGTACGTCTGGTTCGGGAACGCCGCGGTGTCGCCCCGGGTGGTGCTGTAGGGCGAGGTGAGGGCGTGTTCCTGGATGGTCCAGGTGGCGCCGTGGTCCTTGGAGACGGCGTTGTCGATGCCGTCGAAGTGAGAGCCGTCGCCGAAGGGCGAGCCGGTGAACTCGTTGTGGACCAGGCCGTACCACCAACCGGTGTCGGGGTCGACCCACACCCCGGCCAGGTCGCAGTAGTTGGGCTGGGAGTAGGTGGTACCCGGCCCGGTGGAGGTGGCGGTCAGGCCGGTGGGGCTGGTGTTGCACCGCGAGATGGTGACCTTGTTGTCGGGGGTATCGCTGATGGGGTCGCTGAGGAGGCTGTCGTAGTTCGCGCCCGAGTAGAAATGCCACTCCTTGGCATCGTTGCCGTAGCCCGCGTTGGCGTTCTGGACGTAGAACTTCCCGTCGGCGTCGGTGTAGCCCGCGCTCGGGGTGTCGCTGCCGTTGCCGGAGGAGAGGCTGTTGCCCGCGGTGAGGATGACGCCGGGCTGGGGGACGGTGGTGGAGCCCCACTTCTGGGTGGTCTGCGCGGGGTCGCAGGTGGCGAGGCCGATCCGGGCGTAGTTGACGACGGTCCCCTGGACGGCGAGGCACTTGCCGGACTTGGCGCTGTAGATGGTGCCGTCGGGCAGGTACTTGAACTTCTGCTGGGGGCGTGCGCTGACGTCGCAGTCGTAGAGCTGGACGAGCGCACCGGTGGCGTTGGAGCCGCCGGTGACGTCCAGGCACTTGGTGACGCCGCTGATAGTGACGGTGAGGCTGCCGTTGTCCTGCCAGGTCCAGTTCTGCGCGGTGGCGCCGTTGCAGGTGAACAGCTGGACGGTCGCGCCGTTGGCGGTGCCGTAGTCGGCGTCGTCCAGGCACTTGCCGCCGATGGTGACGGTGCCGGGGGCGCTGGCCGCGTCGGCGGTGGGGGTGAGGGTCACGGCCGCGGCTGCGGCCACCGCCAGGGAGAGGACGGCGGCGATGCCGGCCCGTCCCGCGGTCATTCTTCGGTACATGGGGCGTTCTCCGTACCTTGTGGGGAGTGGGGGTGAGCTGAGCGCCGTGGGGGGCGCTCAGATCTTGATGTGGGCGACCAGTTGGTCGATAAGGGAGGCCCACTCAAGCCTGGTGGAGGGTTTCCCCTCGATGCCGGGCCGGGTCTGCCAGGGCAGGGGGCCGGTCTCTCGGCGGAATTCGACACCGATCGCCTCCAGCCGGGGCAGGTGCGCGGCGAGGCGGGTGCGGAAGTCCTCGAAGTCGCGTTCGCCGGTGCTCCACAGCGCTTCCGCGATGGCGCACAGCCGGGGGAAGGCGTAGTAGTCGACGGTGCGCGGGGAGTCCATGTGCTCGGTCCAGATGTTGGCCTGGCCACCGAGGACCTGTGCCGCCTCGTGCGGGGCGAGGCCGGGGGGGACCGGGTCGAAGCCGTAGGCGTCGTGGAGGGTCAGCGGGACGGCGAAGGGGATCGGCTCCTCGGGGTGCTCGGACTGGCGGTAGTCGAGGTAGACCTGGTCGTCCGGGCAGGAGACGACGTCGTGGCCCCTGCGGGCCGCGGTGCGGGCCCCGGTCATGCCGCGCCAGGAGGCGACAACCGCACCGTCCGGGACCGGGCCCTCCAGGATGTCGTCCCAGGCGAAGACCCGGCGCCCGCGGGTGGCGAGGTGCTCTCCGAGCCGGCCGATGAACCAGGACTGCAACTGCTTCTCGTCCGTCAGCCCGCGCTGACGCATGAGGTCCTGGGTGCGAGGGTCGGCGCGCCACTGGTCCTTGGGGCACTCGTCGCCGCCGATGCCGATGAACAGGCTGGGGAAGAGGTCGGTGATCTCATCCAGGACATCGCAGTAGAACGCGACCGTGCTCTCCTCGGTGTTGAGGACGTTCGGGTTGACGCCCCACCGGGTGTGGACCTCCAGCGGCTCACCGCCGACGCCCAGCGCCGGGTAGGCGGCGATGGCCGCCTGGGAGTGTCCGGGGACGTCGATCTCCGGCACCACGGTGATGTGCCGCTCGGCGGCGTAGGCGACGATCTCCCGGATGTCGTCCTGGGTGTAGTAGCCGCCGTGGGGCCGGCCGTCACCCGGCGCGCCCTCCTGCGCCCCGAGCTGGGACTCACGGCGCCAGGCACCGACCTCGGTCAGCCCGGGGTAGCGGCGGATCTCGACCCGCCACCCCTGATCGTCCGACAGGTGCAGATGCAGGACGTTCAGTCGGTGCAGCGCGAGCAGGTCGACGAACCTCAGCAGGTCGTGCTTGGGCATGAAGTGCCGTGCGACATCGAGCATCGCGCCGCGCCAGCGGAACCTCGGCGCGTCCTGCACCGTCACGGCCGGCACCGCCCACCGCTGCAGCCAGGCCCGGGAGCGGCGGTGGACCGCCGGCGGCAGCAGTTGGAGCAGCGCCTGACAGCCGTAGAAGACCCCCGCCTGCGAGCCGCCCTCGATCAGCACGCACTCGGCGGTGACGGTGAGACGGTACGCCTCCTGCCCGAGGTCCGAGCGAAGCCCCAGACGGATCGGCCGCCGGGCGACGGGGCTGATCGGGAGGGCCAGGCCGGTGGCGGGACGCAGGACGCTCTGGAGCCACAGGGCGGTCGGGGTGAGGTGATCGCCGGCGGCGATGGCGGTGGCCTCGTCGAGGAGGAACTCGCCTTCGCCGGTCCGGAGCGAGGCGGGGCGGGGCAGGAGCATGGGGTGGGGTCAGCCTTTCACAGCACCGGCGGAGACGCCGGAGACGAGCTTGCGCTGGATGATCAGGAAGAACACGACGACCGGGAGGGAGAAGATGACGGAGCCGGCCATCTGGCCGCCGAAGTCGGTGCCGGTGATCGGGGTGCTGAAGGAGGCGAGCCACACCGGGAGGGTGTACTGGTCCTGGTCCTTCATGAAGGTGTAGGCCACCAGGTAGTCGTTCCAGGCCGCGATGAACGCGAAGATGCTGGAGGCGACGACACCCGGGGCGACCAGCGGAAAAAGGATCTTGTAAAGGATCTGCCAGGTGGAGGCGCCGTCCAGACGGGCGGCCTCCTCGACCTCCACCGGAACGGCGAGGAAGAAGCCCCGCATCACCCAGATGGAGAACGGCAGCACCACGGCGACGTACGCGAGGATCAGACCCGCGTAGGTCCCCAGCAGCCCGACCCGGTTGAACACCAGGAACGTCGGGATCAGCAGGGCCGAACCGGGCAGCATCTGCACGACCAGGATCGCCACCATGATGGCGCGCCTGCCCCGGAACCTGAACCTGGACAACGCGGCGGCCGCGAACATCCCCAGCACCACGGCCAACAGCACCGTGCCGCCCACCACGATCAGACTGTTCCACAGGTTCCGGTAGAACGTGGTCTGGTTGACCGCCGCATCGAAGTTCGACAGCGTCGGGGACTTCGGAACGAACAACGGGGTCGAGGTCATCGCCTCGGAGCGCGGCTTGAAAGCGGTGTTCACCATCCAGTACACCGGAAAGACCCACACCAGGCAGAACACGACCGCGATCGTGTTGGCGAACGCACCGCCCTTCGGATTGCCGGCCCGACTGCGGCGCGTACGAAGGTAGTTCACAGGTCCTCCCCGGAGCGCAGCAGGTTGCGGATGTAGAGGGCGGTGATCGCGACGAGGATGGCGGTGGTGATGACCGACAGGGCTGCGCCCTGGCCGATCCTGAAGGCGACGAACGCGGTCCGGTAGGCGAAGATCCCCAGCGTGGTGGTCGCGGAGTCGGGGCCTCCGGCGGAGACCAGCCAGATCTGGTTGAACACGTTGAAGTCCCAGATCACCGACAGGAGCGAGACGAGCATCAGGGTGGGGCGCAGGAAGGGCAGGGCCACGTGCCACCAGACCCGCAACTCTCCGGCGCCGTCCAGGCGGGCGGCCTCCTGGAGCTCCAGGGGCAGTTGGGTCAGCGCGGCGTACAGGGTCAGCGCGATGAAGGGGACGGCCTGCCAGACGATCAGCAGCCAGATCGACAGGTAGGCCAGGAACGGGTCGTTGGCCCAGTCGGTGTTGGTCATGTCACCGAACACCCCGACCTGGGTGAGCAGCCAGTTGACGACACCGTAGCCGGGTTGGAAGAGCCACTTCCACACCAGGGACGACGCCACCGTCGGCATCGCCCAGGCAAGGATCAAAACGATCGTCACCGTCAGGCGCATCGCAGTGGCAAGACGGGTCAGGAGCTGGGCTACGGCCGTGCCCACCGCGACGCTGCCGGCCACCATCGCGGCCGTGAACAGCACACTGCGCAGCAGGGCGCGCCAGAACTGCGGATCGTCGAGCAGCACGGAGTACTGCCGCAGGCCCACCAGATGGTAACTGCCGGTGAACAGGGAACGCTGGTTGTAGTCGGTGAAGGAGGTGTAGATCAGGAACACGATCGGCGCGGCGGTCACGGTGAGCATCACCAGACCCGCCGGGGACAGCAACCACCACGGGGCCCACGAGGAGCGACGGCGGGAGGAGGTGTACGGGCGGAGCCTGCTGGTGCGGCTCGTGCCCGCCATGGGTTGGGTTGTCATTGGTGTTCTCTTGTCCGGTCGGCGTAGAGCGTGCCTCACCGTTCGCGTCGTGCGCCCGGCGGGAAAGGTGAGGCACGGCCTAGGGCGGGAGGGGCGCCCCGGGGGTTCGTCGGGGCGCCCGGGGGCGCTACTGACCGGCGTTGAGTGCCGTGTTCGCCGCGGCGTCGAAGGCGCTCGCGGCTTCCTGGGGGCTCTTGCTTCCGGAGGCGACCGCCACGAAGAGGTTGTTGATGTCCTTGTTGCTTTCCAAATGGGCCCAGTTGGCGTTGGCGGGGGTGGCCTTGGAGTTGAGGGCGGCGTCGAAGAAGCCCTTCTTCAGCTCGCCGATGGAGGCCGTGGCGGCCTTGATGCCCTCGATGCTGTTGGGGATGAAGCCCTCGTGGCCGACGACCCACTTGCTCTGGATGTCCGGGCCGGCGGCGATCTTCGTCCACTGCAGGGCGAGGTCGGCGTTGGCACTGCGGGCGGCGATGCCCCAGTCGGAACCGCCGAGCATGACCGGCTGGGCCTTGCCGGACTTGCCGGGCAGCGGGAAGGTGCCGAGGTCGGCGTCGGTGAGCTTGGGATTGGCCTTCTGGATGCGTCCGACGAAGCCGCCGGAGGCGATGATCGCGGAGGCCTTGCCGTCGGCGAAGATCTGGGCCTGGTCGGGGGTGGCGGTGTCGACGGTCCGCGAGGCGGCGGTGGAGAACTGGTTCTGGAAGGCCTTGAAGTCGGCGAGGCCGGCCTGCGCCTTGTCACTGCCGAAGCCCGCGGTCCACTTCGACCCTGTCTCGGCGGCGATGTCGCCGCCGGCGTCCCAGACGAACTGCATGCCCGCGTACCAGTTCTGGCCGGGGAGGTAGAGCGGGGAGAAGTCTGCGTCGGGGTTGGCGGCCTTGACCTTGGTGAGGTCGTCGGTCAGCTCGGCGAAGGTGGTCGGGGCCTTGACGACGCCGGCCTTGGCCCACATGGTCTTGTTGTAGATCACGGCGCGGGCG
Organism: Kitasatospora sp. NPDC057015; assembly: GCF_042673745.1. Classification (NCBI taxonomy): domain Bacteria; kingdom Bacillati; phylum Actinomycetota; class Actinomycetes; order Kitasatosporales; family Streptomycetaceae; genus Kitasatospora; species Kitasatospora sp. NPDC057015. The sequence continues at coordinate 17,628 of NZ_JBHUSG010000063.1, forward strand.
CCGGCGAAGCCGGGGACGGCGTAGAGCTTGTCGTCGACGGTCGCGGGGGCGACCAGACCCGCCAGCCAGGTCTGGCCCTGCCTCAGGTCGGCGGCGTAGGGGGTGAGGTCCTTGAGGCCGCCGTTGGCGGCGAAGCTGGCGACCTGGGTGTTGCCGAGGTCCAGCACGTCCGGCGGGTTCGAGGTGGCCAGCGCGGTGGTGACCTTCGTGTCGATGCCGTCCCAGGCCTGGATCTGGACGTCGACCTTGGCGCCGGTCTGCTGCGTGAACGCGTCGTTGATCGCCTTGAGCGACGGGTCCGAGTAGTCGCCGTCCATCACCCAGACGGTGAGGGTCTTGCCCTCGCCCTTGACGGTGGAGACGGGTTGCGGTGTGGTGTCCGCGGAGGTACCCGTGCCGGTGCTGGCGCAGGCGCTCAGGGCGACGGCGATGGCCAGGGCGAGGACCGTGGCGGCACCGCGTGATCTGTGGTTCATGGGATTTCCTAGCAGTATGTCCGGCGGGTAACATCACCGGACTGTTGGGTAGTACTCACGGGTGTCTGGGTCGGGCCGGCGACGAGCGGTTGCAGCCGCGGCGTCACCGGGTGTTCTCGGCCCAGAGATCTGTGGGTCGGCCGGAGCTCAGAGGACACCGAGCTCCGCGGCGAGCACCAGGCACGCCCCGCCGAGCAGGATCAGGTCGTCGTCCCCGGCCAGTGACCGGATGGTCAACGACGCGCCGATCGGGGCGAGCGTGCGCGCCTGCACCGTCTCGACGGCTGCGCGCAGTAACGGGCCGTCGATCAGGTCGGCGGGCCCGGTCAGGACGATCTCGTTCAGGTTGAGTGCGCAGGCGATCGGGGCGAGTACCGTGCCCAGGGCCTGGCCGGCGTCGGCCAGGATCGCGTCGTGCCCGGAGTCCGCAGTGGCCGCCAGGCGTGCTCGCAGATGCCCGGCGTCGATCATCGGGTCCAGGCAGCCCCGGCGTCCGCAGACGCACGGCTCGCCGTCGACGTCGACGTCGACCGTGAGATGTCCGATCTCGCCCGCCGCGAACTGCTCCCCCGCCACCAGCTCGCCGCCGACCACCAGCCCGGCACCGACACCGTGCTCGGTGGCGATCACCATCAGGTTCTGCGCCTCGGAGCCGCGGAAGTGCAGTACGGCCAGGGCCGCCGTGTTGACGTCGTTGCCGACGTAGGCAGGGATGCCGAAGCGGTCGGTGAGCCGGCGGGCCAGCGGCAGGTCGTGCCATTCCAGGTGGGCGGCCTGCCGGACGGTGCCCGTGTCGTCGACGATGCCGGGAGAGCCGACGCCGATCCCCAACACCCGTCGGGGAGCACGCTCCAGCAGATCGGCGACCAGCTCGTTCACCAGGTCGTGGGCCGCCTCGCCGAGCGCGTCGCCGACGGCCACCTGCGACCGCTCGACGACCTCACCCCGCAGGTTCGTCACCGCCCCCCGGAAGTACTCGCCGTGCGACAGGTCGAGCACCACCAGGTTCACCGCGTCGTCCTGGATCTCCACCAGCATCGACGGCTTCCCCTGACGCCGGGCGCCCTCCAGGCGGGGCACGACGTCCGCGACCAGGCCGTCCGCCTCCAGATCGGCCACCAGCGCGGAGACCGTCGGCGCGGTCAGACTCGACACCCGCGACAGGTCGGCGCGACTCATCGCACCCTCGCGGTAGAGCGTCGCCAGGACGAGCGAACGATTGTGGACCCGGTTGTCCTGAGTCTGCGCCTTCGTTCGCTCCTGCCGCCGGCGCCGCGTCGGCGGCAGATCGAACAGACCCCGCGGCGGGCGGCGGCCCGCGGCCACAGCGGTACGGACGGACTCACTCACGGCGTAGCACTCCTTCCGATTCCAGCCACCCGCATGCACTTTCTTAGACGGCTTTACTTAAGATGGTTTAAATAATCAGTTCTGGCCGAACCCCTGTCAAGGGCCTGAAACTCAGCGGATGTAACGATTGCGCACACCCGCCGAGCGGCCGAATCCGGCCTCAAGGGGGGAGAGAAGCACAGGTACGCGGTACGCGGTCCACCTGATGACTACGCGCTTCGGTGACTGCCCCGGTCGTGGCGGCGGCTGCCTCCGGCTCGGCAGCGTCCTCGCCGGGGCCCGTCGCTGCGGGACGGCCTGCGCGGTGGCGTGGGTCGCATGGCCCAGGGGTGAGCGAAGCGGCTGTTCCACGCCCGGCAGTGGCGTAGGGCGGCCTGGTGGGCCGGCCGGCCGTGTCCGGCCCCGCCTGCAGTGGCCGGTGTACTGGCGAGGGACGACGGGACCGGGAGCACCGGGGTGCAGGCCCAGACGGACGGGCCGCGCAGCCGCCAGGCCGGTCGCCACACGCGGTCACGGGCCGAGCGGGCGAAAGGCGGCACTTGGAGGGTTCACCGGACTGCCCAGTGGGTGACACCACGGTCGGGGTTCCCGGGTCAGTGCTGGCCGCCGTCGGGCTGGCCGCGCCGTTCCTCGACCTGGCGCAGGCAGCGCGAGGTCCGGGCGAACGACTTGCGCGACTTGCGAGCGAGCTGCAGCCTCGGCCTTACATGAAATGGTCGACTGCCCCATCCCGCGAGTGCGAGAGGGGCAGCCGACCAGTCTGGTTCGGGGTTGTGCCGTCAAGAGGTCAGGGCAGGGTCCACTTCTGGTTGGCGCCGGCGCTGCAGCTGAAGATGACCAGCTGGGTGCCGGAGGGGCCGGAGGCGGGGTCGGTGAGGCACTTGCCGGAGGCCGGGTTGCGCAGTTCGCCGGTGGCTTGCGGCTGCCAGTTCTGTGCGCCGGTACCGTTGCAGGTGTACAGCTGCACGAGTGTGCCGTCCGCCGTGCCGGCGCCGTTCACGTCAAGGCACTTGCCGAACGCCCGGAGTGTGCCGTCGGATTGGGTGGTCCAGCTCTGCGCGCCGGTTCCGTTGCAGGTGTACACCTGTACGGGAGTGCGGTCGGCGCTGCTGGCTGCGCGTACGTCCAGGCACAGTGAGGCGTAGCCCGTGACGGGTCCGGTCCGGGCCACGGTGGCCGCCGGTGCGACGGTCCAGGTGAACGAGGTTGTCGCCTGGGCGCCGTTGCCGTCCTTGGCGGTCACCGTGACGGTGCTGGTGCCCGTGGTCGTCGGCGTGCCGGTGATCAGGCCGGTCGAGGAGATCGACACTCCGGCGGGCAGGCCCGTCGCGGTGAAGGCCGGCGTCTGCCCGGCGGTCGTGTCGGTGGCGGCGACCTGCACGGAGGGGACGGTCGTGCCGGCCAGGCCCTCCTGCGGGCCGGGGTTGGTGACGCTCACCGGCTGGCCGAGCTGGCCGGCGGAGACCGTCAGGGTTCCGGTCAGGGTGAGTGCGGCGGCGGAGTCCGCGTCGCCGACCGCGATGCCGTAAGCGCCGGTGCTGGTGGCCCAGGCGTCCGTGCTCGTGTTCCAGTACCGCAGGTTCTGCTCGGTCAGCGGGAAGCTGACGCTCTGGCTCTGGCCCGGCTGCAGGTTCACCCGGGCGAAGCCCTCGAGATGTCGTGGCTGCTGCCCGGAGGCGGCCGGGTCGGTGACGTACAGCTGCGCGACATCGGCACCGGCGCGCGAGCCGGTGTTGGTGACGGTCGCGGTCACCGTCGCGGACCCGCCCCGCGTCAGGGGGCTGATGCTCAGGTTGCTGAAGGCGAACGTGGTGTAGGACAGGCCGTAGCCGAACGGGAACATCGGGGTCAGGCCCTGGCTGTCGTACCAGCGGTAGCCGACGTTCACGCCCTCGGGGTACTGCACTGTGAGGTTCTGGCCCGGCCACTGCGCGGGCGTGCCGGCCGGGACCTGGGCGAGCGAGGTCGGGAAGGTGATCGGCAGGTGCCCGGACGGGTTGTAGTCCCCGAAGAGCACGTTCGCGATGGCGGTGCCGCTGCCCTGTCCGGCATACCAGGCCTCGATCACGCCGGCGACCGAGGGCAGCCACGGCATGGTGACCGCGGAGCCGGTGTGGAGCACCACGACCGTGGGCTTGCCGGCCGCGGCGACAGCCGAGATCAGCTGGTTGTCGTTGGCCGACAGGTCGATGGCCCCGGGCCCGGTGAGGTCGTTGGGCTCTCCCTCGTAGTTGCCGGCGAACACCACGGCGATGTCGGAGTTCCTCGCCGCGGCGACGGCCTCGGTCAGCGGGTCCGGGGTGCCGGGCGGCTGCCAGCCCAGGGTGATGCTGGCGTCGTTGCCGCCGGCCTGGTAGTAGTCGGTCTCGATCGTCACCGGTGTCCCGGCGGTCAGGCTGATGGTGCCGGTCCTGGTGGTGGCAGCCTGGTTCTGCCAGGCGTCGATGACCGGCTGGCCGTTGACGAACAGGCGGCTGCCGTCGTCACTGGTCAGGGAGAACGTGTAGGTCCCGGTGGTCGGCGGGGTCAGGGTGCCGGTCCACTTGGCCGACCAGCTGGCGCCGTTGCTGTTGATCAGGCCGGGCAGCGGGGTGAGCGAACCCCATTCGCCCCTCCAGTTGAAGTCGACGGCGGCGTCCGTGCGGGTGGCCACCGGTGTTCCCGACAGGCTGGTGTTGGCGTAGTAGGCGCCGGTCAGGCCTGAGCCGCTGCCGGATGACGGGTGCAGCACACTTGCGGGAACATCGGGCAGGGCCCCGTTCTTGCGCGGGCCGAACGCCTGGGTGACGCTGATGCCGGAGGCTGCCGCGCGAGTGGCGATGCCCTGATAGGGGGTGACCTGGTTCTGGCCCAGGACCACCGCGCTGCCGCCGCCCGCGTACCGCGTCAGGGGCCCGGAGTCCTCGCCGATGACGGCGACCGAGTGCACGCCGGGGCTGGTGATGGGCAGCGCGCCGCCGTTGTTCTTCAGCAGAACCGTGCCCTCCTGGGCGATCTGCGTGGCGCTCGCCTGGTTCGCCGCGGTCGTGGCGTTCTGGTTCAAGGACCCGGGGTTGGGCTTGTCGAACTGTCCGAAGGCGAACATCTGGGTGAGGATCTGCGCGGTGAGCGTGTCCACCGTGGCCTTGGAGATCGAGCCGCTGTTGACCGCGTTCACCAGGGTCTGGCCGTAGAAGCCGCCCGCATCCGGCATGTTCTGGTTCAGTCCCGCGTTCACGGCGCCGGTGGTGGATTGTATGGCGGCCCAGTCGGAGGTGACGAAACCCTTGAAGCCGAACTGTCCGCGCAGCACCGTGTTGAGCAGGTAGGGGTTCTCACATGCTTTGGCGCCGTTGACCTTGTTGTAGGAGCACATCACCGAGGAGGCGGCACCCTGCTGGACGGCGGCCTGGAAGGCCGGCAGGTAGATCTCCTGCAACGCCTGGTTGCTGACGACCGCGTTTTCCTGCTCGCGGTTGGTCTCCTGGTTGTAGACCGCCAGGTGCTTGACCTGGGCCATGACACCGGCGGACTGCACGCCGCGGATGTCTGCGGCGCCCATCTGCCCGTTGAGGTACGGGTCCTCGCCGATGGACTCGAAGGCGCGGCCCCAGCGCGGGTCGCGCACGATGTTGATGGTCGGCCCCAGCTGGACCGTGGTCCCCTTGGCCGCCTGCTCGGACCCGACCACCCGGCCGTAGGTCTGCTGGGCCGAGGTGTCCCAGGTGGCCGCGGCGGCGACCGGTGCGGGCAGCTGCGTCGCTCCCCCCAGGCTGTCGCCGACCCCGGCCGGGCCGTCCTCCAGGTGCATCGCAGGGATGCACAGCGAACCGATCGGCGCCGTGGACCCGACATAGCCCTGGGCGTACTGCCCGTCCCCGGTCATCAGCTGGACCTCCTGGGCCAGCGTCATCTGCGACATCAGCTGGCTGACGCGCTGCGGGATCGGGGCGCTGGAACCCACCCACGGACACGCGCTGCTGACATCAGCAACCGCCGTGGCGCCGGCGCCCGTGGTGCCAGCGTCCGTGCCCAACACACCGACACCTGACGCGACCAGAGCCAGGGCGGCGAGAGCGGACGTTCGTCGCCTCGCTTGCCTTCGAGACTTGTACACAGGACCTCCAAGGATACGTGGGGATACGTTGGGGTCGAGCTCAGGACTGGCCGGGACCGCACGGTGAGGGAATACCGCGGTCGTTCCTGTGAACAGCGGAGATAGCGGCATATGGGCGCAGGAACAGTCCTGGCGATGCACCTGCATGAAAGGTGCGCTGCTGGGTTGCAGCATGAGACTGCCTATGGGTGCCGTCAAGACTTCCGTCGAAGATTTAACATGCTTCAGCCCATGAACCTGGATGACGTTGGTCCTGCGAGGATCCGCCCATGCCCACCCGGCACAGGTGCCGATCGCTTTGATCGAGCCGCGGTGCGACTGGTTGACGGATCGGACCCAGGTACGAATACCCAGGTCACATGGGTAATCACCGTTGCCCACCGGGCCTGTATGACTGGTCGGCGGGGCCGCCCACAGGCCGAGCACGGCGATCCCCCGCTGGGGCGAGCTCGAAATCAGGCATGCTGCTCGCCCAAATGACGGCCGACCGCGCCCACCCAGATTTGGTATAGACCTGTCACTACTCGAAGGCAAGGGGTCAGCGCCTTTTGACCGCCGAGATGAAGCGCCCCCGAAGTATCGGTCAGTGCCGCACCGGACGCGGGCCCTTCTCTCCGCCTCCCAACGGGAGTGCGCCGCCCGGAACCGGGTGGTGCGGTGTCAGTGTTTGCGGTGGGTGTGGTGTGTGCGGCGTCTGCGGAGGATGAGCAGGGTGCTGGCGCTGGTGGTGATGAGGGCGGCGATGATGCCGGCTCCGGTGTTGCCGCCGCTGGTGTGGGCGAGCCATCCGCCGTCGGTCCGTGTGGCGGTCGGGGTGGTGGAGTCGATGGCGGTGTGGTCGTCCGGTTGGTCGGAGGAGGGTGGGGCTGGTGGCGTGGCGGAGGGGAGGGGTTGCGTGGGGGTGCTTCCCGGGTCGGTGGGGGTCGGGGTGGGGGTGGTGGGCTTGCCGGTTGGCGGGGTGGTGGGGTCGTCGCCGAACTTGATGGCGATGTCGGCGCCGGTGGCGGTGGTCTGGGTGATGCTGATGGATAGGTGTGCGGTGGTGTCGGAGAGCGGGGTGCCGGTGGTGGTGAAGGAGCCGGTGGCGGTCTTGTTGTCGTGTTTGGTGTTGCTGATCATGACTGCGTGGTCGTAGTGGCCTGCCGGTATCCGGTAGACGTCCACGCCCTTGGCGACGTCGCGGTCCGCGGTGGCGGGGTCGGGTACGCGGTACTCGACGACGATGCGGTCCTTGCCGGTGCCGAGGGGGAGGTCGACCGCGCGCACTCCGGAGGTGCCGGGTGCGTGGAGTGGGGTGAGGTGCACGGTGGTGGTGGTCGAGGGGGTGGTGACCTGTTGGGCGGTGAGCCACTTCTGGGAGAGGAGTTCTGGTGCGGTGAGGCCCTTCTTCTCGCCGCCTCCGCCCATGGGGGTGCGGGTGCTGTAGCCGTCCGCGGTGCAGGTGGTGTAGCTGCCGGTCTTGCAGAGTTGGCGTTCCTGGTGGGCGAATCCGAGGTTGTGGCCGGATTCGTGGACGATGGCGGCCTTGTCGGCCATGGCGCCTTCGTGGTACCAGGAGTTGGGGCCGGGCATCGAGCCGAGTCCCCACCAGTCGCTGCAGTAGGCGCTGTTGAAGACGACTGAGATGTGGTCGAACGTCACGTCGGGGATCGTCTTGCGGGCGAGGTCGTTCATCTGTCCGGTGTCGCAGGTGGAGGGGTCGTCCATGTCGATCGTGAACGGTCCGAAGACGCCGTCGCCCTTGGCGGGGAGGATGCTCAGCCGGTTTCCGGAGTTCGCGGCGTAGTAGGCGGCGAGGGAGTCCTTGGCGCCGAAGAAGTTCTGTACGGCCTGGTCGTGGGCCTTCTGGGGGTCGGCGAGTGCGCGGTTGCGGAAGTTGACGAGCACCACGGCGCGGTGGTCGACGCTCTGGGGCGCGGGTTCGGCCGCGGCCGGTGCCGCGAGGACGGCCGATCCGACGGTCACCGCGCAGGCAGCGGCCGCGCCGAGCAGCACGGGGACCTTCACCACAGTGGCTCCCGCGGAGCGGGGTGCCGGGGCTGCACCTGTGGGTCGGGCCGGGAGTAGGCGGAATGCCATGAGTAGGGAGTCCTTGGTCGTTCGGTCCGAGGGCGGTCGCGCAGACGGGTTCTCGGGGCGGCCACAGCACCATCTCGTCCACGCCGGGCAGGAGCGCTGCCGCTTGAATCTGCTCGATGGGCCGCCAAAGCAAGCAGATTCAAGCAACGGTGCCAGTAGCTGAGAGTTACGTCAAGGAGGAGGAAGTCGCCTCCTTGACGTCCGGGGCGGAGTGGCCGCCCGACAGGTACAGCCCTCCCGCGGGTCCAGCCCTGGCGGGGAGCGTATCCCAGCTCGGGCCGAACGTGGCTCTGCATGACCGTCCTTCGCGCCGGATCTCGACTGGCACCGCAGGGCGCTCCCCGAGGAGGGACCTGCGACCGGCGCGGGCCCCGGCGGCAGATCGCCCTGCTTACGCTGAGCGACCAGCCCCGGGAGTTGTGCGATTTTCGACCCGCGCACCTCTTGACAGGGGCGAGAACGTGGACCAAATATTTAAACCATCTTAAGTAAAGGCAGCTTAAGAAAGACCGGACGGGCGATCTGAGGGAGTGCCCGCGTGACCGACTTTGCTGTTCCCACAAAGCCGCGCGCCTGCAGCGCGGCCTGTTCCAGGTGTCCCCCACCGGGCGCAGACCGGCGGGTCGCACGAAGGCAAGCACGCAGGACAGCCGAGCCCACAAACGCTCGCTGGTGCTGTCCACCCTGTACCACCAGGGTGTGATGAGCCGCTCCGACATCGCCCGGCCATCGGGGCTGACCGCTCCGACGATCTCGGTTCTCGTCGCGGACCTGGCGCGCGACGGACTGGTCGCCGACGTGGGTCCCCGTCAGGACGGCGGTGCCCGAGTGGGCAAGTCGGCGTCCCTGCGCCGGCGCAGGCCGGCGGGTCCTCGGCACCGTCCTCGCGCCGATCATCAGCGTCCTCAACCTGCATGAGGTCGTCCTGACCGAACCTGCCGACCCCATCGAAGGCCCCTCCTCCCGGACACGGCCCTTGAGACCGCGAGGGCGCACACCCTGTCGCCCATCAGCGCCTTTCTGAGGATCCGCTCCCTCGCGGGCGACGACGACCTCGTCCTCCTCGGTGTCGGTGCCGCCAGCCCTGTCCTCTCCGCGGAACCGGGGATCCTCTGAAGCCCCTGCCCGCCCCCACCTGTCCACCCCCTACACATCCGTCCCCGACCGCCTCGCGGCGACGCGACTCGCGCACGTCCGCTACCTGCAACGGGGCCAGACACCCGTGACCCCTGTCCGGCGGCCGGCCCGCCGGACGCACCCCTGGGGAATGCGATGAACGGTGCGCGCATCGACGGCGCCTCCACCTGGCAGATCCTGCGCAAGATCCTCTTCCCGCTTGTCGTCCCCGGCGTCGTCGCCACCGGCATCCCTGCCTTCATCGCCGCCTGGAACGACTACCTCATCACTACACCTTCATGAAGGACCGGAGCCGCTCCACCGTGCCCGTGTGGCTCGCCTCCTTCAGCACTCCCCTCGCCGGGACCGATTTCGGCGGCCGGTCGGCCGGGTCTGTCATCTTCTCCCTCCCGGTGGTCGTCTTCTTTCTGATCATCCAGCGCAAGCTCGTCTCCGGGGTCTCCGCCGGAGCGGTGAAGGGATGACCGACGCCATGCTCGTGCCCCGCCCCTCCCGTCTGCGCGCCGACGAGGGCCAATTCCTCCTTCATCGAGGCTGGCGACATCGCTGGGTGTTCTACGCCTGCCAGCCACTCCTGCAACTCCTCCTCGCCGCCGTCTACGACGACTTCCGCACCCGCCTCGCCGCGCACCTGCCCCGACTGGGAGCGGTCGGCGTGGAATTCCGCCGCGAGACCGGCCCCCTGCCCTGGCAGACCCGGCCCGGCATCGAGGGCAAGCCCTCCACCAGGCTTGAGTGGGCCGCCTTCATCGACCAACTGGTCGCCCACGTCAAGATCTGAGCGCACTCCACACCGCGCTCGTCCGCAGTACCCGATCCCCACTAGGTAAGGAGAAACGATGCGCCACAGAACAACCACCGCCAGGGCAGGCCTCGCTGCGGCCCTCTCCCTGGCGGTGGCCGCAGCCGCGGCCGTGACCGTCACCCCCACCGCTGAAGCGGCCAGTGCCCCCGGCACCGTCACCATCGGCGGCAAGTGCCTGGACGACGCCGACTTCGGCACCGCCAACGGCGCGACCGTCCAGCTGTTCACCTGCAACGGCGCCAGCGCGCAGAACTGGACCTGGCAGGACAACGGCAGCCTCACCGTCACCATCGGCAGTACCACCAAGTGCCTGGACGTCACCGGCGGCTCCAACGCCACCGGTGCGCTCGTCCAGCTCTACGACTGCAACGCCGGCGCCCCCCAGCAGAAGTTCAAGTACCTGCCCGACGGCACCGTCTACAGCGCCAAGTCCGGCAAGTGCCTCGCCGTCCAGGGGACCGTCGTCAACTACGCCCGGATCGGACTCGCCCCCTGCGACCCCTCGCAGACCACCCAGAAGTGGGGCTCCACCACCGCACCCCAGCCCGGCGTCATCCTCACCGCGGGAGCCACCGTCTCCGGGGGCGGCGGAGACGCCCCGACCGCGGGCTACACCGACGCCGACGGGAAGTTCTACTTTCAGAACGCCAACGCGGGCTACGGCAACGATGCCAAGGAGTGGCATTTCTACTCGGGCGCGAACTACGACAGCGCCACCCGCGACCCCATCAGCGATACCCCCGACAACAGCAACACCACCTCGCGGTGCAACAACAGCCCCACCGGCCTGACCGCCACCTCCACCGGGCCGGGCACCACCTACTCCCAGCCCAACTACTGCGACCTCGTCGGTGTCTGGGTCGACCCCGACACCGGCTGGTGGTACGGCCTCGTCCACAACGAGTTCACCGGCTCGCCCTTCGGCGACGGCTACCACTTCGACGGCATCGACAACGCCGTCTCCAAGGACCACGGCGCCACCTGGACCATCCAGGAACACGCCCTCACCTCGCCCTACAGCACCACCCGGGGCGACACCGCGGCGTTCCCGAACCAGACGTACTACTACGGCGACGGCGACCAGCGCCTGTTCGTCGACTACGCCTCCGGCTACTTCTACGTCTACTACGCCACCCGCGTCATTGCCAAGCCCGGTGTTGCCGGCGGCAACATCTGGGAGCAGCACGTCGCCCGTGCCCCGATCTCGGGGAAGATGGCGGGCTCCTCCTGGAAGAAGTGGTACAACGGCGCCTGGCAGACCCCCGGCGTCGGCGGCGCCGAGAGCAACATCATCCCCGCCGACGGCGGCGGCACCGGCTATACCGCACCGAACGAGGACTACAAGCCGTCCACGACCGGTGGAGCCGCCGCCCAGGTCGCCGCCGGCACCATGCCGGACAACTCGCAGCTCACCGTCATGAACATCGCCTGGAACGCCTACCTCGGCAAGTACATCGGCACCCCGCAGAACGACATCGCCCAGAACACCCGCGTGTTCACCCCCCTGCACTTCTACTCCACCGACGACCTGGCCACCCAGAAGTGGACCGACATGGGCCTGGTCCCGGGCACCGAGAACGCCTCCTGGTACCGGTGGCTGGTCGACTCCGGTAACAAGACCGACGGCACCGTCCTCGGCAAGACCTTCCGCTCCTACTGCCTCGTCGACTGCGGGAGCAGCTCGCGGGAGATCACCGTCGCGCCCCGCACCAGCGCCGACCTGCCGTCCCCGGTGGACACCGGTCGGACGTACCAGATCGCCGCGGGCAACGGCCGCTACCTCGACCAGAGCGGCAGCAGCCTGGTGACCAGCGGCACCGCCCCCTCCCAGCAGTGGAAGTTCACCGCCACCGGTGACGGCTTCTACACCATCACCAACACCGCCTCCGGCCAGGCACTGGGCGTCGGTACCGGCAACGCCGGACGCGCCTGGAGCGCCGCCGTCACCCCCGGCTCCCTCAGCACCCCCGCCGGCATCGGCCAGCAGTGGTCCGTCCAGGCCACCCGGACCACGCCCACCCCCAGCGGCGCCTCCACCCCCACCGGCGCCTTCCGACTCGTCAACCGCTACAGCGGCCTCGCGCTGAGCCTCACCAACCAGGGCACCCAGTCCGTCCTGACCTCCCCCCAGCGGAACTGGGACAACGCCGGAACCGGCTCCGACACCCGCCCCGCCAACGCCCAGACCCTCACCCTGACCGCCGTCGGCGGCACCAACACCAACACCATCACCGTCACCAACCCCGGCAACCGGACCACGTCCCCCGGCGCACCCATCACCCCGCTCCAGATCAGCGCCACCGACTCCGCCACCGGCCAGAGCCTCACCTACACCGCCACCGGCCTGCCCCCCGGCCTGACCATCAACGCCGGAACCGGCCAGATCACCGGCACCCCCGTCAGCGTCGGCACCACCGCCGTCACCGTCACCGCCACCGACACCACCGGCGCCTCCGGCTACACCATCCTCACCTGGACCGTCACCGGCACCGACCTCGCCCAGGGCCGGCCCACCACCGCATCCTCCGTCGAGGTCAGTACCCTCGGCGCCACCCTCGCGACCGACGGCAAGCCCGCAACCCGCTGGGCGAGCAACTACTCCGACCCGCAGTGGCTGCAGATCGACCTCGGCACCACCCAGTCCGTCAAGGAAGTCAAGCTGACCTGGGAGGCCGCCTACGGCAAGGCCTACCAGATCCAGACCTCCAACGACGGAACCACCTGGACCACCATCTACACCACCACCACCGGCACTGGAGGCACCAACGACCTCACCGGCCTCACCGGCTCCGGCCGCTACATCCGAATGAACGGCACCACCCGCGGCACCACCTTCGGCTACTCCCTCTACTCCTTCGAGGTCTACAACTTCTGACCATCAGGGCTCGGCCGGCGCAGTGACCTGCGCCGGCCGAGCCGGCGCGCGCCGGCCTGGGCAGCCATAGAGGTTGCCCGGCCGGTCGCCGCCGACGTCCCCGACACGCACAGGACCCCGACGCGGGAATCGAACCCCGGGTCGGGGTCCGTCGGTCATCGGTGTAACTCCCGATCGTGGAAGTAGCACCTGCTGAGCGACATGACTGTCTCGGTTGAGGCGGTTGAAGAGGTCCGGCTGGCAGAGCTGTCGGCGGACCTGCTGGATGACCGGTTGACCGGGCAGCTGGTCAACCGGGCCCGTGCAGGCGGCCTGCAGTGACCGGCACGGGCGGACTGCTTCAGCAGCTGACCAGGCGCGGGCTGGAGTCCGCCCTCGAAGGCGAGATCACCGACCGCCTCGGCTACGAGAAGCACGACCCGGCCGGGGTGGGAAGCGGCAACTCCCACGACGGGATCCGGTCCAAGACCGTGCTGACCGAGGTCGCCCCGGTCGCGATCGAGGTGCCCGGCGACCGGGACGGGAGCTTCGAGCCTCAGATCGTCAAGCAGCGGCAGCGCCGCCTGGCAGGCGTGGACGAGATGGTGCTGTCACTGTCCACCAGGGGTCCGACGCACGGTGACATCTCGGCCCACCTGGCCGAGGCCTACGGCTCGAACGTGTCGAAGACGACCATCTCCAGCATCACCCACAAGGTCACGGACGGGATGCCGGACTGGCAGAACAGGCCGCTCGGCCCGGTCGGCCCGGTCTGCCCGGTCTGCCCGGTGACCTCCATCGACTGCGTGCACGTGACGGTCCGCGACGGGCACGTGGCGAACCGACCGGTCCACGTCGCCCTGGCCGCCAACGTCGACGGCACCCGCGACATCCTCGGGCTGTGGGCCGGCGACGGGGTGAGGGCGCCAAGTACTCGGCGGTCGTTCGGTTCTGGGAGAACGCCTGGGCCGAGTTCGTACCGTTCCTCCGGTTCGACGCGGAGATCCGCCCTATCGTGTGCACGACCAACGCCATCGAGTCGGTCAACGCGCGCATACGCAAGGCGGTCCGAGCCCGCGGGCACTTCCCCACGGAGACAGCGGCGCTCAAGTGCGTCTACCCGGCCGTGATGAGCCTTGATCCCACCGGCCAGGGACGGAAGCGCTGAACCATGAGGTGGAAGCCCGCACTCCAGGCGTTCGACATCGCCTTCGACGGTCTACTCTCGGTCGGCCGCCGGTAACTCACACAACCCGAGTTACACCGCTGGCTGGCTGTACGGACCCGCCACTCGCGCTCGGCCTTACGAAGCCGCACGGGCTCGGCCCGCTCGCCGTCGTTCAGCGCCGGCCCGGGCACCGCCGTCTCGGCGTCGGCGGCCCGCACCCGGTTCCGCAGGGTCTCGTGGTTGACCGCGGTCGTCCTCGCGACCGCGGCGAACGTGCGTCGGCCGCCTGCGGCTCGGTACAACGCGACAGCATCACGTCGGAACTCGTCCGAGTACTTCGCCGGACGTCCCATCTGGACTTGCCTTCCCGCGTCGAACGCGATGCCCTGCCACGGGACGTCAGCACCTACGCGGTGCTCAAAGGGAACCTCCGCCATTCACTGAGGTGCTGGCGGCGGGTCGACGCACTGGACTCATCGGGCCGACCCGATGTTTCGAGCGAGGACGAGCCGCCGTCTGTTCATCACGCCGACGATGCCGGCCGCGCTCGGCCGCGGTAGAGCATGACTGGTGTGCGTTGCGGGCGGACGTGCCTCGTTGTGGAAGGTTGCGGAAGGAGCTGCTGTGCTCCGTCGACAACGCCCGCCTGTTCCGACAGTGGAGCCATGGACCAGCGCTGTGCCTCGCCCGACCCAACCGACGCCCAGGGACCGCGGCGCACCGTGGTGCGCCGCGGTCCGAGGTGACGGAGTACTACCTCACGCTGAAGGCGTCGAGGCTGACGAACGTCCCGGAGGAGCGGGGATCGGTCCGCCCGGTGGAGCTCACCACCACCGTGTGGCTGCCTGCGGAGAGCAGCGGGCTGGTGTAGACGGGCAGGCCCAGGGTCTTCGTCGGCGCGTAGAGGTTGACGTCCACGGCAGTCCCACCGTCGATCGAGATCGACGCGATTCCGTTGTCGGCGGTCTGTGAGGCGTAGTAGGTCACCTCCGTTCCGGCGAACGTGAAGGACGCCGACGCGCCCGAGCCGTTGGTGTAGTGGTCGTTGTGATTACTGCAGGTGGTGCTGCCCCCGGAGCTCCAGGGGCCGGCGTACACCACTGTGGCCGCGCCGTCGTCCGTGCACGTGGCCGCTGCGAGGGCGGGGCCGCCGTACGCTCCGCGGTTCGGCGTGGTCGGACCGGCCGGGTTTCCCCAGTAGTCGACGGCCGAGGTGCCGCTGAGCGCGATCCCACTCTGGTAGGCGGGCGATCCGGAGGCGAGCTGGTATCCCCCGACGGAGTTGATGCTGTAGTTGGCGGTTCCCGGGGCGGTGAACTTCGGGTCTGCGGTGGAGGCTGCGGGGTCGGTGCTCGGTGCGGCGAACCCGACGTACGTGTTGTGCTGGTAGGCCGGGCCGACGGGCAGCGTCGATCCCGCCGCGGCGCCGGTGAAGATGTTGTTCGCGACGGTCGTCTGGTTCGGCAGCTGAATCGTGGCTGCCTTCCCGCGGCAGTCGATGGTGTTGTTGGCGAACAGGAAGTTGTAGGGCGAGCCGGTGTTGATGATGCGGCAGTCGTTCACCGAGACGTTGTTGCGGAACACGATCGAGGGCGTCGTTCCGCCTCCGCAGCCACTGCACTGCAGGAAGATGCCGCCGAAGTTGTCGTGGTCGTAGTTGTACTGGTAGGTGCAGGTTCCGGTCATGAAGCCGTCGCAGTCCCAGGCCTCGCTGTCGAAGGTCTGCGCGACGATGTTCGACACCTCGTTGAACTGGAACGTGGGGTTGTCGTCGGCCCAGCCCCAGATGCCGGCGATGTTCTCGGGGTTGATCGCGTTGGTCCCGGCTCTGTCCGAGGTGTTGTACTCCACCAGCGGGGAGTCGGAGACGCAGATCACGATGCCGTCGCTGGTGTTCCGCTGGATGGTGTTGCCGAAGATATGCACGAACCGGTTGTGGACTGCGTTGCTGTTCTCCCCGGTGGCCTGGTTGCCGTAGAGGCCGATGCCGTTGACGTGGCTGTCACGGACGTAGTTGCCCGAGATCGTGATGCCCTTCACGAAGCTGCCGTCGGTCGGCAGGTCCACGCCGATGCCGTGGGAGAGGTAGAAGCCAGTGTGGTTCGCTCCCCGGTCGGAGACACCCATCACGTCGTGGACCACGTTGTTGCGAATGGTGATGCTGTCGTGTTCGGTGAGGTCGTCGACGACGACGAGGATGCCGGAGCGCTGGGATTCGGTGGCGGCATTGTTGGTGACCTCCAGGCCTTGGATGATCCAGTAGGACTGGTTGTGCAGCAGGACCGCGGAGGTGGTCGTGCCGCCGGCGGCGATCACGGGGCGGGTGCCGGTGCCGTAGGAGCCGAGGGTGACGGGTGCCGTCGCGCTGCCGCTGCCCGAGGGGGCGAGCTGCCCGTTGCAGGTGGTGCCTGCCTTGATCAGCAACGACTCGCCCGGGGTGTACGTGTGGCCGTTCGCGGAGGCCAGCGTGTTCCACGGGGAGGACTGGGTCCCGGACCCGTTGCCGGGCGCCGAGCAGTCGACGTACCAGGACGTCGCGGTGGTCGCCGAGGTGATGTTCCACGTGAAGGTGGTACTTGCGCTGTTTCGGCGGCTGTCGGTTGCGGTCAGGGTGACCGTCGCGGCACCGGTTGAAGCCGGCGTGCCGACGACCGTTCCGGTGACGTAGTTGAGCCGCATCCCTGCGGGCAGGCCCGAGGCGGACCAGCTGATGGGCGCGACGCCGCCCGATGCCGTGGGCAGGAGACCGGTGGCCACCCCGATGGTGCTCACGCGCGTGCCGGGGTTGGCCACGGTGGGCGCAGGGGTGCTCGGCGGCGTCCAGATCTGGCTGGTCGCGGTTCCGCAGGCGGCGAGTGCGGTCCTCGTGCCATCGGTGGAGGAACCGCCCACGACGTCGAGACAGTTTCCCGACTTGGTGTTGACGATCGTGCCGTTGTTCACCAGGGTCCACCGCTGGGCGCCGGAACCGTTGCAGTCGTAGAGCTGGATGAGCGTACCCGGCGCGGTGGCCCCGTTCGTGGCGTCGAGGCATTTGCCGAAGACCTGAATGCTGCCGTCGGCTGCCGGAGTCCAGCTCTGCGCGGCGCCGGCGTTGCAGGTGGAGATGGTGATCGGGTTTCCGTTGGCGGTGCTGGCACCCGAATCGGTGAGGCACTTCCCTGCGATGCCCGTGATGGTGCCGCTGCCGGTGGCGGCCGCGGCGGGGGTCGCCGTGGCTCCGGCGATGACGGCGAGGGGTGCGATGCAGGCCGCGGCCACGAGGGTGGTCGCGGCGCGTTTGAGTCGAGAAGGCTTCAGGAGATTCATGGGGGGGTCGTCTCTTGCCTTTCGTTGGTCGGTCGATCTTGGTCCTCGTGGTGTCCGCCGACCGGCGGGCACCACGAGAGTCGAGGTGGCTCAGCGGCTGACCTCTCCGGGTGCCGCGGCGCTCTGGACGAACTCGGCGTGGGACGGCAGGCCTTCCCAGTCGCCCTGGGCCGAGACGGAGAAAGCCGCGACGCGGCCCGCGATGGCCAGGCGTGTCGCCTCATCGGCCCCGGAAAGCACACCGACGAGATATCCGGCCACGAACGAATCGCCGGCTCCAACGGGGTCGGTCTCGGTCACAGCCTCTGCCGTGCCGCGCAGGATGCCTCGCGGGCCGGCGGAGAGCGCGCCGTCGGCGCCCATGGTGAGGACAACGGTGTGGGGTCCGCTCTCCAAAAGGGCCCCGGCCAGGACGGCCGGTTCGGTGATGTCGCTGCCGAGAAGTATCTGCGCCTCCTCCAGGCTTGCGAACAGCAGGTCCACGGAGGGCAGCAGTCGCGTCACGGCGGAGCGGAATTCCTCCGCCGCCCACAGCTTCGCCCGGTAGTTGGCGCCGAAGGAGACCAGCGTGCCGGCCGCCCGTGCCCGGCGAACGGCCTCGTCCACCGCCGCGGCGGCAGTCTCGGACAGCGCGAGGGTGATCGCGCCGGTGTGCAGGATCGCAGCCTGCTCGATCACGTTGTCGGGGAGATCGGCGGTGCTCAGACGTGACCCGGCCGAGCCCGACCGGTAGTAGTGGACACGGCGCTGGTCCGCGGTACGCCTCTCCTTGATCATCAGGCCGGTGGCGGCGAGCGGGTCCTCGCCCGCATGCACCGCGACACCCTCGGCTCGTAGCGTGGCGCGCACGAGTGCACCGAGCTCGTCGGCGCCGAGGCGTCCGATCCAGGCCGCCGAGCGGCCCAGGCGGCACGCTCCGACGGCCACCGTGGATTCCGAACCGGCGATCGACAGTTCGAGGGAGCGCGCGTGGCGCAGGGGACCGATGCGCATGGCGGCCAGGGCTGCCATGGTCTCGCCGAGGACGGCCAGCTCAGCCATGCCAGCCACTGGCCGCCGCAGCGACGAACTGGCCGGCGCGCCGGGTCAGGACACTCAGATCCTCGCCGATCAGCGCCTCGCCGAGCAGTGGGGAGCCCACCGCGACGGCCACTGCGCCCGCGTTGATCCACGCACTGACATCGTCGAGCGCGATCCCTCCGGTGGCAACGAAGGGCAGGTCGGGCAGGGGGCCGCGCAGGGCCGCCACGAAGGCCGGACCGAGGACATGGGCGGGGAACAGCTTGGCCGCGGTTGCGCCGCCCTGCCAGGCCGCCACCGCCTCGGTCGGGGTGAACACCCCGGGAAGAGTTGCGAGACCGAGCTTCTGGGCGGCCTGGACGACGGGCTGGTCGAAGTTGGGGCTGACGATGAACTGAGCGCCCGAGTTCGCGGCGTGCTGGACGACCTTGGCGGAGAGCACGGTGCCGACGCCGATCATGACGTCGTCGGCGAACGTCCTGCGCACGACCTCGACGGCAGCGAGGCTCCCGGGGGTCGGCAGCGTCACCTCCAGGCAGCGCACCCCGGCGTCGACGAGGGCACGGATGGCCGGCAGCAGGACGGAACCGTCGTTTGAGCGCAGGATGGCGAGCAGCCGATGAGTCCTCAGCGCGGCCAGCAGGCGCGTCCCTGCATCGGGAGCGGGGGTGAAGGCGCTCACTTGCTCACCCCGGCGGTCATACCCGAGATGAGGCGCTGGCCGAGGACCGCGAAGACGGTGAGCACCGGCACCATGATGAGTACTACGCCGGCGAACATGCCGCCCCAGTCGGTGCCCTGGAACTGTTGCTGGTCGATGAAGGACAGCAGGGCGACAGGCAGAGTCCTGTTGTCCGAGCTGGTCAGCAGGACCAGTCCGAACAGCGTCTCGTTCCACGCGCCGAGCACCTGCATGGTGAACGCGGTGATCAAGCCGTTGCGGGCCATGGGGAGCACCACCTGGACGAAGGTGCGCAGGGCCCCGGCTCCGTCGAGGCAAGCGGCCTCCTCGACCTCGACCGGCAGGGAGCGGAAGTAGCCGGTCAGGAGAAAGACCGTGAACGGCATGGCGAGACCGACGTACACGAACATGAGGCCCTGCATGCTGTCGAGCAGCTTGAGGTGAGTGAGGGCCTGGGTTTTGGCGAGCGCCACGTAGACCGGGATGATGATCAGCTGTGTCGGCACGCCCAGACCGAGCGCGAACAGCATCGTCAGCGGGCTTCCCACCTTCCGCTTGGTCCGCGAGAGCGCGTACGCGGCGGGGGCGGCTATGGCCACGGCGATGACCGCGGAACCGACCGACGCGAGGAGAGAGTTCACCAGCGCGGGGCCGAAGCCGCCGGTCTGCCAGGCCCGCGTGTAGTTGTCCCATTGCGGATGCGTGGGCAGTCCGACGGGACTTTCGAATATCGACTTGGTGTCGCGGAACGAGGTGAGCACCATCCAGAGGAGCAACAGGATGTTCACTGCGCACAGGGCTCGGATCGCTCCGGCGCCCAGGTGCCGCGGCCGCAGGTAGGCCAGGGCGTCGCGGGGGCCCCGGGGGCGCCGGCCGGATGTGTGCCCGGGCCGGTTGACCCGGCTCGTGCCGGGGGCTCGTGTTGTCACGGTCATTGCGGATCCCTTGGGGCGTTCATGGGCTACGAGAGCTGGATCGAGTCACGGCGCAGCATCCGCCGCAGGACTACTGCGACGACCGTGATGAGGACGAGGCTGACCAACGCGGCCGCCGAGGAGACCCCGAAGTCCCGGGCACTCCTCGCCGAGAATGCGCTCTCGTAGACGTACAGCGCGGTGGTGTAGGTGCCGTTCGGCGGGGTTCCGCCAGTGCTGCCCCCGAAGACCAGGACCAGTTCGAACACCTTGACGGTGGAGATGGTCCAGAGGACCGCGCAGACGGTCACCACGTCCCAGGAGAGCGGCAGGGTTACGTGGCGGAAGCGGCCCCAGGCACTGGCGCCGTCAAGTTCGGCGGCCTCGTAGTAGGTCGTGGGGATCTGCTCGACCCCGGACATCAGCACCGTGGTGTAGAAACCGGTGCCGGCCCACACCGTCACAGCGATGATCATCGTCATGAGGTTCTGTTCGGCGAGCCACTTCGGCGGGTCGCTGACTCCGAGGTGGCCGAGCAGGGTGTTGACGATGCCGGAGGGCCTGAAGAGCAGGCCGGTCATCACGCCGAACACAAGAGGATTGACGAGTACCGGGAAGAACAGCACGTACCGGACGAACTTTCGGCCCGCCATCTCGCGCAGCAGCACCGTGATGGCGAAGCTGAGCGCGAAGACGAGGGCGCCGCCTACGAGGAGGATGAGAGCGGTGTTCTTGAGCGCGGTGGTGAACACCGGGTCATGGATGAGGTTGACGTAGTTCTTGAAGCCCCTCGGTTTCACTTCCGTCACGCCGTCCCAGCTGTGGAGGCTGAGCCAGCCGCTGAAGACGATGGGAGCGACGAAGAACAGGACGAACATGATCAGCGCGGGGGCCAGGAAGGGCCAGAACGTACGACGCTGGGCCCGTTCCATCGGACTGTCCGCCGGGCGGCGGGTGCGCTGCACCAGCCGCCCGGGTCGTGTTGCAGAGGACACGGTGATCAGCCCTTGGCCTTCCAGTACCCGGCGCTGGCGCCGGCAGCGCGGGAGACGAAGGAGGCCGCGTCGGCCTTGCCCAACCACAGGTCGTTGAACTGCGCCACCAGCACCTTGTCCTGCCAGTCGCCATCGACGTTGTCGTCGGGCAGGCGCAGCGGATCGCCCTTCAGCTCCTGGGCGACGTCGGCCAGTTCGGCGGGCGCCGGGATGTCCTCGCGGGGGGTGATGTTCTTGGCCACCGTCGATATCGCGCTGAGCTGGTCCTTCTTCAGGAAGAACGCGATGAACTTCTCGGCGGCCTCGGCGTTCTTGGAGCCCTTGGGAATCGAGAAGCCGAACGGGATGACGTCGACGGCGTTGCGGTCCGGGTTGGCGGTGACCGGGAAGGCGACGGACTTGAACTCGAAGCCTTCCGGCTTGAACTTCTGTTCCTCGCTGGGCAGCCAGCTCCCCATGAGGAAGAACACGGACTCGCCGCTCACCCAGTGGTTCTGCTGTTCGGGGTACTTGGTGGCGTCGTAGTCCTTGGCCAGGTAGCCGCCCTTGACCAGCTCCTGGATCTGCTGGGCGGTCTTGAGTACGGCCGGGTCGTTGAACGCTGCGCCGCTCTTATCCGTTGCCAGGGCCGCAACCGAACCGCCGTTGCGCTGGAGCAGGTAGTCGAACCAGTACTGGGTGGCCCAGCCCTGGTCACCGTCGGTCCCGATGCACGCCTTGCCGGCGGTCTTGGCGGCCCGGCAGATGGACAGGAAGTCGTCCCAGGTCTTCGGGGCCTTGGCAACCAGCGGGTCCTTGCCGTTGTAGAACAGGGAGACGGAAACCGTCTCGTAGGGGATCATCCACGGGGTGCTGCTATTGCCCGCCGGAAGCACACCCAGGAGCTTCTGCGGGATGACGTCGACGACCTTCTTACCGTCGCCGACGTCCATGGACAGGACCGGGGTGAGGTCCTCGGCCTGACCGTTGGCGGCAAGCGTCGGGAGCAGGCGGTCGAAGCCCTGGTCCACCAGGTCGGGCGCGTTGCCCGACAGGAGCGCGGGGCCGACCTTGTCGAGGACCTTGCGGCCCTGCCACTGCACGTCGACCTTGATGCCCGTCTCAGCAGTGAACGCGGTGATCGAGCTCTGCAGGGCCTGGGCCTGGGGCTCGGTCTGGGTCCACATGGACCAGTAGGTGAAGTGCTTGGAGGCCTGTGCGCCGTCGCCGGTGCCACCGGAGGTCGTCGAGCAGGCGGCGGTTGCCAGCACGGCGAGGACTGCCGCGGCAGCGCCCGCTTTGGTGGACTTGGAGGAGAATCTTTGCATGGTTGTTCCCTTGGTTCAGGTTGTCGGCGCGGTGGTACCGGTCGTGTGTGGGTCGAACATCAGGCAGGGTGGTGAGGGCGCCCACGGCAGGCTCTCGGCGCGGGCCGGTAGTACGTCGCGCGGCTTCCAGCCCAGGTCGGTGCGGGCGTTGGCGAGACTCCAGAACGCCTCGGCGTGGCGGGACATCCCGAAGTAGACGCCGTGGCCGACGGGCGAGCGCAGTACCGCACCGACGAGGGCGGCGGCGTCCCGGTCCGAGAGCCACATGGCGTTGTAGTCCCGCTCCGCCAGCGCCCAGCCGACCAGACCGAAGCGGATGCTCATGACGGACGCACCGGTTCGCACCGCATGCAGCCGCCCCAGGGCCTCCTCGGCCAACTTGGCCGTGCCGTAGGCACAGCACGGGCGGGGCGCCGCGGCCGGGTCGACGGGGCACTCGCCGTCGCGGTAGTTGAGCCCAGCCGCATGGTTCGAGCTCGCCAGCACCACTTTGTCGATGCTGTGGTGCTCGGCGGCAGCCAGGACGTTGTGTGTCATGGCGATGTTGGGCGCGATGGCCGGCCAGGGAGCTCTCGGGCTGGCGTAGGCCGCCAGGTGCAGGATCGCGTCCACGCCTGCGACGGCCTCCGTTGCGAAGCCTGGGTCTGTCAGGTCGCCGACGAGAACCTCGTCCGGACCGGACGATCCTGCTGCGTCGCGATCGCTGACACGAAGCGAGTACTGATCACGCAGTGTGGGGCGGAGGAGGGATCCGAGTACACCCCGGGCGCCGGTGACCAGCAACAAGGGTCGTTGAGGCAAGTTCTCGCCCCACTTCCATGAACGGTCCGGTGTACCCGGTCCTTGTGGTGGTGCCTCATTTAGGGGCCCAGCTCCAATGAGTGTCAACACTCTCAACACACATTTGACATGCGTGACCCATTCGTTAGGAGTATTGACGCACTTTCGGAGCGCATGGCACTGTCTCCTCTGTGACAGAGCAGACCGGTGGATCTTTGAAGTCCCTTCGGCGGACGAACCAGGAGCGTGTCCTGAGGCTCCTGCTGAAGAACGGCGCCATGCATCGCGCCGAGATCGCCCGACAGATAGACGTGTCGCGGGCCACGGTCTCCACGATCGTCAACGAGATGCTCGAACGGGGGGTCCTGGTCCCGGTCGAAGTGCCGACGGCGGGCGCACTCGACGGGCGCATCCGCGAGCAGGTGGCCATCAGCCGGAGGGCCGGCGTCGCCGCCGGCCTGGACTTCACCCTCGACCGGGTCGCCGTGCACATCAGCGACCTGGAGCACCACGAACTCGCCAGCCACAGTGTCCGGGTCCCCGCCGACGCCACCGCCTCCGAGCGCATGGAAGCGGCAGCCCTGCTGCTCTTCGGATCACTGCAGGAGCATGGACTCGGACAGGACGACCTGGTCGGACTGGGCGTCGGCGTACCGGGCCAGGTGTCAACCGTGAGCGGTGTGGTGGGGCCGTCCCTGCCCGGTCAACCATGGGCAGGCATCAACGTCCGCTCGATGTTCGCCGAACGCTTCGGCCAGCCCACCCTGGTGGACAACAACACCCGCCTGGAGGCGATGGCCGAGTACCTCTGGGGCGCCGGCCGGCAGGCCTCCACCATGCTCTACGTGTCGCTGACCAGCGGCATCGGTGCAGCCCTCGTCACCGGAGGGACGCTCTACCGGGGCGCCCTCGGCGGGGCAGGAGAGTTCGGTCACGTCTCCGTCGACTTCGACGGCCCCGCATGCCCCTGTGGCAACCGCGGCTGCCTGGTCCAGAAGGCCGGATCGCCGGCCATCCTCCAGCTCGTGAGACCCCTGCTCGGTGCCGACGTCGGCATCGGCGAGGTGATCGCGGCCGCCCAGGAAGGCGACCGTGCCTGCCTCGGCGTGCTCGCCGACGTCGGCGCCGCAGTCGGTCACGCCCTGGTCAACGTCTGCAACCTCCTCGACCCCGGAAGGATCATCGTTGGAGGGCCGATCACCGCCCTGGGGGACATCGTTCTCGATCCCATCAGGGCCGCGATCAGCCGGCGCGCCATGCAGGCCGTCGGCTCTACCACCGAGGTCGTGCGCGCCGAGTTCGAGGAGGCCACTCAGGCCGGAGCGCGCGGCGGCGCCGCCCTGGTCCTGCAGGAAGCACCCCAACTCGCCTCCGTACTGAGGCGCCTGGCCGGCTGACCGGCCCGCACGCATCCCCACGAGAGACCGAGGACACCTTGAAGATCGCAAAACTGGAGACCTTCCTCGTTCAGCCACGCTGGCTGTTCCTGCGCATCGAGACCAGCAGCGGCCTCGTCGGCTGGGGCGAGCCGATCGTCGAGGGAAGGGCCGAAACCGTCGCAGCGGCGATCCGAGAACTCTCCGACCTGCTCATCGGGGCCGAAGCATCGCGCATCGAAGACACCTGGCAGACCCTCACCAAGGGCGGGTTCTACCGCGGCGGACCAGTCCTGAGCAGCGCCGTCGCCGGCATCGACCAAGCACTGTGGGACATCAAGGGCAAGGCACTGGGCGTGCCCGTCTACGAGCTCCTCGGCGGACCGGTCAGGGACAGAGTCCGCATCTACTCCTGGATCCACGGCGACGAGCCCGAGGAACTGGCCGACAGCGCTCAGAAGGCCGTGGCCGCAGGTTTCGACGCGATGAAGTTCAACGGCTCCGACCGGCTACGCCCCCTGGACACCCCCGAGGCCGTCAAACGCCTAGCGCTTCGGACCGCCGCCGTCCGGGCCGCCATAGGCGACCGCGTCGACCTGGCCATTGACTTCCACGGCAGAACCTCGACCGCGATGGCACTCAGGATGCTCCCGCTGCTTGAGGAACACCTCCCCCTGTTCGTGGAGGAGCCCGTACTGCCGGAGTACTCACGCGACCTCGGCCGGATCGTCCGGAGCACCTCCATACCGGTGGCCACCGGCGAACGCCTCTACTCCCGCTGGGACATCCGCGACGTGCTGCCCACGGGTGTCGCGGTCCTCCAGCCCGACCTCAGCCACGCCGGAGGAATCTCCGAAGTACGGCGGATCGCCGCGATGGCCGAGGCCCACGATGTACAGATCGCGCCGCACTGCCCGCTGGGCCCCATCGCACTGGCCGCCTGCCTCCAGATCGACTTCGCCACCCCCAACTTCCTGATCCAGGAACAGAGCCTCGGCATCGGCTACGGCGACTCTCCCACGGGCTTCCTCGACTACCTCATCGATCCCGAGATCTTCGCCCACCAAGACGGACACGTCACACGCTCGAACGCACCAGGTCTCGGCATCGACGTCGACGAGGCCGCGGTACGAAGCGCCGCTGCAACGGGCCACCGATGGCGCAACCCCCTCTGGCGCCACGCCGACGGATCACTGGCCGAATGGTGACGACGAACGAGGCAAGATCATGCACATGACCACACCGGCCGACCCCCTGTCCATCCGACGAAGCCCCGAGCCCCGCACCCCCGGAAACCTGCTGCTCATCGGGAGCTACACCAGCAGAACCGGCCAGAACCCACCCGAAGGCGGCGGACTGCACCTCACCCGCTACGACGACTCCGGGCACCTGACCCATGAGCAGGTCCTGTCCATCACCAGCCCGTCCTACTCCGCCTTCGACGCCCCTCATGGGATCGTGCACAGCACCGTCGAACAAGAGGCCGGGCAAGTCGTCTCCACCGGGCTCGACCGACGGCGCGGCCTGCACGGACCACTCACCGCCGCCTCCACCGGAGGCTCCCTGCCCTGCCACATCGCGATCCATCCCCGTCACACGCACGTCTTCGCCACCGACTACGGCTCCGGTACCCTCGCAGTCTTCCCCACCTCCACGGATGGCCGGATCACCGTGACCCAGCCATCCCAGCTCTTCCGTCACCCCGGGCGCTCCCCCCGGGAAGGGCTCCTGGAGGGGCCGAACGCCCACATGGCCGCCGTATCCCCCGACGGCCGCTTCGTCCTCTGCACCGACCTCGGCACAGACAGCCTCTACACATACAGATTCGACGCCACCACCGGAACGCTCACACTCCATCTGACCATCCACCTGCCTGTAGGACGCGGCCCCCGCCATCTCGTGTTCCACCCATCGGCCCGATACATCTACCTCCTGAACGAGCTCTCCTCAAGCATCACGATCTGCGCCTTCGACCCCGAATCCGGATCCGTGGACCCCGGCCTCGACCTCCCGGTCCGTCATCCCCACGCCACCGGGGCGAACTACCCCGCAGCGATCCGCCTCTCCCTCGACGCCCGGTTCGTCTACACCTCGAACCGCGGTGACGACACCATCGCCACCCACGCGATCACGGCAGACGGATCCAGGCTGCAGCTCCTGGGAACAGTGCCCTGCGGCGGTACCTGGCCACGCGACATCGCCCTCTCACCCGATGGAAGCCTGCTGTTCTGCGCCAATCAGCGTTCGGACTCCGTGACCGTCTTCCACATCGACCGAGGCTCCGGAGCCCTGAAGCCGGCCGCAGCCCCCTTCCCCATCACCTCACCCGCCTCAGTACTTCCCCTGCCGGCCGAATGAGCCAGTCCTCGGAAGACCTCGGACAACCGCAGGGCCGGGGAACGGCGGCACCTGCTTGCCCTGGACGGTGGGCAGTTGGAGCTGGTGGTCGGGGTGCGAGCTCATCCGCCCAGCCACTTCACCATTGCGACGTCATCTCGATCAGCGGCCCGGTTCATCGGCCGATGAACCGGCTCGCCGCCATCAACGGTGACGCCGAAGTCCCTTGACCGCCTGCCCAGATGATCGATTCCAAGTGGTTCAGTGGTCGTAGGCGATCAGCGAGCGCATGGTCGGCTGGCCGGTGTGGTCGTTGTGCCAGATGACGGCGGTGAGCGCGAGGATGCGTTGCAGGACGCGGATGGCCACGCCGCCGGGGGTGCGGGCGCGGTGTCGTTCGAGGTCGAGTTGACCCTTGAAGGTCTCCTTGACCGACTCGACGACCTGCCGCAGCGGCTTGAACAGCTGCGCTCCGGCCCGCTCTGCCTCGCCCCTGCGAGCCGGCCGGAGCAGCCGGATGTCCAGCTCGACCAGCTGCTGCTCGAAGTCGCGGCCGGAAGTAGTTCTCGTCTCCGATCAGTGTTTGCCCGGGGCGGTCGGCGAGGAGTCGGGGCTGGACGGCGAGCAGGTCCAGCAGGGTCTCGCGTTCGTCGGCTTTGGCGCCGGTCAGCGCGAACGCGACGGGGAAGCCGTGCAGGGTGCACACCAGGTGCAGCCGTAGTCCCCAGAAGTATCGACTGTGGCTGGCGTAGTACCCGTACTGCGCCCATCCGGCCAGGTCGGAGCACTTGACGGTCTCGCGTGAGTGGCCACACTCGACGGCGTGGAGTCCACGACCCACACGTCGTCGCTCCACAGTGTGGTGTCGCCGGCCAGCGTGCGGATGAAGCGTCGGAGGAGCGGTCAAGGCCCGGTGGAGACGGTCCGCAAGACCGGCCTGAACAGTGCGATATCGGCGGCGCTGGAACCGTGGCGCAAGCCGCGGGCGGTGCACGATCCGGGCAAGGTGCTGCTGGATCTCGCGCTGGCGGTGGCGCTGGGCGGGGACTGCCTGTCGGACGTGGCCGTGCTGCGGGCCGAGCCGCAGGTGTTCGGACCGGTGGCCTCCGATCCCACCGTCTCCAGGCTGGTCGACACCCTGGCCACCGCCGGCCCTCGCGCGCTGACGGCGATCCGCCGGGCAAGGGCCGAAGTCCGCGAGCGGGTGCGGAAGTTAGCCAATGCCGATGCCCCCGACGCGGGTGGCCAGGTGGTCGTGGACATCGACGGTGTGCTGGTCCTGGCGCACTCCGACAAGCAGGACGCTGCGGCGACCTGGAAGCGGACCTTCGGGCACCATCCGCTGGTCGCGTTCGTCGACCACGGAGCGGCCGGGGCCGGGGAGCCGGTTGCCGGGCTACTGCGGCCGGGCAACGCGGGCAGCAACACCGCAGCCGACCACATCACCACGACCCGCCTGGCTCTGGCCCAGCTACCGAAACGCCACCGGCGCGGCCGGCGGGGACCCTGATACGCACCGACTCCGCCGGCGGCACCCACGACTTCCTGAACTGGCTGACCGCGCGGGGTCGGTGGCTGTCCTACTCGGTCGGGAGGACAATCACCGAGGCCGTCCACCGCGCTGTCCTGCACGTTCCTGCCTCGGCCTGGACCCCAGCGGTCGAACCCGACGGCCAGGTCCGCGACGGTGCCTGGGTAGCTGAACTGGCCGGTGACGTCCTCAAGAGCTGGCCCGCCGGAATGCGGCTGATCGTGCACAAGGAACGGCGGCATCCCGGTGCGCAGTTGAGGTTCAGCGACGCCGACGGGATGCGTCTGACCTGCTTCGCCACCAACACCACCCACGCCGCGATCGCGCGTCTGGAGCTGCGGCACCGCCGGCGCGCCCGCGCCGAGGACCGT
The DNA here is from genome assembly GCF_042673745.1 of Kitasatospora sp. NPDC057015. Taxonomy (NCBI): domain Bacteria; kingdom Bacillati; phylum Actinomycetota; class Actinomycetes; order Kitasatosporales; family Streptomycetaceae; genus Kitasatospora; species Kitasatospora sp. NPDC057015. The sequence goes on from NZ_JBHUSG010000063.1 coordinate 46,215, forward strand.
ATCCGGGCCGCCCGCGAGACCGGCCCTGCGCAACCTTCCGCTGCACGACGCCACCCAGAACCAGGTCTGGCTGGAGGTCGTCCAGATCGCCCTGGACCTGCTGGCCTGGATGCCCATGCTCGCCCTGACCGGCCAGGCCCGCCGAGCTGGGAACCCAAACGCCTGCGGCTCCGACTGTTCTCCACTGCAGCCCGCCTGGTCGCCACCGGCCGCCAACGCATCCTCCGCCTGGCCCGCCACTGGCCCTGGACCGACACGATCACCACGCGTTCACCCGACTGCAGGCCCTGCCGAATCCCGGCTGACCAGCAACACCGACTCACGCCGACGAACAGCCGAACGCCTCCGGATTCGTGGAACCCGGCGCCCACCCGACGCGACAGCCGGGTCCTCAGTCCTCAGCCCGCCCACCACCGCTCCAACAAGCCGAAACAGCCCGCCGGACAAACCGGCAGACCGTCACGAACGTTCGGGGCTAGTGCATATAGGGCAATTCGCCTACGTCAAACGCCGTCATACAGCCAGCCCGCCTCCTTGGCGATCCGGACGGCGTCCAGCCGGTTGCGCGCGTTGAGCTTGGTGACGATGTTCGTGAGGTAGTTGCGGACCGTGCCCGAGGCCAGGAACAGCCGGGCGGCGATCCGCCCCACATCCTCCCCTTCGGCGGTCAGCCGTAGCACCTCGATGTCTCGCGGTGTCAGCGGGCTCACCTCGGCCTCCAGGGCGGCCAGCGCGAGTTTGGGGTCGATCGAGCGCCCGCCGCCCGCCACGCAGCGGATCGCGTTGGCGAGCATGTCCGGGTCGGAGTCCTTCATCATGTAGCCGACGGCGTGCGCCGCCAGGGCGCGCCGCAGGTTGCCCGGCTGCCCGACGCTGGTGAGGATCAGCGTCCGGCAGGAGGGAAGCTCCTCGTGCAGGTGCCGGCTCGCGGTGATGCCGTCCACGCCGGGGAGTTCGATGTCGAGGACCGCCACGTGGGGTCTCAACTCCAGAGCCAGCGGCAAGATCTCGTCGCCCCTCGCCGTCTCCCCGACGACGTCGAGGTCGTGCTCAAGACTCAGCAGGGACACCAACGCCTTCCGAAGCATCACCATGTCCTCGGCGATCAGGATGTTTATCAACGCACTCCACCGTGTCTCCCCCGGGACTACTGTCGGAATGTATGACCACATGTCGTACGACAGCGTCAGCATACGGGCCAGCCGGCCGCGGCGGACGCTGTTGGATCGACGGGGGTGCGCGGGGGCCACAGTCTGGCCGCTGCTGAAGTTGAATGCGTGATGTCGCTCGGATGGGTGAAGCAGTAGTGTTCGCCTGCCGGTGGAGGGTCGGCCCCGGTAGTTGTGTGCTGTGAGGTAGGCACAGGGCGGCGGTTTGACCTACGCGGAGAGGGCCGTGCGGGAGCGTATCCGATGGCAGGCTGTGGAACGTTTCGAGGCGGCGAGGAGAGCCGGGAGATCGCGGCCGCGCTACGGGTGAGCGTGCGTTCGGTGGAGTACTGGCGCCGGCAGTGGTGCGAGGACGGTGCTGCGAGAGTCGCCTCGAAGGGCTCGCCCGGTCGCCCGAAGCTGTCCGATGCCCAGATCGCGCGGCTGGAGGGGGAGTTGGAGCGTGGGCTGCTGGCACACGGCTGGGAGGACCAAGGGCGGACTCTGGCACGGGTGAAGACGTTGATCGGCCGGCTGTTCCACGTCTCCTACATCGTGGAGGGCACATGGGTCCTGCTCAAGCGGCACGGATGGTCCTGGCAGCAGCCGGCCCGCCGGGCGGTCGAGCGCGACGATACGGCCGTTGAGTTGTCTGTTCTGCGGCGAACCGCTCAGCTACAACCAGGTCAGGGCCTGGCGGGCAGCCGCTCCCAGAGCGTGATCACGAACCTCTACGGGCCGACCGAACTCACCATCAGCTGCAGCGACTACACGGTGCCCGGCGACCCACGGGAATGGCCCCCCCACACCCAATGGAACGGTCCCGATCGGCGGTCTCTATCCGGGACTCGAGTACACCATCCTCGACGACCTCGGAGAGCTGACCGACAGCGGCGAGCTGTACGTCCGAGGCCGACAGCGCTTCGAAGGCTACCTGGACCCCGGAACGAATGCAGGTTGCTTTCACCCCGAGCCGGCTGCGGACCAGCCCACCGTTCCCCCAGACCGCTGGTACCGGACGGGTGACCGCGTCACGGTCGACCAAGGCCTTCTGATCCACCTCGGTCGAACCGACCAACAGATCAAAGTCAACGGCCACCGCGTCGAACTGGGCGATGTCGAAGCAGCCGTGCGGGCCCTGCCGAACGTCATCGACGCCGTAGCCGTACAGGTTGCCGAGCCCGTCGGCGCCGGAGTCGCGACAGGCATCTACGGGGTCTGCGTGGCCCCGAGCGGTGATCCCACCTTGCTCCGCACCCTGCTGGCGGGCGCACTGCCCGTTTACATGCTGCCCAGGCGCCTACTGCTCGTCGACCGACTCCCCACCAACCCCAATGGGAAGGTCGATCGCGCCGCAGCCCAGGAACTCGTCCGTAACTCGCTTCGCTCGGCAAGCAAGCCGGAACCCAACAGGGCCTGACGGCGGCAGCAGCCCTCTCCGCGCAGGTCCGCTCGCCAGCTCAACAGCAACCAGGAGGCACCAGCCAATGGTCGGCGCATACTGACAGCTCTTCTCCGCGAAGGGCAGCGTCACTTTCACACTGGCGGGACTCGTCGCCAGACTGCTGATGTCCATGTTCGGGATCAGCATCGTCCTGCTCGTGGCCGACACCACCGGATCGTATGCCATCGCCGGCGGTGTGTCCGCAGTCGGCCTCGTCGGCGTCGCCGTCAGCGCCCCCCTCGTCGGACGGCTCGTCGACAGGCACGGCCAAGCCAAGATCGCAGTCCCGGCCACTCTCATCTCGGTCACGGCGTGTACTGGCACCGCCCTCTGCGCCGAGTTCGGTGCGCCCCGCTGGACGCTCTACATCACCTACCTGGCTTCTGCGGGCGTGCCGTTCGTCGGAACGATGGTGCGGGCACGCTGGGTCGCCATCTACGAGGGCGACGAGCAGAGGTTGCACACGGCGAACGCCTTCGAGCGAATAGTCGACGAGTCGGTGTTCATCTCCGGACCCGCGATCGCCGCGGCTCTGTGCGGCACGCTCGGCGCGTCCGCCGGTCTGATCGCCGCCAACGTCCTGCTCCTCGTGGGCACCTTGCTGTTCGCCATGCAGCGATCCACCGAACCGGCTCCGCATCCTGCCGGGCCTGACGACGTGCGGCCTCGCCTGGTCGATCACAGGATCAGCTCCGCAATCGCGCTCTTCCTGATCCTCGGCCTGGTCAGCGGTGCGATGGAAGTGGTGACTGTGGCGTACGTCGCCACGATCGGATCGAAGTCCGCCGCCGGTCTGTTCCTCGGGCTCGCCGGACTGGGTTCCTGCCTGTCGGGCGTCGTGTACGGCACGTACAGGCCCGAAGGGGACGTGCGCAGGCGCACCCTTCTGTTCGCCGCGATCCTGTCCTGCTGTCTGCTGCCCTTCCCCGTCCTGGTGCAGGGCAACCTGTGGGTCCTCGGACTGTGGGCGTTCCTGGTCGGTACAGCATCGGCGCCCATTCTGATCACGAGCATGTCGCTACTGCAGCAATTGACGCCCAAGGAGCGGATGAACGAAGGCATGGCGATGGCGGACGCCGGAATCGTCGTCGGTATGGCCGTCGGTGCGCTGGCAGGCGGATGGATCGTCACACGCTACGGAAATGTCAGCGGTTTCTGGACCCTGACCTTCGCCGGCGTCCTCGTCCTTCTTATGGCAGTCGGCGGCACACTGCGATGGAACACGAACCCGGCCGGAGCGAACACCGAGGAGGTTGGAACTCCATGATCCACAGGGGATCCCCACCACGCTCGACACATCCACAGCCGACCACCGAACGGGTGATCTCTCCGTGACGACAATTCAGAAGACCAGGGTCGTCCTGGTGCGGCAAGGCGTCTGGGACATGCCGCTCGAGTCCGTGCCGCTCGCCGTTCCGGATATCTGAAAGCCATGATCCTCGACGACCCGGAGCTGACGGCCGGGACGACGGTCGGCATCGCCAACTTCCGCGGCAAGCTGACACACGGTGAAACGGCCCGGAAGCGCTTCTCCGGGGAACTGCCGGACATGATCGCTTTCTCCGTGCTCGACTGGAACGTCCGGGCCTTCGGTGCACTCGCCGCCACCTTCAAGCGGCTGAACCCGGACGGCTGGGTGGTGTTCGGCGGCACCCACGTCAGCCACCAGGCCGAGCGGGGTGCTGCGCGAGCACCCCGCGGTTGACCTGGGGGTCGCCGCGAAGGCGAGATCACCTTCCGCGAGTTGGTCCGGGCCCGGGCCGGCGGCCGCGCGGTCACCGGCCTCGCCGACCTGGAGGGGATCTCCTTCCGCGACGCCAACGGGCGCACCGTCACCACCGCGGACCGGCCCCGAATCGAGGACCTCGACCTCATCCCCTCGCCGTTCCCCACCGGGGCAATCGAACTACTGGACGAGGAGGGCGAGTTCCGCTACTACGTGGTACTGATCGAGACCAACCGCGGCTGCCCGTACAAGTGCGCGTTCTGCTACTGGGGCGGGGCGGTCGGGCAGCGCGTGCGGGCCTTCTCCCGCGGGCGGCTCAAGGCCGAAGTGGAGCTGTTCGCCAAGATCGGCGTGCACACCACCCTGCGGAACTACGTCCATCCCCTGCGTCCCGAGCACCGGGCCGCGGGGAGTACGCCACCGATGGCCCGGCCTCCCTCGTCCCGTCAGGCCACCCGCTGGATCATGGGCCACCCCGATCACCTGCGCGAGGACGACCAGCAGCAGCTCAAGGCCCTGCTCACACGCTCACCCGAACTCACGGCAGCCGCCGGCCACATCCGAACTTTCGCGTCCATCATGGCGTCGAAGCCCTGCCGCCCAACCCCGCGTACCATGCCTGAACAGCGAAAAGTCATACGCCGCAAGCGGATTGCGGATGCCTTCTCACCTCCAGGCAACACTCCTGACGAGGCGTCCGTGCGCGGCAGCCGCCTCACCAACCGGGCCGGGTTGCTCATCCCCCAGCTGCCGGAGCTTGGAAGAGCAGTGCGTCCACCTGCTCCAATGCAAGGCACACGGCCCCCAGGGCGACCGCTTCCATGCCCAGGGTCGACACGACGACATCCGGCGGATCGAGGCACATCCTGGCGAGGTGTCCGCGGACCGGGCCGAGGAGTTGCTCGCCCGCGAGGGACATGCCTCCACCGATCACGAGCAAGTCCGGGTTGACGGTGAGAACCATCGCCGCAGCACCTTGTGACAGTCGCATCGCGAACCGGTCGATCGTCTTCAGCGCTCTGACGTCTCCGGCCGCCGCATCGGCGAAGAGCTTCTCGACATCGGGCGCCGCCTGGAGCTCGGCCATCTCGGGGCCCTCCCAGCCGACGAGGGAGAGAGCGCCGATCTCCCCGGCTGCTCCCCCGCGGCCGCGGTACAGGCGTCCGTCGAGCATCAGGCCGGCCCCGCTGCGGTACCCGCTGATGAGGTGGATGAAGGTTCCTGTCGCTTTCGCCGCGCCCCGCCAGTGCTCGGCCACTGCCGCGCAGTTGGCGTCGTTCTCCACGAAGACCGGGCAGTCGAACCAGCCTCTCATCGCATCCGCCAGGTGCAGGCCGCTCCATTCCGGGATCGGCACGGAGAGTCGGACGTCGCCCTCGTGGATGATGCCGGGCACGCCGGCGCACAGCACCTCCAGGTGGACAGGAAACTCCTCGACGAACGCGGCCACCGCTACGCGCAGCTCGTGCAGGCGCTCGTCCTTGCCGAGGTTGGGGGCCACCTCCAAGCGGCGCGAGCCCACCGTGGCGCCGTCGAGGTCGGCCAGGAGGAGGTAGTTGCTGTGCACCCCGAGGTCGATACCGAGGACATGGCCGCGCTCGGCCCGGAACCGGAAACGCCGGGCGGGCCTGCCAAGCGCCTTCTCAGGGGCCAGCTCCGCGACCCACCCACTGTCGCAGAGTTCTGCGGTGATTGCGTCGACCGTCTGCCTGGACAGGGCAGCGGCCTGGCTGAGTTGGGAGAGGGTCATGGGCGAGCCCGACCTGCGCAGGACGCTCAGCACGGTGCGCGTGTTGAGGCGCCTCAGTAGTCCGAGGTCGCCTCCTGTCAGATCGGCGCTCATTGCAGTCTCACACCCCACAGTGGTGGATTTTGTCCATATTATGCATCTTTGTTACGTAAAGCATTGAATGACCCTTCCAAATCTCGCGCCTCCTGCCTGGCAGACCGCCGGCCCGGCAGGGTCGAGGTGGAACTCGCCTTCGCCGGTCCGGAGCGAGGCGGGGCGGGGCAGGAGCATGGGGTGGGGTCAGCCTTTCACAGCACCGGCGGAGACGCCGGAGACGAGCTTGCGCTGGATGATCAGGAAGAACACGACGACCGGGAGGGAGAAGATGACGGAGCCGGCCATCTGGCCGCCGAAGTCGGTGCCGGTGATCGGGGTGCTGAAGGAGGCGAGCCACACCGGGAGGGTGTACTGGTCCTGGTCCTTCATGAAGGTGTAGGCCACCAGGTAGTCGTTCCAGGCCGCGATGAACGCGAAGATGCTGGAGGCGACGACACCCGGGGCGACCAGCGGAAAAAGGATCTTGTAAAGGATCTGCCAGGTGGAGGCGCCGTCCAGGCGGGCGGCCTCCTCGATCTCCACCGGAACGGCGAGGAAGAAGCCCCGCATCACCCAGATGGAGAACGGCAGGACCACGGCGACGTACGCGAGGATCAGACCCGCGTAGGTCCCCAGCAGCCCGACCCGGTTGAACACCAGGAACGTCGGGATCAGCAGGGCCGAACCGGGCAGCATCTGCACGACCAGGATCGCCACCATGATGGCGCGCCTGCCCCGGAACCTGAACCTGGACAACGCGGCGGCCGCGAACATCCCCAGCACCACGGCCAACAGCACCGTGCCGCCCACCACGATCAGACTGTTCCACAGGTTCCGGTAGAACGTGGTCTGGTTGACCGCCGCATCGAAGTTCGACAGCGTCGGGGACTTCGGAACGAACAACGGGGTCGAGGTCATCGCCTCGGAGCGCGGCTTGAAAGCGGTGTTCACCATCCAGTACACCGGAAAGACCCACACCAGGCAGAACACGACCGCGATCGTGTTGGCGAGCGCACCGCCCTTCGGATTGCCGGCCCGACTGCGGCGCGTACGAAGGTAGTTCACAGGTCCTCCCCGGAGCGCAGCAGGTTGCGGATGTAGAGGGCGGTGATGGCGACCAGGATGGCGGTGGTGATGACCGACAGGGCTGCGCCCTGGCCGATCCTGAAGGCGACGAACGCGGTCCGGTAGGCGAAGATCCCCAGCGTGGTGGT
>NZ_JBHUSG010000064.1:0-52017 GCF_042673745.1 Kitasatospora sp. NPDC057015
GACCGCCTGCAACCGGTCACCGTCGGCCTCGTCGCCTGGAAGGAACAACGCGGCCAGACCGTCCCCTACAACCTCATCATCACCGGCTCACTGCTGTCCGTCGTCCCCATCATCGTGATGTTCCTCCTCCTCCAGCGGTACTGGAAGGCCGGACTCACCTCCGGCAGCGTCAAGTAGCCCCACCGAACAGGCCTCCTGGCCCACCGGCCGGGACATCGGACCGGCCCACAACTCCGAAGAGACAGAGCACAGATGAGTGAGCTGCGGCTGACCGCGCTGACCCTGCCGACCGCTGCGGTCGGCCCCGCCAACCCCCTCCCGCCGCTGTTCTCCGGCGCCGACCTGCACCAGGTCGCCGACGCGAGCGAGGCCGACGAGGAGATGCGGCACAACATCGGCTACGGCCGGGTGCCCTCCGTCATGCCCTACCTCATGCAGGACGGCTACACCCGCGAACGCGCACCCGCCGAACACCCCGTGGCGGTGCTGGAGAACGCCACCCTGCGGGCCACCTTCCTGCTCGGCGCCGGCGGCCGACTCTGGTCACTGATCCACAAGCCCACCGGACGCGAACTCCTCTTCCGCAACCCGGTGTTCCAGCCCGCCAACCTCGCCCTGCGCGGCGCCTGGCTGGCCGGCGGCGTGGAATGGAACATCGCCACCATCGGCCACGCCCCCACCACCTGCGAGCCCCTGCACGCCGCCCGCGTCATCCGCCCGGACGGCACCCCGGTCCTGCGGATGTGGGAGTACGAACGGATCCGCGGCGTGGTCTTCCAGATCGACGCCTACCTCCCCGACGAGTCCCAGGTCCTGCTCGTCCACGTCCGCATCACCAACCCTCGCGACACCACCGTACCCATGTACTGGTGGTCCAACATCGCCGTCCCCGAAGCACCGGACGTCCGCGTGCTGGCCCCCGCGGACGCGGCCTGGCAGTTCTCCTACGACCGCCGCGTGCGCCACATCGACCTGCCCCAACCCGACGGCACCGACCTCACCCGCACCACCCACGCCCGCGACGCCGCCGACTACTTCTTCGACATCCCCGACGACCGACGGCGCTGGATCACCGCCCTCGACGCGAGCGGCCGCGGCCTGGCCCAGGCCTCCACCCAACGCCTGCGCGGCCGCAAACTCTTCCTCTGGGGGCAGGGCGAAGGCGGCCGGCACTGGCAGGACTGGCTCTCCGAGCCCGGCCACGGCTACCTGGAGATCCAGGCCGGCCTGGCCCGCACCCAACTCGAACACCTCCCGATGCCCGCCGGCGCCCACTGGTCCTGGATCGAGGCCTACGGCCTCCTGGAAGCCGACCCCACCGCCGTCCACGGCGACGACTGGACCACAGCACGCGAAGCAGCCCGCCACAGCCTCGACACCCTCGTCCCGCAGAGCGTCCTCGACGCCGAACTCGCCGACGCCGCAGACTGGGTGGACCTCGAACCCGTCGAGATCCTGCAGGCCGGATCCGGCTGGGGAGCCCTCGAACAGCGCCGCCGCACCAAGACCGGCGAGGCGCCGCCGAGCACCCCCGGCACACCCTTCCCCGACAGCACCCTCGGCCCCGACCAGCAACCCTGGCTCGACCTCCTCGACCACGGGCACCTCATCCCCGCCGACCCGCATCAGGCACCCACCTCCTACCAGACCGACCCCGCCTGGCAGGAACCACTCCGAGCAGCCGACGGCTGGCTCCCCCAACTCCACCTCGGCGTCCTGCACGCCCACGCCGGCGACCACGAAGACGCCCGCAAGGCCTGGCAGCGCTCGATCGAGAACCGGCCCACCGCCTGGGCCTGGCGCAACCTCGCCGCCCTCGCCGACCACACCGGCAACCCCACCGAGGCAACCCACGCCTACCGCCAAGCCCTCCGCCTCGCCCCCGACCTCCTGCCGCTGGCCCTGGAAGCCGCCACCGTGCTGATCCGCGCCGGGCACCCGCACGAGGTCCTGTCGCTGCTCGCCGCCCTCCCCGCCGCCCGGCGCTCCCTGGGCCGCGCCCGCTGGGCCGAAGCCCGCGCCGCCCTCGACGCCGGGGACGTGGAGCGCTGCGGCCGACTCCTGCACGAGGGCATCGAACTCGCCGACGTACGCGAGGGCGAAGGCTCCCTGCACGAACTCTGGTTCGCCCACCAACGCGCCACCGCCACCGCCGATCCGGCTCTCCCACTGCCCCGCGCCTACGACTTCCGGATGCTCGCCGCAGACGCGACCGGCTGACGGTCGCGCCGGCTGACGGTCGTGCGAACCGGTCGTGCGAACTCGTCGTGGCGACCGGGGCCGGGGAAGAGGGCCGGGGCGGCCGGTGGGGATCCCGACGGGCTCAGTCCGCCCGGCCGCCGCGGGTGGCGCCGAAGCCCGTCTCGTGGTCCCAGACGTGCGTGCAGCTCGGGCACTGGAGGTGCAGCACGCTGCCGGTGTTGGTGATCAGGTACCGCCAGTGGTCGCCGCAGGTGCGCCGCTCCAGACAGGGGAGGCAGTCGCGGGCGTCGTCGCAGCCGGGACAGGCCACCCAGGCGCGGCGGCCGATGTCCGCCTGCGGGTCAAGGGGCAGCACGGTCGGGTCCCGATCCCGGCGGCGGGGGAAGCACGCCGGCGGCCACCAGCGCCGAGTAGATCTGCTGCTGCTCCGCGTCGAGTCCGGAGTACAGCAGGGCGTACGCCTCCTCCTCGCCCCGCAGGACCGCCACCGGATCCCAGTCCGGCCCCAGCGCGGCCATGACCTCGGTGCGGCGGCGGATCTCCTCCACGGTCAGGTCGAGGTCGAAGGCCGTGAGCTCGGGCCCGGGAGCGTCCGAGGGGGAGGTGTTCGATGACATGCCGCCAGGGTTGGTCACGGCTCACGGGATCGTCAATGTGTTCCCGGCCACGTCGTCACGGACCGCACGGCCGCCCGACCACGCCGTCACCGAGCGTCTCACCCCTCGGCGCCGTACGGCCTCGGGCGGCCCGGGTGCGTACGGCCGGTCGCCACCGACGGTCCTCACGGGCGGTCCTCACCGACGGCCCCCAGGGGATGCCCGAACGGCCCGCCGGGCCGGTGCCCGCCGCGGCGGGACTCCCGGGCGCCGGGCGCTGGGCGGACCCGGGGTCAGCGCGGTCGCAGCCCGTCGAAGAGCACCTGGAAGACGCGCTCCCGGGCGGCCGGGTCGGCTCCGAGCTGCTCCATCGTCGCGCTGGTGCCGACCAGCAGGGCGATCAGCTCCGGCAGGCGCAGCTCGGGTCGGACCGCCCCGGCCTGCTGGGCGCCGGCCAGCAGGCCGCCCAGCTGTGCGTGGATCACGGCGCTGGACTCCCGCAGGGACGCGTGGGCGTCCACCCCGGCCGCGGCGAGCGCCCGGGCGAACTCGTTCTTGCCGGCGGACTGGTCGATCACCAGGCGGAAGCAGGCGAAGAAGGCTTCCGCGGGCTCGGCTTCGGCGGCCAGCCGCGTGGTCCGGGCCGCGATCGTCTCCAGTCGTCGCACCATCACCGCCTCCAGCAGTGCCTCCTTGGTGGGGAAGTGGCGGAAGAGCGTGCCGACCCCGACCCCGGCGGCCCGGGCGATCTCCTCGGTCGGCACACCGACGCCGCGGGTGGTGAACACCTCCGTGGCGACGTCCAGCAGCCTGGCCCTGTTGCGGGCCGCGTCCGCGCGCAGCGGGCGCTCCTGAGCGCCACTCATCCCCGTTCCTTCCCTCTCGACGGCGACGACGCACTGGACAACCGGAGTGGCTGGTCCGTATCGTCGTAAACGGAGTCGCTGGTCCGATTCCAGCGACGGATCACTATGGGGGTTGATCATGTCCGAAACGCTGTCGCCGCGCGAGGTCTTCCGGAAGCTCTGCGAGGGCATCACCGCGGGGCGGTACTCGGAGCTGGCCGAGCTCTACGCGGAGGACGCCGTGGTGGAGACGGTCTTCCAGCCGGTCGGGCCGCGCCGGTTCGAGGGGCGGGCCGTACTGAAGGAGCGGTTCGAAGAGGTCGCCGCCCTCTCGCCGCTGGAGCTGACCGCGAAGAACGTGGTCGTTCGGGAGACCGACGACCCGGAGGTGGTGGTCGCCGAGTTCGACTACCAGGTGCACCACCGCGAGACCGGGCGGGACTTCGAGGTCGCCAACCTCCAGGTGCTGCGGGTCCGCGACGGCCTGATCGTCAGCAGTCGGGACTTCCACGACCACCTGGCCCTCAGCGTGGCCGGCGGCAACCTGCCCCAGCTGATGGCGGCCCTGCAGGGCGGCTAGCACGAACAGGCCAGCTGGCACGAACGGCGCAGCTGGCACGAACAGGCCGGGCGGTACGGACGGGCAGGTGGCACGAACGCGCGGGCGTCGGCCGGGAGCCGACGCTGCGCCGGCCGACGGCCCGGGAGGGCGGGCGACCGGCTGACTGCGAAAGGACCGGCCCCCGGGAGAGATCCCGGGGGCCGGTCCTTCGACGTTCCGCAACGGATGGCGGGCGGGCTCGCCGCCCGGCCGTGGACGCCGTCGTGCGCCCGGAGCGGACGAGTGTTCAGCCCGGGTGGTGGGCGGCGGCGGACGGCGGGGAGCCGATGGCCGGCCGGGCGAGCGCCGCCGCGCCCACCAGGCCCGCGTCGGTGCCGAGCTGGGCGGGGATGAGTTCGATGCCGGCGGTGAACGGCAGGGTGGCGTAGCGGGCGAGGTGGCTCCGCAGCGGGTCGAAGAAGACGCCGCCGGCCTGGGCGACGCCGCCGCCGATGACCGCGGCCTCGATCTCGACGAGGGCGGCGGTGGCGGCGATGCCGGCCGCGAGCGCCCGGGCGGCGCGGTCGTAGGCGTGCAGGGCGAGCGGGTCCCCGGCCCGGGCGGCGGCGGCCACGGCGGTGGCCGAGGTGTCGCCGTCCAGCGGTCGCCAGCCCCGTTCGGCCGCGTCGCGGGCGATGGCGGTGCCGCTGGCGATGCCTTCGAGGCAGCCCTGTGAGCCGCAGGCGCAGGGCCGTCCGGCGAAGTCGACGCTGATGTGGCCGAGGTGGCCGGCGTTGCCGGTGGCACCGGTGTGCAGGCGGCCGTCGATGATCAGGCCGGCGCCGACGCCGGTCGAGACCACCAGGCACAGCACGTTGCGGTAGTGGCGGGCGGCGCCCCGCCAGTGTTCGGCCGCGGTCATCGCCACCGCGTCGCCGCCGAGGACGACCGGCAGGTCCCTGACCGCGGGGTACGCGGCGACCTCGGAGCGCAGCGGGAAGGCCCGCCAGGCGGGGATGTTCACTGGGCTGACGGTGCCGGCCTCGATGTCGACCGGGCCGGCGCTGCCGATGCCGACGGCGCGTACGGAGGCCCACAGCGGGTGCTGGGAGAGCTGGTCGAGGACGTGGTCGACCGTTCCCATCAGTTCGCGGGCGCTGCCGCGGGCGGGGGTGGGCAGTCGGACCTGGTGCACCAGGGTGCCGGCCGAGTCCACCAGGCCGCCGGCGATCTTGGTTCCGCCGACGTCGACAGCTGCCAGGAGCGGAAGCGAGAGGGCGCGCCGGGCTTCGACGGCAACGGCAGTTTGGTAACTCAATGTGACGTCTCCGCGGAGTGTGACGGGGTGGGGCCCTGGGTCCGGATGGCGCGCCACCGGTCGGTCCTGTCGATTGTCGTGTCCTTGGACAACGTTGTCGAGCCCGGGTCGATCGCAGTGCGGTAACGAGACAAAATCGTCATTGAGTTAGGCAAACGTTTAGTAAATTAGGCGATGATCCGCAACAAATGGCCTGGATATCAATGTTGACCGATCTATGGACATGGCCGGGATGTGACGTCTACGTTAAGCGTCCAGCAGCCCAGGGAGCCGAGACCGCATCCCGGGAACCGCTACCCGACCCCGAAGACGACCAGCGCGAAGGATGAGCGAAGATGCGCAGAGGATGGATGGCCGTGGCGGCCGCAACCATGGTTGTGCTCACTGCCTGTAGCAGTGGGGGCGGCGGGAACTCGTCCTCCGCCGCGACCGCGGCCGCCGACCCGGCGAAGGTCGCCGGCGACATCACGGTCCTGACCAACCGGACCGACCAGGTCACGGACGGCACGCTGAAGAAGTACGCCGACGAGTTCAACAAGGTCTACCCGAACGTCAAGGTGAAGTTCGAGGGGATCACCGACTACGAGGGCGAAGTCAAGATCCGGATGAACACCGAGAACTACGGTGACGTCCTGCTCATCCCGAACAGCATGTCGGTCAGTCAGTACCCCACCTTCTTCTCCTCGCTGGGCGACGCCGCCGACCTGTCGAAGACCTTCGACTGGACCGACTACGCGAACGTCGGCGGCAAGGTCTACGGCCTGGCCAACGTCGGCGTCGCCACCGGCCTGGTCTACAACAAGGCGGTCTGGCAGCAGGCCGGCATCACCGAGTGGCCGAAGTCGCAGCAGGAGTTCATCGACGACCTGAAGGCCGTCAAGGCCAAGACGCAGGCCACCCCGTACTACACGAACTACCACGACGGCTGGCCGCTGCGGCAGTGGACGGACTCCATCGGCGTGCCCAGCTGCGACGTCAAGACCAAGGACTCGCTGGCCACCACCGCAGAGCCGTGGGCGGCCGGCAAGGACCTCAACGCGATCGACGGTCTGCTCTACAGCACCGTCCACGAGAAGCTCAGCGAGGCCGACCCCACGACGACCAACTGGGAGAACTCCAAGAGCCTGCTCGGGTCCGGCAAGGTCGGCGCGATGGCCCTCGGCTCGTGGGCGATCCCGCAGATGCGGGCCGCGGCCAAGGCCGCCGGGCAGAACCCCGACGACATCGGCTACATGCCGTTCCCGCAGGCGTCCGCCGACGGGAAGCTGTGCACCATCGTGCAGCCGGACTACAAGTACGCCGTCAACACGCACTCCAAGAGCAAGGAAGCGGCCCGGGCCTGGGTCGACTGGTTCATCACCAAGTCCGGGAGCGCCCAGGCGGAGGAGGCCATCTCCTCGGTCAAGGGCACGCCGCTGCCGGCCACCCTCAAGCCCTTCGAGGACAAGGGCGTGAAGATGATCCCGCAGGCGCAGGAGAAGTCCGCCACCGTCAGCAAGATCGACAAGGGCGCCGAGATCGGCCTGGACACCCCCGACTACCGCCAGAAGCTCGTCGACATCGCCCGCGGCGCGGCCCCCGGCGACCAGAACAGCTACTTCGCGGACCTGAACAAGAAGTGGTCCCAGTCGCAGAAGACGGTCGCAGGCTGACACCCCCCGACGAGCGGCGCGGGCCGAGACACCGCCGGCTGCCCCGGCCGCCCGGCCGCGCCGCTCACCCAGGTGTCCTGCACGACGAAGGAACGAGATGACTGCACTGCAGAAGGACAGCGGACCGGGATCGCCCGTGGCACCCGGCCCCGCCGCACCGCCCGAGCCCGCCGCCCGGAGCCGCACACCACGGCGCCGGGGCACCCGCCGGTACTGGTGGTTCACACCCTGGCTCTACCTGCTGGTGCCGCTGGTACTGCTGGTGACGTTCACCTACCTGCCGATCGCGGACATGCTCGGCTACAGCTTCACCGACTGGGACGGCATCAGCCCCACCCGGGAGAACGTCGGGGCGGAGAACTACTCCGACCTGGTCACCCGCCCGGACCTGTTCAAGGTCTTCCTGGTCAGCGGCGTCTACCTGGCCGCGTCCTTCGTGCAGATCGCCGCCGCGCTGTACTTCGCCACCGTGCTGAGCTTCAACACCCGCTTCCGCAACCTCTTCAAGGGCATCCTGTTCTTCCCGTACCTGATCAACGGGGTCGCCATCGGCTTCGTGTTCCTGTACTTCTTCCAGCCCGGCGGCACCCTCGACTCGGTGCTGCGGGTGCTCGGGACGGACGGCCAGCACCTGTGGCTGGGCGACCCCGACCTGGTCAACAAGTCCCTGGCCGGGGTGTCGGTCTGGCGCTACACCGGCCTGAACATGGTGCTGTTCCTGGGGGCGATCCAGTCGATCCCGCCGCACCTGTACGAGGCCGCCTCGCTGGACGGCGCGAACAGCTGGCAGCAGTTCCGGCACATCATCGCGCCCAGCATCAAGCCGATCATCAGCCTGAGCGTGATCCTGGCGATCTCCGGGTCGCTGGCGGTCTTCGAGATCCCGTACATCATGACCGGCGGCGCGAACGGCAGCCAGACGTTCGTCATCCAGACCGTCAACCTGGCCTTCAAGTTCGACAAGGTCGGCCTGGCATCCGCGTCCGCCGTCGTCCTCCTGGTCCTGATCCTGATCGTGACGTGGATCCAGCGCCGGCTCGTGCCGGAGGAGAGGGTTGAACTGTCGTGACCACCACCGCCACCCCCGGCACCCGCTCCCCCCGCCGGACGCCCGCCCCCCGCGCGGCCCTGGCCGGCGCGGCGAAGTACCTGTCGCTCGTCCTCGCGAGCGCCGTCGTCGTGATCCCGCTCGTGGTGATCCTGTTCACCTCGCTGAAGACCAGTGGGGAGGTCGGCTCCGGCGGACCGCTGACGCTGCCCGAACACTGGTTCAACCTCGACAACTACCTCAACGCCTTCCGGCAGGGCAACATGCTGCAGGCGTTCGTCAACACCACGATCATCCTGGTCGTCTCGACCGCCGGCACCGTGCTGATCGGGTCGATGACCGCGTACGCGATCGACCGGTTCGAGTTCCGGATGAAGAAGATGATCGTCGGGCTGTTCCTGGTCGCGACGCTCGTCCCGGGCGTCACCACGCAGGTCGCCACCTTCCAGATCGTCAACGACCTGGGCGCGTTCAACACCCGCTGGGCGCCGATCCTGCTCTACCTCGGCACGGACATCGTCTCCATCTACGTCTTCCTGCAGTTCATCCGCTCCATCCCGGTCTCCCTCGACGAGGCGGCCCGGCTGGACGGCGCGAACTCCTTCACCATCTACTGGCGGATCATCCTGCCGATGCTCAAGCCGGCGATCGCCACCGTGGTCATCGTCAAGGGCATCACCGTCTACAACGACTTCTACATCCCGTTCCTCTACATGCCGGCCTCCGACCTCGGGACGATCTCCACCTCCCTGTTCCGGTTCAAGGGCCCGTTCGGAGCGCACTGGGAGACCATCTCGGCCGGCACGATCCTCGTCATCCTGCCCACCTTCATCGTCTTCCTCGCCCTCCAGCGGTTCATCTACAGCGGCTTCTCGGCCGGTTCCACGAAGTGACCGGGCCCCGTCCGCGGTACCGCACCTGCGTCGCGGTACCGCGAACCACCCGGCCGGCCCCGACGGCGACGGCCACCCGGCCGGCCCCGACAGCCCGGACCGTCCGGCGACAGGAGGAGACGTGAGCGCGCGCGTCACCATCAGGGACGTCGCCGCCAGGGCGGGAGTGTCCGCCGGAGCGGTGTCGCTGGCCCTGAACGACCGGCCCGGGCTGTCGGCCGCCACCAGGGAGCGGATCCGCGCCGCGGCCGCCGACCTCGGCTGGATCCCCAGCCAGGCCGCCCGCAGCCTCGGCGGCCGGGCCGAGCGGACGGACACCGTCGGCCTGGTCATCGCCCGCCCCGCCCGGCAACTCGGCCTGGAACCCTTCTTCATGGAGTTCATCTCGGGCATCGAGAGCACGCTGGAGGAACGGGCGGCGACCCTGCTGCTGCGGCTGGTGCGCGACCGGGAGGAGGAGATCACCGTCCACCGGCAGTGGTGGAAGGCCCGCAGGGTCAGCGGCTGCGTGCTGGTCGACCTCACCGAGGCCGACCCCCGCGTCCCCGCCCTCGCCCAGCAGGGCATGCCCGTCATCGCCGCCGGACACTCCGGGCTCGCCGGCCACGAGGTCACCGCGGTGTGGACCGACGACGGCGCCGCGATCGAGGAGGCGGTCCGCTACCTGGCACTCCTCGGCCACCGGCGGATCGCCCGGGTCGGCGGGGACCCGGCCCTCGGCCACACCCGGATCCGCGCCCGCGCCCTGGAGCGCATCGCGGCCGAACTCGGGCTTGAGGAGCCGCGCAGCCTGGCCACCGACTTCTCCGGACAGGCCGGCGCCCGCGCCACCCGGATGCTCCTCGCCTCCGGCGACCGCAGGCCCACCGCCATCATCTACGACAACGACATCATGGCCGTCGCGAGCCTCGCGGTGGCCGCCGAGTTCGGCCTGCTGGTGCCGCGGGACCTCAGCCTCATCGCCTGGGACGACTCCCAGCTGTGCCGGCTCACCCACCCGACCCTGTCGGCGATGAGCCACGACGTGCACGGGTTCGGCGCCCAGGTGGCCCGCCGCCTGTTCGACCTCGTCGACCGCCGGCCGACCTCCTCCGGGCCCGCCGCGACCCCGGTCCTCGTGCCCCGCGGCAGCACCGCGCCCGCCCGCGCCCAGTGACCCGGCGCCCCTGATCCGGCATCTCCTGACCCGGCGCCCCCGGCGCCACGAACCGCCGGACAGGCCCCCCAGACCCCGGTCCGCCCCCGACTCCTCCTGAGGGTGAGGAGCCACGGGGGCGGGCCGGCCCACCCCGACCCGGAGCCCCGCCATGAGCCAGCCCCAGCCCGCCGCCGGCCTGCTGACCAACCGGATCCGCCCGTACGCATGGGGGTCCCGCACCGCCATCGCCCGGCTGACCGGCCGCACGCCCACCGACTCGCCGGAGGCGGAGCTGTGGATGGGCGCCCACCCGGCGGCCCCCTCCCGGACGGATCGCGGCAGCGGCCCCGAACCGCTCGACGCGATCATCGCCCGCGACCCGGCCCGGGAGATCGGCGGGCGCGTCACCGAACGGTTCGGCCCGCGTCTGCCGTTCCTGTTGAAGATCCTCGCCGCCGAACACGCCCTGTCCGTGCAGGTCCACCCGACGACCGCGCAGGCCGAGGCCGGCTTCGCCGCCGAGCAGGCCGCCGGCGTCCCCCTCGACGCGCCGCACCGCATCTACAAGGACCCGCACCACAAGCCCGAGATGCTCTGCGCGCTCGACGAGTTCGACGCCCTGTGCGGCTTCCGCGAGCCCACGGCCACCGCCGAGCTGCTGGCCGCCCTGCGACTGCCGGTGCTCGACCCATGGATCCACACCCTGCGCACCGCCGACCCCGAGACCGCCGTGCGCACCGTGCTGACCGAGGCGCTGGGCGGCGACCGGGCCCGCGGAACGGCCGCCGCCGTCGCGCTGGCCACCGCCCTGGAGGACGCCGCCCGCACCGGCGGACCGCACGCCCGCACGTACGGCGCGTACGCCGCCGCCGCCCGCGACTACCCCGCCGACCCCGGGCTGGTCGCCGCGCTGCTGCTCAACCACGTGCAGCTGCGGCCCGGCGAGGCGCTCTACCTCGACGCCCGGGTACCGCACGCCTACCTGCACGGCACCGGAGTCGAGGTCATGGCGAACTCGGACAACGTGCTGCGCTGCGGGCTGACCCCCAAGCACGTGGACGTCGAGGCGCTGGCGGCGGTCGTCGACTTCCGCCCCGGCACGCCCGCCCCGGTGCCGGCCACCGCCGGCTCCGGCGGCGAACTCCACTACCGGACCCCGGCCGCCGAGTTCGCCCTCTCCCGCCTTGACGTCTCCGGGAGCCTCGTCCTGGACGACGACGGCCCGCAGATTCTGCTCTGCACCGAGGGCGGCCTGACGCTCCGTCAGGGCCTGAGGGTCCAGCTGGAGTTGCGGCAGGGCGACAGCGCCTTCCTCCCGGCCGCGGGCGCACCGGCCGAACTGACCGGCACCGCCGGCCTCTACCGCGTCCGGGTGCCCGGCCCGACCGGTCACTGACCGCACCGCGCGGCCCGTCCGTCACTCACCGACCGCACCGCGCCGCGCCGCACTGCACACCGCACCGCACCGCACCACTCACCGACCGCACCACCCCACCCACCCGGCGCCGCCGCGCGCCCGCCCCCGGAGGTCGATCCAGTGACTGCTCTGCCCGGCACCACCGAACCCGCTCCGCGACCCAGCCGGCGCGCCCTGCTGGGCGCCGCCACCGCGAGCCTCGCCCTGGCCACCGTCCCGGCCCTCGGCACCCCGGCGGCGGCCGACACCGCCGACCGGGGCGAGGACCGCGGGCAGCGCCGCGGCGGCAGGGGCTTCGTCACCAGCCGGGGCGGCGAACTGCGCCTGGACGGCGAGCCGTTCCGCTTCGCCGGGACCAACTGCTACTATCTCCACCAGCGGTCCCACTACATGATCGACGCGGTGCTCGACGACGCCGCCGCCATGGGCCTGTCCGTCGTCCGGGCCTGGGCGTTCGCCGACGGCACGGGTGAGTCCGCCCTCCAGCCCAGGCCGTACTCCTACAACGAGGCGGCCTTCGACTCCCTCGACTACGCCGTCCACAAGGCCGGCCGCCTCGGGCTGCGCCTGGTGCTGCCGCTCGTCAACAACTGGCCGGACTACGGTGGCATGCAGGCCTACGTGAAGTGGTTCCTCAACCTGCCGGACGACTCCTACGGCGACGGCACCAACCACGACCGCTTCTACACCGAGCCGGCCATCAAGAGCTGCTTCAAGGCGTACGCCCGGACGGTCACCCAGCGCCGCAACCCCTACACCGGCCTGCGCTACTGCGACGACCCCACGATCATGACCTTCGAACTCGCCAACGAGCCGCGCTGCCGCAGCGACAAGAGCGGCGCCACCCTCCTCGGCTGGGCCCGCGAGATGAGCACCCACCTCAAGGCCCTCGCCCCGCGCCAGCTGGTGGCCGTCGGCGACGAGGGCTTCTACGGCCAGGCCGGGCACGCCGACTACCCGTACTCCGACTACGAGGGCGTGCTCTGGAAGAAGCTCGTCGCGCTGCCCGCCGTCGACTACGGCACCGTCCACGTCTACCCGCAGAACTGGGGCGAGACCAGCGGCTCCAAGCCCGGCACCGACGCCACGGCCTGGGGCACCCGGTGGATCGGGGACCACCTCGCCGACGGCAGGGCGCTCGGCAAGCCCGTCGTCGTCGAGGAGTTCGGCCTGCAGGTCGACGCGGCCAAGGACATCCCGGACGCCGCCGCCCGCGACCGCGCCTACACCGCCTGGACGGACGCCGTGCTGGCCGGCGGCGGCGCGGGCGACCAGTTCTGGATCCTGACCTCCCGCGTCGACGACGGGTCCTTCTACCCCGATTACGACGGACACCGCATCATGTGGAACAACGACCCGTCGAACCCGAGTCGCGCCGCCGCCCAGCTCTTCAGCGCCCACGCCAAGGCCATGACCGCAGCCCGCTGACCCGGACCGCCCCCGGAGCGACCACCGCCCGCCCCCCACCCGCCGCGCCGGCCGACGCCCTGTCGACCGGCGCGGCGGCGGCCCGACCAGTACCCGCCCGCCACCCCCACCGGCGCGGCCTCGACGACCGCGATCACGACCACGACCAGCGAGGAAGCCCCATGCCGCTGACCCTGCCTCCCGACGCGACCGTGCTCTTCCAAGGCGACAGCATCACCGACGCCGGCCGCCTGCGCGCCCTGCACACCGACCTGGGCGAGGGCTACCCGAGCCTGCTCGCCGACCGGCTGCGCACCCGCCACCCGGGCGCGACGGTGCTCAACCGGGGGGTGTCCGGCGACCGCGTCGCCGACCTGCGCGCCCGCTGGGAGCGCGACACCCTCGCCCACCGCCCCCGACTGGTGTCGGTCCTGGTCGGGGTGAACGACACCCTGCGCCGCTACGACGCGGGCGAGCGGAGCACGATCCGGGCCTGGGAGGAGGACTACCGCCACCTGCTCACCGAGACCCGCGACCGGCTGGGCGCCCACCTCGTCCTGGTCGAACCGTTCATCGTCCCGGTCAGCCGCGAGCAGTGGGCCTGGCGGGAGAACCTCGACCCCAGGATCCAGGCCGTCCGCCGGCTCGCCGCCGAGTTCGACGCCCGGCTGCTCGCCGCCGACGGCCTCCTCAACCAGGCCGCCCGCAGCCACGGCCGGCCCGAGCTCATCGCCGACGACGGCGTCCACCCCACCGCGCTGGGCCACCGGATCCTGGCCGAGGCCTGGGCCGACCTCGTGCTGACCGGGTGATGCCCGGCGCCGGCGCCGTATGCTCCCGGTCATGAGCAGCAGACACGGCAGCCGGCCCACCATGAACGACGTCGCGGCCGCGGCCGGGGTGGGCCTGAAGACGGTGTCCCGGGTCGTCAACGGCGAGAGCGGTGTCAGCGCGGCGATGGCCGAGCGGGTCAGGGCGGCCATCGCCGAGCTCGGCTTCCGCCGCAACGACAGCGCCCGCCTGCTGCGCACCGGCCGCACCGCGAGCATCGCCCTGCTGCTGGAGGACATCGGCGACCCGTTCTCCTCCGCCCTCTCCCGGGCGGTCGAGGGCGTGGCCGCCGAGCAGGGCTGTCTGCTGTTCACCGGCTCCAGCGCCGAGGACCCGGACCGGGAGCGCGAACTGGCCCTGGCGTTCTGCGCCCGCCGGGTGGACGGCCTGCTGATCGTCCCGGCCGGCGCCGACCACGGCTACCTGCTGCCCGAGATCGCCTCCGGCACCCCCGCGGTGTTCCTCGACCGCCCCGCCCCCGGGATCGCCGCCGACGCGATCCTCAGCGAGAACGCCGCCGGCGCCCGTGAGGGCGTGGCCCACCTGATCCGGCACGGGCACCGCCGGATCGGCTTCGTCGGCGACCTGCCGCACATCCACACCAGTGCCGAGCGGCTGCGCGGCTACCGGGAGGCGATGGCGGCGGCGCACCTGCCGGTGGACGAGGGGTGGATCGCCAGCGGGTCCACCGACCGGGTCCGCGTCGCACAGGCGGTCACCCGGCTGACCCGGGGGCCCGAGCCGGTCACGGCGCTGTTCACCGCGAACAACCGGGTCACCCTCGGCGCCCTGCACCACCTCGCCCGGCTCGGTGCCCGGCCCGCCCTGGTCGGTTTCGACGACCTCGAACTGGCGGACCTGCTCACCCCCGGCCTCACCGTCGTCGCCCAGGACCCGGCGGCCCTGGGCGCCACCGCCGCGCGGGTGCTGTTCGACCGGCTGGGCGGCGACACCGCCGCGGCCCGCCGGATCGAGATCCCCACCCGCCTGATCGTGCGGGGGTCCGGCGAGCTCCCGCCGCCCGGCGGGTGAGCGGGTCCGTCCGCCACCCCCGCCTGACCGGCCCGGCGCCGGGCTGCGGACGGCGGGGTCGGGGGCTTCGGTGACCTGGCAGGATGGTTGCCGCGCGCCGTACCGGTGCGCGCCGCCGACCTGTGAGCCCGCCGGAGAGGAACCACCATGCAGCACCGGGTGACGATCCGGGACGTCGCCGCCCGCGCCGGCGTCTCGGCGGGCGCGGTCTCGCTCGCGCTGAACGACCGGCCGGGCGTCTCGGAGGACACCCGCCGCCGGATCGTCGAGGCCGCCGCCGCCCTCGGTTGGGCGCCCAACCTCGCGGCCCGCTCACTGGCCCGCGGTCCCCACGTCCACACGATCGGCATGGCGATCAGCCGGGGCACGGTGGGCGCGGGCCTGGACGCCGTCCACATGGCCCTGATCGGCGGCATCGAGAGCGTTCTGACGGAGCGGCCCTGCTCGCTGCTGCTGCACCTCGCCGACGACCGCGAGTCCGAGATCGCGCTGCACAAGCAGTGGTGGCAGTCCGGGCAGGTCAACGGCGCGATCCTGATCGGGGTGTCGGCGGACGATCCCCGCATCCCGCCGCTCCACCACCTCGGCATGCCCGTCGTCGCCGTCGCGCCCGCCGAGCTCAGCGGCCCGTTCCCGTCCGTGTGGAGCGACGACGAGGCGGCCATCACCGAGGCGGTGCGCTACCTCGCGCTGCTCGGCCACCGCCGGATCGCCCACGTCGCCGGACCGGCCACGCTCGGCAGCTCGCTGGTGCGTTCGCGGGCGTTCGCGGCCGTGGCGGCCGAGTTGTCACTGGACGTCGCCCGGAGCGCGTCCACCGACCTGTCCGCCCACCAGGGCGCCCGTGCGACCCGTACGCTGCTCGCCGGAGCGGACCGGCCGACCGCGATCCTCTACGACAACGACATCATGGCCGTGGCCGGCCTCGCGGCGGCCGGGGAGATGGGCCTGCGCGTCCCGGCGGACCTGTCGCTGGTCGCCTGGGACGACTCCGACCTGTGCCGGATCACCTGGCCCGCGCTGTCCGCACTCAGCCACGACCCGTTCGCCTTCGGCGCCCAGGTCGCGCACTGCCTGCTCCAGCTCCTGGACACCGGGCGCGCCGAGTCGCGGGACTACGGCACGCCGGTGCTGGTCCCGCGCGGCACCACCGGCCGGGCGCCACGCCCGGTGTAACGGCCCGCGGCCGGGCCGTCGTCAGGCCGGCGGCGGCGCCGTGCTGCCCCGGGGCGTCAACTGGGGGGCCGGTGCCTCGAAGCCGCCGACCTCGTGGCCGGAGATCAGCGACAGCAGGGTCCGGGCGGCGTTCGCACCGTAGGTGTGGATGTCGCGGGTCAGCGCGGTCAGCGGCGGCCGGACGACCTGGACGAGCGCCGAGTCGTCCCACGCCACGATCGACAGGTCACCCGGAACCTCCAGCCCCATCTCCTGGGCGACCGACAGCCCGGCGACCGCGGTGATGTCGTTGTCGTACAGGATCGCGGTGGGGCGTCCGGGGGAGAGCAGCAGGCGGCGGGTGGCACGGGCCCCCTGCTCGCCGGTGTAGTCGGTGTGGACGACGGGCTGCGCCTCCAGGCCGAGGTCGGCGCAGACGGCGGTGAACGCCCGGTCGCGCAGTGAGGTGTGGACCAGCCCGGTGAGTCCTGCGACCCGGCCCACCCGGCGGTGCCCGAGCGCCGCGAGGTACTCCAGCGTCTCCCGGACGGCCGCGGCGTCGTCCGACCAGACGGGCGTCAGGCTGCCCGCCCCCGAGGGGTCGCCGATGACGACGGTGGGAAGTCCCATCTCCTCCAGCGCCGGCACCCGGGCGTCGTCCTCGCGCAGGTCGACCAGGATCGCGCCGTCGATGTGCCGCTCGCCCCACCACCGCCGGTACGCCTCCAGGCCCCGCTCGTGGTCGGAGACCACCTGGAGCGCCAGCGAGTACGAGGCGTCGGACAGGACGCTCTCGATGCCGCCGATCAGCTCCATGAAGAACGGCTCGGTACCCAGCATCCGCGCCGGGCGGGCCAGCGCCAGCCCCACGGCGGAGGACTTCGCCCCGCTCAGGGCCCGTGCGGCGCTGTTGCGGACGAAGCCGAGCTCCTCGGCGACGGCGGTGATCCTGGCCCGGGTCGCGTCCGAGACCCCGGGCTGGCCGTTCAGCGCGTTGGACACCGACACCTTGGACACCCCGACGATCTTGGCGATGTCCGCGATCGTGGGCCGTCGCGCGGCAGGACTCTTCTGCTGGGACACCTGATCCACGAGGACCCTTCTGAACCGTTGAGGCGCACGTTCGTCCCCCCAAGCTACTACGCGCCGCACCGCCGGCCTCACCGGACCCTGAACGCTGTGAAACAACCGGTTAACCAACTGTTGACACGGCAGCACGGCACCAATAGCGTGCTACCGAATTAATCGGTTAAGTGCTGGACCGGGTCGGCAGCGGGACGATTGCCGCCGACGTCGGCCGATCCCGGCGCGCCCCCACCCCCGCTCCGCCGGCCACACCGGACGCCCCCGCACCGACCGGCACCGAGCGCCGACCCGGCGCCGCGGCGCCCCCGCGGGGCAGGCCACCGCACGAGCCGCTCTCCCGGTCCGACCCCGGACCCGATGCGGACGACCGCTCCGACACCCTCCGTCCGTACCGCCGCCCCCACCGCCGGCGCCGCCACGGCACCGGCCGCCGTCCCTCACGGCCGAGGGCTCGCACCGCCCCCGACCCCGCCCCGCGCGGGCGCTCGTCGGGGTCCTCCACCCATCACCCACCCATCTCGGGAAAGGGACGCGCGTGCCTCCCAAGTTCCAGCCCGCCGCCGGACGGCTCTGGCCGCTGGCGATCCTGCTCGCCACCGCCCTGGCGATGGCCTGCCTGGCCACCACCCGGACCACCGCCTCGGCCGCCACCACCGCCGACGCCTTCGCCACCCGCTGCGGCATCCACTTCTGCCTGAACGGCAAGGAGTACTACTTCGCGGGCACCAACACGTACGACGTGTTCAACTACGGCCCCGGGTCCGGCACGACCGACGCCGACTTCATGGACAAGGCCCGCATCGACGCCCACTTCGCCAACCTGGCGGCCGACAAGGTCGACGTCGTGCGGCTGTGGATGTTCAGCCACGACGACTGGCACGGCTTCGAGAAGGCCAAGGGCGTCTACAACGAGCGCGAGTTCGCCGAGTTCGACTACATCATTGCCTCGGCCAAGGCCCACAACCTGAGGCTCGTCCCGGTGTTCGAGAACTACTGGGAGGCCTACGGCGGCATCGACAGCCGGCTCCAGTGGGAGGGCCTGTCGGGCGGTCAGCCCGGGCGTGCCGCGTTCTTCGACAGGACCCGCTGCGCCGGCTGCTTCACCTCCTACAAGAACTACGTGAGCTACGCGCTGAACCGCACCAACACCTACACCGGCGTCAAGTACAAGGACGACCCGACCATCTTCGCGTGGGACCTCATGAACGAGCCCCGCTACGAGAACCAGAGCGCCGCGGAGAACGTCTCCGGCGCCACCCTGCGGGCCTGGGTCGACGAGATGGGCGCCTTCGTCAAGGGCATCGACTCCAACCACCTGCTGGGCGCCGGACTCGAGGGCCACGGCACCGGCTACGGCTTCGGCGGCGACGAGGGCAACCCCTTCGTCCACGTGCAGCAGTCCCCGTACCTCGACTACACCTCCGCCCACCCGTACCCGACCGAGGCCTGGGCGAACCTGACGATCGACCAGACCAAGGCGCTGGTCCGGGCCTGGATCAACGATTCCCACAACGTCGTCGGAAAGCCCTTCTTCATGGGCGAGTTCAACGTCCACAACGTCGACCGCCCGGCCTGGTGGACCGCCCTCTACGCCGACTTCGAGGCCGCCGGCGGTGACGGCAGCGCGTTCTGGTGGTACCAGGACCACAACGTGGACGGGAAGTTCGGCGTCTCCGTCGGAGCGCCCGAACTCGCCGTGTTCCGCGCCCACTCGGCCCGGATGGCCGCCAAGAGCGGGCTGACCGTGCCGACGTCCTTCCCGAGCCCGACCGCGACCGTCACCCCGACCGCCACGGCGAGCCCCACCGCGACCTCCAGCCCCACCGCGACGGCGACCGTCACCCCGACCGTCACCCCGACCGCCACCGCGAGCCCCACCGCGGCCGGGCCGTGCTCCGTCCACTACGTCCTCTCCGACTGGGGCACCAGCTTCAACGGGGACGTGACCGTCAGGAACACCGGCGGCACCCCCGTCAACGGCTGGCAGCTGGTCTTCTCCTTCCCCGGGAGCCAGCGCGTCACCCAGATGTGGAACGCCGGCTACGCCCAGAGCGGCAAGCAGGTCACCGCGACCAACCCGTCCTCCTACAACACCACCATCGCGGCCGGCGCCACCGTCAACTTCGGTTTCAGCGCCACCTCCGTGCCGGGCACCAACGGCGTTCCGGCGTCCTTCGCCCTCAACGGCCAGACCTGCAGCACATACTGACACTCCGTCGGCTCCGGGCCGCGGTCGCCACCGGCGCCGCGGGCCGGAGCCCCCGGCACCCGTACCGCACCCCTGGTCGCACCACCGACCGCACCGCCTCCGGGTGCAGGCCCCCGCGATCCGACGACCCCCCTGCGGGCCCGCGTTCCGGCGCGCGGGCCGGCAGGCCTCGGTGCTCGTGCCCCGTGCCCCGTACCGCGAGTTCCGGACCCCGCCCCGCGCCGCCGCACCGGCCGGCCCGCCCCGTACGGCCGGGAGCCCGGCGACCGCTTTCCGATCTTCAGGACGATCAGCGCAGAAGGATGAGCGAAGATGCGTAAAGGATGGATGGCCGCCACGGCCGCGACCACGATGCTGTTCACAACCTGCGGCTGTGCGAGCGGCGGAGCCTCGTCCGGGAACAGTACGGTGTCGGGGTCCATCACGGTGCTGACCAACCGCACCGACCAGATCCAGGACGGCACGCTGAAGAAGTACGCGGCCCGGTTCAGGAAGCTCTACCCGAACGTCAAGGTCACCTTCGAGGGGCTCACCGACTACGAGGGCGAGGTCGGGATCCGGATGAGGACCGACGGCTACGGCGACGTCCTGCTGATCCCCAACAGCCTTCCGGTCAACCAGTACCCGACCTACTTCGCGCCGCTGGGAGCCGCCGACGAACTCTCGCAGAGGTTCGACTTCACCGAGTACGGATCGGTCGGGAACCGCGTCTACGGCCTCGCCAACATCGGCATCGCCACCGGCTTCGTCTACAACAAGGCGGTCTGGCAGCAGGCCGGCATCAGCGAATGGCCGAGGACGCAGCAGGAGTTCATCGACGACCTGAAGGCGGTCAAGTCCCGGACGTCGGCCGTCCCGTACTACACGAACTACCACGACGGCTGGCCGCTGCGGCAGTGGACCGACCACATCGGCGGCCCGAACTGCGACAACACGGCCAGGGACGCGCTGGCCTCGACCGCCGAGCCGTGGACGGCGGGCAAGGACCTGTACGCGATCGACGGCCTGCTCTACAGCGCCGTCCACGAGCGACTGACCGAGGCGGACCCGACCACCACCGACTGGGAGAGTTCCAAGACCCTGATGGGCAGCGGCAGGATCGGCGCGATGTTCCTCGGGTCCTGGGCGATCCCGCAGATCCGGCGCGCCGCGAAGGCGGCCGGGCACGACCCCGACGACATCGGCTACCTGCCCTTCCCCGCCCAGCACAACGGCCACCTGTGCACGGTCGTGCAACCCGACTACAAGTACGCCGTCAACACGCACTCCGCGAACAAGGACGCGGCGCGGGCCTGGATCGACTGGTACCTGACCCGGTCCGGCGCCGCCCGGGCCGAGGAGGCCATCTCCACGGTCAAGGGCACCCCGCTGCCGCCCGCCCTCAAGGCCTTCGACGAACGGGGGGTGCGCATCATGACGCAGACCGAGGACCGGGCCGCCGCCGTCAGCAGGATCGACAAGGCCGCGGAGATCGGCCTGGACGCCCCCGACTACCGGCGCAGGCTCGTCGACATCGCCCGCGGCGCCGCCCCCGGCGACCAGAACGGCTACTTCGCGGAGCTCAACCGGAAGTGGTCCCAGTCCCTGAAGAAGCTCGGCGGCTGACGCCCGGCCGGTGCCCGGCGAGGCCCGGCCGACCCCTGGCGGCACCCGGCTCGCCGCCTGCGCGCAGCGAGCCGGCCAGGGGTCCGCGCCGTCCTCCCGCAACTATGCCCGACAGTAACCGAACCGGTAAAGTAAAAGTTTGGAAGTCGATCTTGATAAGCCTCGATCGGCCGAGCCGGACGCCCGCCAAGTGGCGGCTGACAGTGCATTTCTTGCCTCCAGATGCGGGTGAACCCATCGCATAACCGGTTTATAGACAGTCGCGCCGTCGCGGGTTACGGTTGCTCGCGCCCACCCACCACGGCCAGCGACAGGAGCCGCACCATGAAGGACGCCACCCCACTCGACGAGGGCTGGAACCTGCACCACGAGGGATCGCTGCTGCCCGCCCGGGTCCCGGGCTGCGTCCACGTCGACCTGCTGAACGCCGGACTGATCCCCGACCCGTACGTCGGCGCCGACGAGCACGAGGTGGCCTGGGTCGGCCGCCAGGACTGGACCTACACCACGCAGGTCGACGCGACCGGCCCGCACGAGCGCACCGACCTCGTCTTCGACGGCCTCGACACCGCGGCCCGGATCACCCTGGCAGGCACCGAACTGGGCCGCACCCGCAACATGCACCGCAGCCACCGGTTCGACGTGACCGGCCTCGCGGGCGAGCTCGCCGTCCACTTCACCAACGCCTACCAGGAGGCCGCCGAAGTCCGGGCCGTCACCGGGGCGCGCCCCAACGTCTACCCCGAGCCGTTCCAGTACATCCGCAAGATGGCCAGCAGCTTCGGCTGGGACTGGGGCCCGACGCTGCCCACCGCCGGCATCTGGCGCCCGGCCCGCCTGGAGCACTGGTCCACCGCCCGGATCGCCCAGGTCCGCCCGCTGGTGACCGTCGAGAACGGCACCGGCCGCGTCGAGCTGCGGGTGACCGCCGAGCGCACCGCCACCGCCACCGGCCGACCGCTGACCCTCCGCGCCACCGTGGCCGGCGTCTCGGCCGACACCGTCCTCGACGGCGACGAGACGGTCCTGGTCGTCGAGGTGCCCGACGCCGGCCTGTGGTGGCCGCGCGGCTACGGCGACCAGCCGCTGTACGACCTCGACGTCACCCTCGCGCACGACGGCGCGCCGCTCGACACCTGGCACCGCCGGATCGGCTTCCGCACCGTCGAACTCGACCGGTCCGCGGACGAGCACGGCAGCGGCTTCACTCTGGTCGTCAACGGCGTGCGGATCTTCGCCCGGGGCGTGAACTGGATCCCCGACGACACCCTGATCACCCGGGTCACCCCCGAGCGCTACCGCACCCGCCTCACCCAGGCCGCCGAGGCCAACATCGACCTGGTGCGCATCTGGGGCGGCGGCATCTACGAGAACGAGGCCTTCTACGACGTCTGCGACGAACTCGGCCTGATGGTCTGGCAGGACTTCCTCTTCGCCTGCTCCGCCTACCCCGAGGAGCAGCCGCTGCGCGGCGAGGTCGAGGCCGAGGCCCGCGAGAACGTCGTCCGGCTGATGCCGCACGCCGCCCTCGTACTGTGGAACGGCAACAACGAGAACCTGTGGGGCTTCCGCGACTGGGAGTGGGAGCCCGAGCTGGCCGGCGACTCCTGGGGCGAGGGCTACTACCTCGGCGTCCTGCCCCGCATCGTCGCCGAGCTCGACCCGACCCGCCCCTACGCCGCCGGCAGCCCCTGGTCCGGCTCCTGGGACCACCACCCCAACGACACCGACCACGGCACCCACCACTCCTGGGAGGTCTGGAACCGCCAGGACTACGCCGAGTACCGCGCCTCCGTGCCGCGCTTCGTCGCCGAGTTCGGCTGGCAGGCACCCCCCGCCCACGCCACCCTGCTGCGCGCCCTGCCCGGC
The DNA here is from genome assembly GCF_042673745.1 of Kitasatospora sp. NPDC057015. Lineage (NCBI taxonomy): Bacteria > Bacillati > Actinomycetota > Actinomycetes > Kitasatosporales > Streptomycetaceae > Kitasatospora > Kitasatospora sp. NPDC057015. The sequence goes on from NZ_JBHUSG010000064.1 coordinate 22,845, forward strand.
GAGGACCTCGCCGCCGACTCGCCCGGCATGCTCCACCACCAGAAGGCCGACGACGGCAACGGCAAGCTGAACCGCGGCGTCGAGCGCCACTTCGCCCTCCCCGCCGACTTCGACCGCTGGCACTACCTCACCCAGGTCGTCCAGGCCCGGGCCATCGCGACCGGCATCGAGCACTGGCGCTCCAACTGGCCGCGCTGCGCCGGCACCGTCGTCTGGCAGCTGAACGACTGCTGGCCGGTCTCCTCCTGGGCCGCGATCGACGGCGACGGCCGCCTCAAGCCGCTCTACCACGAGCTGCGCCGCCTCTACGCCGACCGCCTGCTGACCCTCCAGCCGCCCGGTGTGACCGGAGCGCCCGAGGTCGCCCTGGTCAACCAGGCGGCGGAGCCCTGGCAGACCGTCGTCACGCTGCGCCGGGTCTCCGCCGACGGCACCGTGAACGGCACCTGCGAGGTGCCGGTCACCGTCGAGGGCCGCTCGGTGCTGCGGCTGGCCGTGCCGCAGGCGCTGGCCCCGGTGGACGGCTCGGCGAAGGAGTTCCTGGCCGTCGACGCCGACGGGCTGCGCGCGGTGCACTTCCCGGTGCCCGACAAGGTGTTCGCCTACCAGCAGCCCGAGTTCGACGTGAGCGTGCAGCCGGCCGACGACGGCCGGGGCGGCGTCGAGGTCGTCGTGACCGCCCGCACCCTGGTCCGCGACCTCCTGCTGCAGGCCGACCGGATCGCCCCCGACGCCGTCGCCGACCGGGGCCTGGTCACGCTGCTGGCGGGCGAGCAGGTCCGGATCCGGGTCTCCGGGGCCGGCCGGGTCGATGCCGACGCCGTCCGCGCGGCCCTGTACTGCGTGGAACCCGCGTGAGCAGACCTGCTCGGGCGGGAGCCGTCCGACCCGGCCGCGCGCTCTGACCGACCTGCGGCGACGCCCCGAGACCCCCGGTCCCGGGGCGTCGCCGCAGGTCAGTACCGGGGGTGTGCCCCGGGTGGTCCGACCCCGCTGCTCGGCCCGGGCGGTCGAGGCGACACTCCCGCGGACGTCCTGGCACCGCGTTTCGTCGCCGCCAGGCCCTAACCTGGCCGCGTGATCAACGGTGCACACGTCATCATCCACAGCCGTGACGCGGAGGCGGACCGGGCCTTCCTCCGGGACGTGCTGGAGTATCCGCACGTCGACGCGGGCGGCGGCTGGCTGATCTTCAGGCTTCCGCCCGCCGAGATCGCCGTGCACCCCACGGACGGCCCGCCGGCGCAGCAGCTCTACCTGATGTGCGACGACGTCGCGACCACCGTGCGGGAGCTGGCCGCGAGGGGCGTGGAGTTCACCCGGCCGGTCACCGACGAGCGCTGGGGCCGGCTCACCGGGTTCCGCCTGCCGGGCGGCGGCGAGGTCGGCCTGTACGAGCCCCGCCACGAGCGGGCCACCGACCTGTGAGGCGTCCGGCTCCGGGGGAGTCGGGAGAAGCTCCGCCCTGACGGCGGACCAGCCCCGGTCGACCATGCCGTCAGGTCCCGTACCGGCGTCCTGATCGTCGGTCAGCGGGCGCACGGTCTCCTTCCCCGCGCACGTCGGAGGCGGGGAGTAGGATCACCGACGGTGTGCCGGGAGTCCGGCGGCGACATGATCTTCGCTGCCCTGGGGGAGGACCGAACCGGCGACGACCCATGCGTCCATCGACGCATCCGGCGCGATCGCCGACGTCCGGACCAGCGCTGACGCCAGGTCCGATCCGAGACCGGCCGCCCGGCCGCCCGGCCGCCCTACGACCGCGGCCGAGTCCGACGTCGTCGGGCGCGCACTTCTGACTGTCCAACACGGGGGAGAACCATGAGCACGTCCGATCCGGGCTTCACCACCGGGCCGGTGGCACCACGCCCGCAGGCCCCGGCCGAGCCGGCCGCGTCGACCAGGCTGCTGAGCGCGGAGCCCACGCCCGCGCCGTCGGCGGGTACCGCGCCGTCGCCGGCCACGACCCGCCTGGACAGTCCCCACGAACTGTCCGCCTCGGCCGGCATCGCCCGTCAGATCGCCACCGACCTGGGCGACGCGGGCGCCAAGGCCGGGCCGTCCCGGCACAGCCTGGGCGAGTACGCGGCCACGACCGCGGGCCAGCTGCGCGGCTTCGGCTTCGGCGCGGCCCTTACCGGAGCGACCGAGCGCTGGCAGCAGCAGGTCACCGCGCTGCACGACAAGCTGACCGACACCGCCGGAAAGCTGGAGGACACCCAGCGCAACTACACCCACACCGAGTCCGCCAACGCCGGCCGCTTCAACCGCCCGATCTGAGAGAGACAGGAGCTGACGACCCCATGGTCTCCTTCCAGGAACTGCGCGAAGCGAACTTCTCCGGCATCAGCGACACCGCTGAGGCATGGAGCGGCCTTGCCAAGGCCCTCGAATCCCTCGACACCCGGGTGGCCAACGAACTGACCAACACGCCCCAGCGGGCCGGCTGGCAGGGCCCCGCCGCCGACGACGCGGCGAACGCCCTCAAGCGCATCGACACGGACTTCACCCAGGCCAGCGGGGTCGCCCGGAGCGCGGCCGCCGTCATGGCCGACGCCGCCGAGGACCTGAAGGCCGCCCGCAAGGCCCTCGACGACGCCCTGCACGACGCCGACTCCCAGAAGCTGACCGTCTCCGCAGTCGGCGCCGTCAGCTGGCCACCGCTGGAGGGCCTGCCGCACAACGACCCCGACGCCAGGCAGGTCACCGACGACTACCAGAGGGACATGCGCGCCAAGGCGGACGCCATATCGGCCCGCCTCACCCGCGCCGTCGACCAGGCCGCCGCCGCCGACCAGCGGGCGGTGAGCGCCCTGCAGATCGACATCGGTACCAGCACCAGCGCCTTCAACGCCACCACCTACGGCGGCGGTGACGCGGCCGACGCCAGGCGCGCGGCCGACCTGATGAGCAAGGGCGGCAGCCTCTCGGACGAGGAACTGAAGCGCCTGCAGAACCTGATGGCCGCCGGCTCCGGCTCCAAGGAGTTCTCGACCACTCTCCTCAACAGCCTCAACGCCGGCGGCAGGAACGGCCCCGAAGCCCTGTTGGAGTACTCCAGGATCTACGCGGACCTCGGGCGCGGTGACCACAACGCCAAGCAGTACCAGGACGTCTACGGCAACCTCTCCCAGGTGCTCGCCGGCGCCACCAACGGCGGCGGCATGGGCAAGGACTACGAGGACGGCCTCCTGAGGGCGGCCCGCGAGGGCGACCACGGACCCGCCGACCCGTACAACACCAGCTACGACGTCCTCACCGACCTGATGGGTGCCAAGGGGACCTACGACAAGGCGTTCCTCAACAAGGTCGGCACCGACCTGATCGACTACGAGGCGCACAGCAAGGCCAGGGGCGAGGACCTCTGGGGCCACGACTACGGCGCCGTCGGCAGCCGGCAGGGTGACCCGATGGGCGGGCTGATGAAGGCCATGAGCCGCAATCCCGAGGCCTCCAAGGAGTTCCTGGACCCCGGCGCGACCAAGAACCTCGACTACCTCCTGAAGGACCGGGAGTGGCCCAACAAGGGTTACGAGGAGAAGCAGCTCGACTCCATCGCCCGCGACACCTCCCGCGGCGCGTTCGGCGACGCCCTGGAGGCCGCCACCACCGGCCGCGACCCGCACGGCGGCCAGCCGCCCGCCCGCCCCCACGACCAGGCGATGGCCCGCATCATGTCCGACACCGTCGCCACCCTCGGCGGCGACCGGGCCGGCGACGAGAACAAGCTGCCGGCCGGGCTGCGCCAACCCCTCGGCAACATGATCGCCGACTACGCGCCCGACACCCACGAGATCCTCGGCAAGGAGGTCGGCGGCCAGTCCGAGACCGACAAGCTCACCATCACCCGGGACCAGCTGCTGCGCACGATCCGCGGAGTGTCCGAGGACCCGGCCGCGTTCCAGACGATCCACTACGCCGAGACCCGGGAGATCGCCCGGCGGATGGACGCCTTCGGCCCGGAGGCGATGCAGCCCGACGCGACCGGCCGGCCCGACCCGAAGTTCGCCGGTTTCGTCCAGGAGTCCGGTCAGGCCCTGGGCTCCCTCGACGGGGTCCGCTCCGATGTCGTCACCGACCACCGCGACGACGAGATCTTCCGCAACAACTGGAACTCGAAGATCAACTATCACATCATCGGAACGCCCGCGAACATCGTCTTCGGCCCGGCGGGCGACCTCGCCCAGCGCCTCGTCGACGTCGGCACGGCCGACTACGCGAACAGGCTCAACGACGAGGCCTCCAGCGTGGCGACCGGCAAGCTGAGCGACACCTTCTCCGCCGGCGAGCAGCAACTCGACGCCATGATCCGACTCAAGGCCACCCAGAGCGGTCTGAGCGAGGAGCAGATCAAGGCCACCGGCGGGGTCCCGCAGAGTCTCATGGACGAGGCGACCAACAACTACAGCACCGCCATCGACCGCACCTACCGGTCAGCCCTCGGCCGCAGCTAGGAGAGGAGGAGCACACGATGGACCCCAACGAATCCCGAACCGCCGTCCCCAGCCCGGGCGGCCCCGAGGAGGGACGATCCGACCGGGCTCCCGGCCCGCGGAGCCGCGCCCCCGGACGCCTGCGCGCAGTCACGGTCCTCCTGCTCGTCCTCGCGACCTGCGCCGGCTTCGCCGTGTACCGGCAGAGCAACGCGTTCGGCCCCGGCACCGTCTGCGGCGGCATCAGCACGGACGCCGTCCAAGCCGCCCTCGGCCCCGGGCGGGTCAGCGAGACCCTGCTGGACGTCCGGACCCCGAGCCGTCCCGACGCCTCCGGGCGGTGCTCGGTCGCGGTCCGCCACGGACTGTTCGTGAGCAGCGAGACCTCGGCCTCGATCCGCGTCCGGCGCCAGACGCCGGCCGTGGAGGCGCTGGCCGCGGCGGACGCCCGACTGTTCACCGGCGCCGCCACCGGTGGCGCCTCGCCGAGGACGAGCTGGGCGTTGCTGCCCGAGCACTGTGCCGGCAACGAGCGCGTCGAGGTGACGGTGGCCGGCTCCGCCGACCGGGACGCCGACCGTGCGACCGGCCTGGCCCGACTGGCCGTCGCGGCCGCGGACGTCGTGGCGGCCCGAAGCGCCTGCTCGGCGTCGACGCCCGCACCGAAGGAACTCTCCGCCGCCGGGACGCCGGGACCGGCGGACTTCACCGGCCTGTGCGGGTTGCCGGGCCTGGCTCCCCGTCGGAACCCGTCCACCGACGTCCGCTACCGGGAACAGGCGACCACCGCCTTCGCACCGCTGTGGTCGTGCGAGATCACCGACGAGGTCGACGGGGCGCAGGTCGTCTCCTTCGCGGTCTCCGCCGACCCCCGCATCGTCGGAGCCGCCACCGACCTCACCGCCGACGCCCCCGCCGCGCTGGGCAGAGGGCGCTGGGTCGCCGGTACCGAGGACGCCGTGGTCGCGACCTGCCACGGCCGACCGGTCTACTTCCTCGTGAAGCAGCGACCCCTGTCCTCGGCGGCGGGCAGGCTCTTCCCGGACCGGGACGACCTCTGGCACCGGTTCCTCGGCGCGGCCGGCACCGCGATCGGCTGCGAGCCCGTCACCGGGTAGCCGACTCCGCCGCGCCGCGCACGCCGGTGCCCCGGTCCTCCGCCGCGCGGGCCGGGGCACCGGCGCGTGCCGGACACCCCTCGCGCTCGCCGCCGGGGCGGGCCCGGGGGTCTTCTCGTCCGGGAACCGATGGAGTTGAACGGCCGTCGTCACCGACAGGGGAACCGCAGTGGCTCGGGGGGTTGGGGAATGCTGGTGGAGGGATTGACCGCGATGGCGGCGGCCGGCGGCGCGGGTGTCGTCCAGGCCGCGGGCACCGACGCCTGGACGACGCTGCGGGCCCGGGTCGCCCGGCTGCTCGGGCGCGGGCGGCAGGACGCGGAGGAGGCCGCCCTGGAGCGGCTCGGCCGCACCCGGCAGGCCGCCGAACTCCACGCCTTCGCCGTCGAGGGCCTGGCGCGCCGGCTGGGCGACGACCACCCCGACACCCGGGCGGCGGGCGATCGACGGACGATCGACCGCCACATCGAGACCCAGCCGATCTAGCGTGCGGTGCCGGGCAGGGCCGGGGCGCGCAGGCCGCCGATGACGACGGCGAGCATCCGGTGCGCGGCCTCGCGGTCCGGGCCGGCGGCGCCGGCGACGGCGGTCACCAGCGCCAGGACTTCGGGCCAGCGCTGCGACGGGTCGACGAGGCCGTCCCGGTGGGCCCGGGTGAAGAGGGGGAGGGCGGCGGCGCTGACGCGCTCGTGCCACTCGTCGACCTCGGCGGTCGACTCCTCGGGGGCCAGGGCGTAGGCCGCGACGAGGGTCTCGCGCAGGCCCCGGCTGGCCTGCATGTGGGCCACGACGGCACCGAACCAGTCGAACAGGGCGTCCGCGCGGCCGTCCTCGACCCGGGTCCGGGCGTCGGTGCAGAGCGTGTCGATGCCTAGGGCGTAGACCGCGCTCACCAGCAGCCGACGGGTCGGGAAGTGCCGGTACAACGTCGCGTTGGCGACCCCGGCCCGGTCCGCGATCAGATCGAGGGGGGCGTCGGTGCCGGCCTCCTGGAAGACCTGGGCGGCGGTGTCGAGCAGCCGCGCCCGGTTGCGTTGCGCGTCCTGCCGGGGCGGTCGGCCTGCCACGGCACCTCCTTGTCCATCCGGGGAATCTCCCCGTATTGTGGCACGCACAGCGTTCCGGGGAATCTCCCCGTTTAGTGGGGGTGGGGATCAGACATGACGACTTCGAGTCCTGCAGACGTGGTGCACGCGATCAACGCGCTGCGTGCCGACGGCGATTTCGACGCCGCTCTGCGGCACATCGCACCGCGCTCCCTCGACCAGGGGGTCGAGTGCGACCGGGAGCAGTGGCGGCGCAAGTGGGAGGCGATCGTCGCCGGGGTTCCCGACTTCGCCGTCACCGTGCTGCAGAGTGTCGAGAGCGGCGAGTGGGTGTCCAACCGGTACCGGATCACCGGGACTCACACCGGAGAGTTCTTCGGCCGGCCTCCGACCGGGCAGCGGTTCGACGTGACGGGTATGGACATGGTGCGCGTCGTCTCCGGGCAGCTGGTCGAACACTGGGTCGTCGCCGAACCCTTCTAGCCGGGCCCGACCGGTCGGGCCCTTCCGGTCGGGCCCCAAGGGTCGGGCCCTTCCGGTCGGGCCCTTCCGGTCGGACCCTGCCGGCCCGACCCTGCGCCGGGCGCCCGCCGGGCCTTCGCGGGCGCGTTCGGGGGTGGACTTCCTGTGCGGCCCCCGGGTTGCGCGCTAGGCTGTCGGCATGTCGAACCCCGACGGGCTGCTCGTCGACATCGCCGCGACGGTGGAGTCCGAGCACAGCAACCAGATGCCCCTCACCGTCGTCGTGCCGGGCGCGGTGATCACCGGCCGGCTCGCGCCGGAAAGCCTGTGGCGCCAACGGGTGGCCGAAGTCCTTGAGGCCTCCGACCACCTGAAGCCGTTCGCCTCCCTGTTCGCCGCCGCCGCGGCGGACGGCACCGGAGCCCCGCCCCTCGCGGCAGGCGCCAGGCCCACCCATCTCCACCTGCACGTCGCACGGATCCTGCAGGGGAGCTACGGCCTCCCGCACACCGGCGGCATGTACCGCATCGCCATCGACAGCGTGAGCAGCTGGACGGTGGGGGACCTCAGCTACTCCGACCAGTGAGCGCGGCGACCTGATCCGCCCGGCGCCGCCCTCCTCCCGTACCGGGCGAAGGCGGCGCCACTCGTCGTCCCGCTCCACGCCGCCGGCCCGGTGCCCCCTGACGCCTCGTCGGCGGGCTTCGTCGCGCCGCTGCGGCGACCGGCGACCTGCCGGGTCCGGTGGACGCGGTCGGTCAGCGCAGCGACCACACCTGGTTGGGCTGGGTGCCGCTGCCGTAGCAGTCCCATATCTGCACCCTGGTGCCGTTCGCCGTGCCCTGGCCGACGGCGTCCAGGCACTTGCCCGAGTTGGGATTGACGAAGGTGCCGTTGGCGTTGACCTGCCACTGCTGCGCGCCGTTGTCGAGGCAGGTCCACAGGCGGACCTGGGTGCCGTTCGCGGTGCCCTGACCCGCGACGTCCAGGCACCTGCCGGAGTTGGGGTTCACCAGGGTGTTCCCGGTGCGCTTCCACTTCTGGGCGACACTGCCGTTGCAGTCGTACAGCTGGACGGGCGTCCCGTCGGCGGTGCCCGCCGCCTGGACGTCCAGGCACCGGCCGCTGCCCTGTCCGACGACGGTGTTCTCGGGGCCGCCGCCCCCGCCGCCGGTGCCGTTGGGAGTGAAGGAGAACGAGTCCACCCCGAGGCCGGTGCCGCCGATCCACGGCTCGAAGCCGAACTGCACGCTGGTCAGGTACCAGTTGCGGTCGAGGTAGCCGCGGTTGGCGGAGTCCTCGGTGAAGTCCTTGACGTTCACCTGCAGGGAGTCGGTGCCCTGCTGGCGCACGTAGGAGACGACGTTCCAGCCGATGCCGCCGTTGGTGAGCCGGCCCTCCCAGACGTCCCAGCCGGCGCCGGCCAGGTTCGCGGTGCCGATCTTCTGCCCGGCGGGTTGCGGTGCGCCGCGGTGGTTGCCCCAGATCATCAGCTCGGCGCCGTTGTTCTGGCCTGCGGGGTTGGCCGAGGAGTCGAACCAGATGTCGTACGCCGCGTCCCACTCGCCGCCGTTGACGGTGCGGTAGGACACGCTGGTCTGCGGTGTGCCGAACGCGCTGACCTGCAGCGGGAGGCCGCTGCCGGAAGTGCAGTTGGTGTAGTGGCAGCCGGCGTACACCGACGGGTAGGAGGCCGGGGCGCCGTTCGTGGGCCGGTTGTGGCTCTCGGAGGCGATGGTGAAGCCGGTGTCCGTGACGGACAGGCACTGCTGAGTGCTGTCGCCCCAGTTGTTGTTCTGCACGATGTACTTCCCGCCCGCGATGCGCACCGAGCCGAAGGTGTCGCACAGTTGGGTGACGGCGTGGGCGCCGGGTGCCACCGCCACGGGCAGCACGGCCGCCGCGGCGAGCAGTGCGAGGGCGGTGACCGCGGATCGGAGCCGGGACAGTAACGAGGTCATGGGTCCTCCGTGAGGTGCGGGCGTGGGTGGGTGGAAAGGGGCTCGGCGGAGCCCCGGTCGACCGGTCGGGGCGGGGCCGTCCGTACCCGGAGAACGCTAGAAGGCGCGCTCGGGTGGAGGGAACCCGTCGGACGGAAGATTCGGGAGCGTTCCCATTCATGCAGGTGGACTGGGGTGATTCTTCGAAACATGTGGGAGCGCTCCCACATCCGCCCCTGCGGGCGGGCCTTCGAGGGCTGTGCCCTCGAAGGCCCGCAGGCGTCGGAGTCGGCCCCGACGCCTGCCCGTGAATCCACCGCCGGCCCGGGAGCGGGGCTCATTCCCGGTACCTCACCGGCTCGTGGCGAGCCAGGCCGCCACCGCGGCGAGCGCGATCAGGGCGACGTTGAGACCGGTCTCCCGGGTCTCGCCCCGGGACAGGTGCAGGCCGGCCGCCAGCACCTGGAGCAGGAGCAGGCCGAGCGCGGCGAGGACGGCGAGGGCGGGCGCCGTCCCCGTGAGGGGCGGCAGCAGCAGGCCGGCCGCGCCCAGGATCTCGACGGCGCCGACGGCCCGCACCAGCCCCATCGGAACCGTGTCCACCCAGCCCATCATGGGCGCCAGCTGCTCCTTGCGCTGCGTGACCTTCTTGCCGCCCGCGTACAGGTAGAAGGCCCCCAGGAGCCCGGCGACGATCCAGTAGGTGAGCTCCATCTGCGTCCTTCGTCATGGTTACGACTTGTAAGCAGGCACATGATCGGTGACTATCGGGAGGCTTACAAAAGGCACACCGGTGTGCCTTGCGAACAGGGGGCGCCCATGTCGAAGTACCGCACCACCTGTCTCATCCGTGGCGACGGCGGCCGGGCGATCCGAGGCATCCTGGACCGCATCGGCGACAAGTGGACCCTGCTGGTGGTGGCCACCCTCGACGGCGAGCGCCTGCGCTTCACCGAGCTCCAGCACCGCGTTCCCGGGATCTCGCAGCGGATGCTCACCCGCACGGTTCGGCACCTGGAACGGGACGGGCTGGTGGCCCGCACGGTGTTCCCCGAGGTCCCGCCCCGGGTCGAGTACGAGCTCACGGCGAGGGGCCGCACCCTGATCGAACCCGCCGTGGCGCTGGCCGAATGGGCCGTGGACAACAACGCGGGCATCGAACTGAGTCAGGCGGCCTACGACTCGGCGCACCCCTGACCTCCGGGCCGCCGTTGCCCGTCGCCGGCGGCGACCCGGAGTGCGGTGCGCCGCACTGCGGATCCGGTCAGGCCACGGGCTGGGCGACGAGGTGGATGACCTCCGCGGGTCCGGCTCGGAACGACGGGCTGGCCGCGTCCGCCTCGACCATGTGGGGCGTCGCGTCGTGCGCGGCCAGTGCGGCCTGCGACGACCACCGCTCGATCAGCACGAAGCGGTCGGGATCGCCGCCGACCTGGTGCAGGTCGTACTGCAGGCAGCCGGGTTCGGCCCGCACGAGCGGTGCGAGGCGCTCGAAGGCGGCGATCTGGTCCCGGCCGCGGCCGGGAAGAGTGGCGATCAGGATGACGAGTTGCACCGGCTGTGACATGCGCCGAAGGCTACCCGGTGCACTGATCGACGGGCGATCGCTTTCCGACCACCTCGCCGAGCTGCGAGCCCCGAGGGCGGGTCACGGGGCGGGAGTCGGAGTGGCAGTGGGCGCGGGGGCCTCGACGGGGGGACCGGTGAGCAGGGCGCCGGTCTCGGAGTAGGGCCGGCCGTTCGGCACGCAGCCGTGCAGGCCCTTGATCTGCTGCATCATCACCGGTGCGGGCAGCCCCGGGCCGGGGCAGTCGACGTGCCCGAAACCGAGGATGTGGCCGACCTCGTGGTTGACGGCGAGCGCGTGGTAGAGCTCGGGCTGCCCGGCGTAGTACTCCGTCAACTCGTTCCAGCGCTTGAGGTTGACGACCACCTGGTGGCCGACGCCGCAGTTCACCCAGCCGCCGGTGTCCAGCCCGTACTGGCCGCAGATCCGGTCGGTGGTCTCCGGCGTGGCCAGGTAGACGGTGAAGTCCACCGGATCGGCGGCCACGCGCTGGAAGGACAGGGAGGCGTCGGCGGCCCATCCGCGCCGGACGTCGCCGAGGACGGCGTCCACCTCGGCGGCGAACCGCTCCGGGCTCTCCTTGATCCCGTTCTCGACCCGGACCTTGTAGCGGTAGAGGTGCTCACCGGTGCCGAAGCGCGGGGAGCCGCCGGCGGCCGTCGTGAACTCCATCGGCTTCGGCCCGCGGCCGACGGCCGGGGTCCACGGGTGCCACCACAGCAGCCCGGCGGTGGCGGCGCCCGTCAGCAGGAGGGCGGACCCGCCCGTCCAGGCCCTGCGCCGGCGGGCGCCGCCACCGCCGCGACCCGGTCGGTCGGCCCGGACCGGCCGGCGTTCGGTGAGGGCCCTCACGGGCGGCTCCCCGTCGCGGGGCGGCCGCCCGGCCGACGGGCGCGCCAGTGGTGGGCGGAGGGTGACCTCCGGGATGTCGGGAGGACCGCGGCGGCCGGTCGGGGGTGGGTCGGGAGCTGGATGGACATGACGGCGCGAGGTCTCCTGTACGGTTTCGGGCTTTCGCACGGTTCTGTAGGAGATGACGCGCCGTAGCGGGCATCCGGTTCAGCGGGCCGGTGGAGCGGGCGGGTGGAGCAGGCCGGTTGCGTGGGCGGATTCAGCGGACCGGTGGAGTGGGCGCGTGGAGCGGGCGCGCGGACGTGCGGGTCACTCCAAGAGGTCCCGGAGGAACGGGGCCAGGGCGACCGCACCCACGCAGAGCGCGATCAGCCCGACCGTCCGCCAGGTGTGGTCCGGCGGCATCGGGGGTGGTCCGGACACGGGTGAGAAGGTGCCCGTGGGGTCGCGGGTGATCACGACCGTGGTTCCGGGCTGCTCGCACCGGCCGTGGGTGCCCAGGTCGAGTGTCGATCCGTCGGGGAGCCGCACCTGCATCATCTCGTCCGCGGTCCGCAGGTCGGGCGGATCGGTCCAGCACCGGACGACCACCGCGTGCTGCGGCACACCGCGGTCGTGCATCGCCTGCTGCTGGGTACCCGCCAGCCAGGTCCAGCCCAGCAGCAGCCAGCCCGCGCCGGCCAGTACGGCCGCCAGGAAGGCCACCGGGTGTCCCGCCTCGTCCACGATCGCGATGCCGAGCCACAGGGCGCCGACCGCCATCAGGGCGAACACGACGTAGCAGAGCGTGGTGGGCACGGACCTGTCCCCGGTCCGCTCCGTCGTGAACACGGTCAGCCAGACCAGGCCGACCGTCGGTACGAGTTCGGCCAGCAGGATCATGACCAGTAACGGCGCCCCGCGCGCCGGCCGGCGCTGCCGGCCCACCCCCCGCTGCTCCATGTCAGCCAGAATGGGTCACCAGGGCCGCGGCAGGCAAGCCTGACGACCCGTCAAGCGGGCGGTGGGGAGCGGCGGTCGCGCCGGCCGGCGGATCGTCGACGGCAGCCGGTCGTGGGAGGTCGTGGTGCTCCGCGAGGGTCGCGTCACCGGGGGTTGCCGCGACCTGACCGCATCCGCGGTGGTCCGACGGCGTCGCCGGGCGCGGCGGGTCCGGCGCCGGCGGCTTGCGGTCTGCCGCAGTCCGCCCCCGGCGCCGGTCGAGCGTCCGGGTCAGAGTTTGAACATCGCGGCGAAGGGCCTGGTGATCCGTTCCTGGCGGGTGCCGAAGTCGACGAGCACCGCAATGTCACCGTCCCCTTCGACGCCGATGGCCTGGCCGAGGCCGTACTGGTCGTGGGTGACCCGGTCACCCACGGCGAACCGCTTGAGTGGTGCCTCGGCACGGACTTTGAAGGGGCTGGTGGGCAGGGGGCGGCGGGGTGCTGCTGAATTCGACATTGCCTCCAGTATGGGCCGGAAATCGCTCCGGTGGGAACGCCCGGGGGGTCGGGTTCCCGCCGACAGCCCGGGCGCCGGTCCCGTCAGCGTGCCGGGGGCGTGGGCGTCTGCTCGACGAGGGTGGCGGTGGCACGGTCGAGGAGCTCGCAGAGTTGGCGGTGCTCGTCGCTGCTGAAGCGGTCGGTCAGGGCCCGTTCCAGCACGATGACCTCCTGGTACGCCCGGTCGAGCAGGCCCCGCCCGCCGTCGGTGAGGGTCGCGATCATGACCTTCGCGTGGGTGGGGGAGGGGTTGCGGGTGATCAGGTCCTTGGCCTGCATGCCGTTCAGGACGGTCGCCATGCTCTGTTGCGAGACGCCGCAGGCGCGGGCGAGCTGGGCGCCGGACCGGCCGTCGGACCGGGAGAGGGTGAGCATCGCCGTGTACTGGGTCATGGTCAGCCCGTAGGCGCGCAGCACCGCCTCGTGGTGTCCCATCAGTGCTTGCTCGGCACGCCGGATGCGGGTGCACAGGTACTCCTCGACGGGCACCTCGGACATGTCTCAACTCCCTTGCTTGACTCAACTACCTGAGACTTATTAGCTTCATCAGTGTCAGGTTACTGAGTCGACACAGAAAGTTGAAACTCATGAGGGCTGTTGTCCTGGACACCGATGACCGCTTCCGCCTTGTAGAGGCACCGGAGCCGGTGCCCGGCCCGGGAGAGGTCGCCGTCCGGGTCGCCTACGCGGGCGTCCAGTGGGGCGACGTACTGGTGCGGGACGGGCACTTCCCGGTCCCGCGACCCTTCGTACCCGGTTTCGAGGCGGCCGGCCGGATCACCGCGGTCGGCGAGGGCGTCGACGACGGCCGGATCGGGGAGCAGGTCAGCGCGCTGGTCGCCGGAGGCGGCTTCGCGCAGGTCGTGCTCGCCCCGGCCGCTCTCGCGATCCGGGCCGAGGGCGTCGACGCACGGACGGCGGCCGGCGCCGGCTGGGTCGCCCCCACCGCCTACGACCTGATCAACACCGTCGCGGGGATCGGCCCCGGCGACAGCGTGCTGATCCACGCGGCATCGGGCGGGGTCGGCACCCTGGCTGCGCAGTTCGCCGCCCTGGCGGGAGCCCGGCGCATCGTGGGCGTCGTCGGCAGCGCCGACCGGGCCGACCACGCCCGCCGGTTCGGCTACCACCGGGTGCTGACCCGCGACGAGTTCCCCCGGGCCCTCGGCGAGGAGACCTTCGACGCGATCCTCGACCCGGTCGGCGGCCCGACCCGGATCGCGAACCTCGCCCACCTGGCGCCGCACGGCCGGCTCGCCGTCTACGGCAACATCGCCTCCTTCGAACCGGTCGACGTCTCGGCGAACGACCTGCTGGCCAACGGGCAGTCGCTGATGACCTACAACAGCAACCTGCTGAGCCGCACCGCCCCGGCCCGGCTGGCCGCCAGCGCCGTCCGCGCACTGGACCTGCTGTCCGACGGCCTGGTCCGCCTCGACATCACCGCCGAGCACGAGCTCGCGGACGTGGCGACCGCGATCGCGAACCTGGCGGCCGGTGCCACCGCTGGAAAGACCGTCGTCCGGGTCCGGTGACAGGTCCGGTCACAGGTCCGGTCACAGGTCCGGTGACGGGTCCGGTGACGGGGGCGCCGGCGCCGTGGCACGCCGGTGGCACGGTTCGGGAAGCGCCGTGGTTCGGGAGGTGCCGGGCGGGCGGCTGTGCCGTTCGGGTGCCGGCGGCGGTGCCGGACCGCCCGGGCGGGCCCGACGGGTGATGTTCGCAGCGGGTCGCCGGCCGTCGCGGCGGTGCCCCGGCACCCCCGGCCGATACTGCGGGCATGGAACCCACTCGCCCCACGTCGCGGTCCCGGACCGCCGCCCTCACCGTGCTCACCGCCCTCCTCGCCCTGGTCACCCCGGTCACCACCGCCGGCGGTGCGACGGGCGACGGCGGCCACCGCCGACCCTGCGTCGGTTCCCCGCGCCCCGAGAGCGGCCCGGCCCTCGACGTCCTGCGGATCGCCGAGCAGGCCAAGGCTGAGCTGGACCTGAAGTCCGTGATCGTCCGCGTCACCGTCGACGGTCGCGAGGTGGTCACCAGCGCGCTCGGCGAGTCGATGACGGGAGTCCCGGCCGATCCCGCCATGCACTTCCGGAACGGCAACGTGGCGATCAGCTACCTGGGCACGGCGCTCCTGCGGCTGGTCGACGAGGGCGTGGTCGCCCTGGACGACCCCGTCGCCCGCTGGCTGCCCGACCTCCGCCACGGCGACCGGATCACCCTGCGGATGCTCGCCGACTCCACCTCCGGCCTCGTCGACTACGTCACCACCCCCGGCTTCGGCGAGGCGGTGTACGCGGACCCGTTCCGCCAGTGGTCGGCCGACGAACTCGTGGCCATCTCGACCGGCGAGCCGCAGTGGTACGAGCCGGGCACCAACTGGAGCTACTCGCACGCCAACTTCGTCCTGCTCGGGGCCGCCCTGGAGCGGATCACCGGGACCAGGCTGGACGTCCTGCTCCAGCAGACAATCATGGGCCCGCTCGGACTGGGCGAGACGCGCAACAGCTTCACGCCCGACATCCCGACCCCCGTCCTGCACGCCTTCACCGCCGAACGCGGGACGTACGAGGAGTCCTCCTTCTGGAACCCCTCGTGGACCACCGCACCCGGCGCGGTGCAGACCACCGACATCTGCGACCTGGCCCGCTCGGCCGCCGCCATCGGCTCGGGCGAACTGCTCTCCCCGTCCGCCTACCAGGAGCTGCTGAACCCGGGAACGGTGGGCCTCGGCGGGCCGACCGCCACCTGCCCGGACACGGTCTGCATCCCCAACACCGAGGCCACCCACTACGGGATGGGTCTGCTCGTCCTGAACGGCTGGATCTCGCAGCACCCGCTGTTCTTCGGCTACACCGCGTCCCAGGCCTACCTCCCCTGCCGGCGCCTGGCCATCGCGGTCTCGACCACCAAGAACCGCGACACGCCGGACGGCCACACCGCGCAGGCGATCACCCAGCGCATCGCCGCCGCGCTCGCCCCGGACCAGCCGATTCCCGACTTCGGCTGAGCGGCGGCCCCGCCCGGGGAGTCGGTACGGCCCGTCCCCGGGCGCCTCGCCCCGACCGGGTGGCGAGGCGCGGTCCGGCCGGTGAGCCCGGGTGCGAGGCGCCCCCGACGGGGTGGGGCGGTCCGGTCACGACCAGGGAGGAGTGGGGGACCCGTCCGGATCCAGCCCGTACGGCCACCGCGTCAGGGGGAACGTACGTCGGCCCTCGTCGGCGGCCTGCCGGTAGAGGGCCTCGGCGCCCTCGCCGTCCCCCGCCGCCTCCCGCGCCCTTGCCAGGCGGGCCGGCACGGACGGCTCGCCTGCCTCGGAGGCCTGCCGGGCCAGGGCCTCGGCGCCCGCACGGTCTCCCGCCCACTCCCGCCGCTCCGCCAGGTGGGCCAGCGCGGAGGGGTCGCCGGCCTCGGCGGCCTGCCGGGCCAGGAGCTCGGCGCTCTCCCGGCGTCCGGCCTCCTCCCGGATCTGAGCCAGCCGGGCCAGGGCGGAGGGGTTCCCTGCTTCGGCGGCCTGCCGGGCCAGGAGCTCGGCGCCCGCACGGTCTCCCGCCCACTCCCGGTTCTCCGCCAGGTGGGCCAGCGCGGACGGGTTCCCGGCTTCGGCCGCCTGCCGGGCCAGGGCCTCGGCGCCCTCGCGGTCCCCCGTCTCCTCGCGCATCTCCGCCAGGCGGCCCAGGGCCACCAGGTGGCCGCCGTCGGCGGCCCGCCGGTAGAGGGCGGCTGCGCCCGCCCGGTCGCCGGCCTCCTCCCGCATCCTCCCCAGGTGGATCAGGGCCGTGAGGTAGCCGCCGTGGGCGGCCTGCCACAGGAGGGTCTCGGCGCCCTCGCGGTTCCCCGTCCTTCTCCGAATCCTCGCCAGCCGACCCAGGGCGGCCTGGTGGCCGCCGGCCGCGGCCTGTCGGGCCAGGGTCTCGGCGCTGTCGTGGTCCCCGGCCGCCTCGCGCAGCTCCGCGAGGCGGGCCAGGACGTGCGGGTTGCCGGTCGCGGCGGCGAGCCGGGCCAGGGTCTCGGCGCTCCCGTGCTCTCCGGCCTCCTCGCGCAGCTCCGCGAGCCGGGCCAGGACGTGGGCGTTTCCGGTCTCGGCGGCCCGCCGGGCGAGGCTCTCGGCGGCCTCGTGCTCCCCGGCCCTCTCCCGCATCTCCGTCAGCAGGGTGAGCGCGGTGCGGTGGCCGCCGTCGGCGGCCCGCCGGTAGAGGGCGGCTGCGCCCTCCCGGTCGCCGGCCGTCTCCCGCATCCGTGCCAGCCGGACCAGGGCGACACCGTGGCCGCTGTCGGCGGCCCGCCGGTAGAGGGCGGCTGCGCCCTCCCGGTCGCCGGCCGTCTCCTGCCGCTCCGCCAGGTCGGTCAGGGCGCCGGGGTGACCGGCCTCGGCGGCCCGGCGGCGAAGGTGGTGGGCCCACTGGAGGCGGTGCCGGTCCTCGGCGGCCCGGGCGAGGCCGTCGAGGTCGTCGGGCCGGGTGAGGTGGGCGTGGGCGGCGGCCCAGAAGGAGGCGGGCGGGCAGAGCCGGCGCCGGGTGGTGCGGCCGTGGTGTTCGAGGTAGTCGACGAGCCGGAACACCGGCCCCGCGGCGGGGACGGCAGTGGGCGCCGGCCCGCCGGGGGGCCGGCGCGCGGGTCGGGCGCTGACGCGGCGCAGCGGGGCCTGCCGGCCGGGGACGGGGTGGGCGAGGTCGGTGAACGCGGCTTCCGCCCAGTCGTCGGTGAGGTGGTCCCAGTCGTCGTCGGTGAGGTAGTCGGTGGCGGCATCGATCAGGAAGGCCTGCGGGAGGTGCAGGCCGACGCCGAGGCGGCGGGCGTCCATGGCGGCCTGGAGCAGCGCTCGGACGGCGGGGCCGCCCTGCTCGTAGCGGCGCAGGAGTTCGGGGGCGCCGGCGAGGTCCTGGGCGATCCGTCCGTGGGCGCCGACCCGGGCGAGCGCGTCGGCCAGCAGCCGGTCGCCGCCTTCGGCGAGTACCTGCGCGGCGCGCAGCGCCTCCCGGTCGAAGGCGTCGGGGACGGTGAGGGTGCGTCCGGAGAGCAGTTCGCGGACCCGGCTGTGCGGGTCGGGGGCGGCAGAGCTCGGCAGGGCCGTGAACCGGTCGACGTACTCGGGCCACAGCGTGCCCAGGACGAGGACCGGGCGGTGGTCGGGGCCGGTGAGCAGGGCGTGCAGGGCGGCGGCGATGCGCTCGCCGGCCTGGGGGTGGCCGAGGTAGTGCTGCGCCTCGTTGAGCCACACCACCGTGCGGGGGCCGACGCGTTCGAGGTCGGCGAGCGCCGCTTCGGCCCGGGTCGGTTCGAAGGGGTGCCACAGTCGCCACCCCTGGGCCGCGAGCGGCTGAACGGCCTCCCAGCAGGCCCGGGTCTTGCCGGTCGAGGACGAGCCGACCAGGACGAGCATGCGGCCGGCGCCGTGCGCGGCCTGGCGCACGGTGTCGGCGAGCACCCGGTCGTGGCCGCGCGGGACGTAGCCGGGCAGCACCGGCTGGCCGGTCGCGCCCGGTTCGTTCGGGGAGTTCGGGGAGTTCGGGGAGTCCGGGGAGTGGGGGGAGTGGGGGGAGCCGGCGCCGGCGGGATGGACCTCCAGGTCGTGCGGGTCCCACTGCGCGATCGGCCGGCCCGGTCCCGAGTCCCGGGCGGTGGCGGGGCCGGCCTCGCCCGCGGCGGTTCGTCGAAGGTCCAGCAGGCCCTCCAGGTCCGCCCGTAGGCCGACTCCGCGGGCGATGGCCGCGACCGTCTCCGCCGACGGCGCGGGTGCGTCGGTGCGGAAGGCCTCCTGGACGGTGGTGCGGCTCAGGCCTGCCGCGCCGGCGAGCTGGGTCTTCGTCAGGCGGGCCCGGGCGAGCCCGTCGGCCAGCTTCGCGCGCAGGCTGGCGAGCGCCGCCTCACGTTCGCCGCGTTCCTCGCCCACGTGTCCCCAGCCGTCGTTCCGCGCAGCCGTACGTCCGCCCGGCCGTGTGTCCGCCGATGTTCATCATCGTCCGGTCGGACCTCGGCGGACACCGGTTCCGCGACCTTGGGTCACGTCAACAGCCCACCACTGCCCAGGGAGACCACCGTGAACCGTCTCGCCGTCGTTCTGCTCGCCACCGCCCTGGTCGTCGTCTTCGCCCTCCTGGCCGCCGTCGCCGCGGGCGCCCTGGCGCGGCTCGACGGCGCCGGCTACCCCGCCGCGTTGACGCGGGCGGCCACCACCTTCGCCGCCGTCCTCACCCTCGCCGCCGCCTTCACCGGCGTACTCGCGCAGCTCCTGTCGTGAACCCGCCGCCGGGGGCGGGCCCGTTCCGGCAGCCTGGGCCGACTCGTCCGGGCCGGCTCGTCCGGGTCGGCGGACGGGGTGTCGGCCGCCGGTGAGTCCTCCGCATCCCCCGGCTCAGTAGTAGCCGGTCTCCCCGTCCAGGAGCTCGCGGATGGTGTCGAGCTGCCCGGCATGGCGGGCGGTCTCCTCGATCATGTGGAGCAGCATCCAGCGCAGCGACGCGGAGCCGGACCTGAACTCCCGGTTCGCCCCCGGCTGCTCCAACTCGTGGGCGGCGGCGACCTCGTTGGAGCTCGCGCACTCGCGGTCGTACTCCAGGAGCAGCCGGGCGAGCGGCACGCCCTCGGCCTTGAAGTCGGCGTCCTCCTCCTCGCCGAACTGCGGGTTGGCGGAAGCGGGGTGGTCCAGGAACAGCACCTGGAACCAGCAGTGTTCCGTCCAGCGCAGATGGGAGACGATCCCCGCCACGGTCATCAGCGGGGAGGACGGGAGGACCGACCGGTGGGCGTCCTCCTCGGAGACCCCCTCGCACTTCCACTGGACGATCGATCGCTGGAGGTCGAGCCACCCGATGATCTGGGTGCGTTCGTCGGCCGTGAAGTCGGGGCGGGTGCGAGGACGTGGCATGGCAGTGGACGCTAGCCCGATCGGACACCGCTCGCACCCGGTTTGCGCCCACCCGGGCCGCGCCTCGCCCCCGTACGGGTTGACCGGTCGCAGGCGACGCCCCTGGGCCGGCCCGGTGGGTCCGTGGGTTCAGCTGGTTCAGCGGGTTCATGGGGCTCAGTGGGTGATGTGATACCGGCTCTGGGTGATGACGGCCTGGCGCAGGCGGGTGGTGAAGTCGGGGGTGCGCGCGATGCGGTCGACACCGCCGGCCTTGTTCTGCCGCAGAGCCGACTTGAAGGAGGTGTCGAGGGTGGCCGCCATGCGTTCCATCAGCTCGTCGTCGAGGTGGGCCAGGTCGACGTTGAGCAGGTCGCGGTGGGTGGGCTGGCGCAGGCGGGTCAGGGTGTGGGCGGACATGCAGGCCATCGGGTAGAGCCAGTTCTCGACCGTCTCGCCCAGCAGCGGCCGGTCCTTGGCGTAGTCGGTGAGGAACCGGCGCAGCGTGGTGTGGACGTCCAGGCTCAGCCGGTACAGGTCGAGGTCGAGCCGCGCGGAGAAGATCTTGCTGTAGTGGGCGTCGTCGAGGAGCAGCGCCTCGGAGTGCTTGAGGGCGGTGTGGGGCTCGCGCAGGGCGAAGGCGGTGAACTCGCGTGCGAGGCGGGCCATGCTGACTACCTGGTCGAGCGGGAAGCCCAGGTTGCGGTAGTAGCCGGCGCGGCGTTCGTAGTAGTAGCCGCCAGCGTTGCTCAGGCTCTCCTCGATGTCCTTCTGGATGGGCTCGGTCGCGCGCAGTGCTCCGGCCGGCAGCTGGGTCTGGCTGTTGGTGGCCCGGATGATGCGGTCGCGTGCGGTGCCGGACCCCGGCGCCACGACGATCTTGACGAGCAGGGAGCGGTCACGGTGCTGCCCGCCGGCCTCGACGTAGCTGTAGACCTCGTGGCTCGTCTGCAGGCCGTTGACGATCTGCGGTTCCCTGACGACGATCTTCTTGCCCACGATCTGGGCTGCGTCGGCGACCACTGTGACGCCGTTGTTGAACCACCAGAAGTCCTCGCCGGTACCGGACTTGAGTGTCTCGGCGATCGCCGTGTTGACCGTGGTGGAGCCCGCATAGTCCCGTACGTTCGACTCGAACAGCTCCAGGCGCAGGGCCTGGTTCTTGGTGGTGATGAAGCGGTAGTACTCGTCCAGCCGGGCCAGGCACACGTAGCCCTCGCCCAGTGATGTGCCCATCGGGGCCTCCGAGAAGACGAGCTCGGCCACCGCCTTCGCGCCGCGCGCGGTGCGCTCGCGCAGGTCGGCGGCGTTCAGGTACTCGATCGTCGCTTTCGCTCCCGAGGTGATGGTCGCCAGCTCGCGGCGGAGCCGGTCGCCCTTGGACTTCACGTTCGGATGCGGACCCTCGGGTGCCGTGCAGGCGTAGATCACCCGGACCGACAGCTCAGGGAAGGACGACGCCGACTCCTCCAGCACGTGCAGGAACCGGCGGGTTCGGTCGAGCAGCTTGGCGTTGGTGTGGGCCGTCAGTTCCTCCTCGACACGGCCCATGTCCAGCAGGGTCGGCAGGTGGAAGTGCAGCTTCTCGAACACCGTCTCCTGGTAGCCGGGGGAGGTCTTCGACTGCAGCACGACGAGATCGATCCTGCTCGCACGGCTGGTGAGGTACTGGTAGGCGTCGGCCGTCACGTAACGGCCGTCGACGAACGACCAGATGCCGTCGACACCGCAGTCGTGGGCGCCGTCGACGATCCCGTCCGAGATCTCGTCGTTGTCGAGGTCCCATTCCTGCAGGGCCTTGTCGGCGGTGAAGAAGGTGAAGAAGTCCTCCCGGCTCTTGTCCGGTGCCAGCCGCCGGTGCTGGTCGTCGAGGATGCGGTCCAACAGGCGCTGGTCGTTGCTCTGCACGGGTGCCAATGTGTCCCCCTGGTCAGTACACGCGCGAGAAGCGCCATCCTTCCAGTGCGGACCCCCGGGTGCCCGCCGAATCGGGATAACTTCCTTCTCTTCCAGCTGATTTGATCTGCGTTGTGGAGTGAAGGTGCGCCGGGGGCGCGCCGACGTGCGCCGGGGCGCACCGGTGTGGTCGCACTGTTCCTCGACCGCTCCGGCACGCCACCACGCTGCCGCGCCGGGACGATCGCGGAGTCCGGGGCGGCCGGAGTCGCCGAAGTCCCGGCGGATGCCGGCGCGGTGACCGATGATGGCCCGGTGACCACGGACGACGGGCCCAAGCGGTCGAGCGACGACGCCGAGCTGTTCGCCGTCGCGCTGCTGAAGGCCCGCCTCGTGGCCGGTTCGGCGACGGCGGCGGCCAGGCCGTGCTCCGAGCTCCTCGACCGCTTCGAGGAGCGGGTCGGCGAGCGGGGACTGCGCCTGCTGACCACCCATCTGGTCGAGCTCGCGGCAGGCCTCGCGGGCGGGCGCCTGGCGGCCCTGGAGCGCCTGGAGCAGATGGAGTTGGACGCTCTGCACCGCCAGCAGCAGCCCGGGCCGGACCCAGGACCGTGATCGGCCGCACCACCCGACGGACCTCCGAAACCGGGCGGGGCGGTCCGTGAAACCCGGGGGCGGTCGGCAAAGGCCGCTCGCCGGCGGATGGCCGTGTCGGGCGCACATTGACGGGCGTGCCAGCCGGCTCGGCATCGGCTCCGGGTACCGCGCTTGAGGTTCCCGCGGGGCAAGGTTCTAGGGTCGGGGCATGGAGGACGGACCTGAGCTGATCACGGTCGGTCAGCTGGCACGTCGTGTCGGCCTGACGGCCAAGGCCCTTCGGCACTACGACCGGGTGGGCCTGCTGGTCCCCGCCGTGGTCGACCCCGGCACGGGCTACCGGCGCTACGGCCGGGACCAGGTCGCGCTCGCGCGGCTGGTGCACCTGCTGCGTTCGGTCGACGTCCCGCTGGAACAGGTTCGTGCCTGCCTGGTCGAGCCGGCGGACCGGGACGCGATCCAGCAGGTCCTGATCCGGCACCGGCGCCGGCTCCAGGCACGTCTGGACCGGGTCCGCGCGGACCTGCACCGGACCGACCATCTCATCGAGGACGGAGCCACGACGGCGATGACGGACCAGGACACCGAGAAGCCCGCCCCCGGGACGGAGGGGGGCGAGCGCAGAACGGCCGTCGACCTGTTCAACGGCGTCTGGCGGCTGCTGGAGAAGGAGGACCGCAGTGCGGAGGACGACGACCGGATGCTGCACATGGCGCACGCCTCGCGCTACCACTGGGGCCAGGTCGGCGCCCCGGTGAACCTGAGCCGCGGCGAGTGGCAGTGCTCCCGCGTCTACTCCGTGCTCGGCCGGGCCGAGCCCGCGCTCTACCACGCCCGGCGCGGCCTGGAGATCTGCCGGGCCCACGGAATGGGGGACTGGGACCTGGCCTACGCCTACGAGTCCCTGGCCCGTGCCCACGCGGTGGCCGGGGACCGGGAACAGGCCCGCAGTTGGACCGAACAGGCCCTCGCCGCCTGCGAGGACATCGCCCAGGACGAGGACCGCGAACTGGTTCTCGTCGACCTGGAGGCCGTCCCCGCCCAGCCGCGCTTCTGGTGACCGTCCCGAACAGGCCGGCCGGCCCCAGCCCCTCCGGAGGCCGGCCCGACCGCCGGCCGTCCCGCGCCGGCCGGGGGTCCGGGTTCGGTAGGCCGGGCCGATGTCCGCCGGCAGGGCGGCCAAGACGAGGGCGACGGCCTCCTCGGCGGTCGTGGTGCGCGCGACGAGGCCCCCGTTCTCGTCCGTCCCGTCGCCGGCCCCCTCGTCGCCTCGCCAAGACGTCACCCGATTCCCCGAGTCGGCGGAGGAGGCAACCCCGAGCGAGCAGTCAGGCGTCGTACGGGGGGACGGGGCGGCCCCGCCCCGAGACTGGAGATGCGACATGGCTGTCGCAGTACGCACCCGGTTGTTGCTGTTAGGCACGGTGTCCGCGCTGGTGATCGGCGGGGGCCTGCCCGCAACCGCCTCGGCGGCCTCCGCGGCCTCCGGGGCCGACGCGTCCGCGCCGCGTTGGAGCGCCGCCAAGCTGCCCGGCGGCGACACCGTGCTGAGCGGTTCGGTGCGGCCCGACGCGCACACCACGTGGACGGCCGGTTTCCGGATCGTCGACGAGGGTGACGGGATCTCCTTCCTGCCCGTCCTCTACACCCACGACGACCGCCGCGACGGGCCGTGGACCGAGGTGCCGACCGCGCCCGGGGCGGTCGGTCGGATCAACGCCCTCGCGGCGACCTCGGCCCGCGACGCCTGGCTGGTCGGTGACGCCGGCGGCGAGGGCGAGCCGGTCATGACGGAGCACTGGGACGGGCGTTCGTGGCGGGTCAAGCCGGCGGCCATGCCGGCGAACTCGATCGGCGGCGGCCTGTTGGGCATCGCCGCCCTCGCACCGGACGACGCGTGGGCGGTGGGCTGGGCGCAGGTCCTGGACGAGCGGATCCCCGATCCGGACGGCGGGCCGTCCCAGATCGTCGACCACCAGGAGGGGCTGGTCCAGCACTGGGACGGACACGCCTGGCACCGCGTCGACCTGCCGGAGCCGTACGCGAACTGGGCCCTCAACGGGATCTCGGCGTCCGGCCCGAAGGACGTCTGGGCGGTCGGCAGCGGGTTCGGGGACGACGACCAGCCGGTCGTCCTGCACTACGACGGCCGTTCCTGGACCGTGCTGCCGACGCCGCCGTACGGCGGTTTGTACGGCGAGTTCAACGAGGTCGTCGCCAACGGACCGCGGGACGTGTGGGCGGTGGGACGCACGCTCCTGGACGAGAAGGACCGCGGTCACGCGCTGATCATGCACTGGAACGGGCGGACGTGGACCCGCACGGACGGGCCCGCCGACGCCGGCGCGCTGACGGGCGCGGCGGTCACCGCGGACGGCATCGTCGCCGTCGGGCGGACGGTTCGCGGCGAGGGTGGCTACGCGCTGCGGGTGTCCGGCGGGCGGGTCACGTCGCTGGACTTCCCGGCGGCGGAGGGGACGACGTACTCGCCGTGGAAGGTCTCCACGGCCGGGCGTGAGGTGGCGGTCAGCGGCACGCTCCGCTACCCGAGGCAGTCGTTTCCGCAGCCGATGCTGCTGACCACCCGTCTCTGACGTGCTCCGTCGGCCCGTGCCCGGCGGCGCGGGGAGGGTGCCGTACGGCACGGGCCGACTCGGGCGGGGGCGTGGGCGGGTGCGGGGTGTGCGGGTGCGGGCGCTCGACAGGAATATGCAGACCGGTCTATTGTTTCCGTATGGGAGTCAAGGGTGAGGAGACCCGGGCCCGGCTGATCGCCGGCACTCGGGTGCTGATCGAGGCACACGGGTACTTCGGCACCGGACTCAACCAGATCGTGGCCGAGAGCGGTGCCCCGCGCGGTTCGCTCTACTTCCACTTCCCCGAAGGCAAGGACCAGTTGGTCGCCGCCGCCCTGGTCGACGCCGGTCGGGAGGTCGAGGACCTGCTCACGTCCCTGGTCGCCGAGGGGGCCGACAGCGGGGCGATCACCCACCGACTGGTCCGGGTCTTCGCCGACCGGCTGCAGGGCTCCGACTACGCCAAGGGCTGCCCGATCGCGACCGTCGCCCTGGAGGTCGCCGGCACCAACGAGCCACTGCGGGCCGTCTGTGCCGGGGTGTACGAGAGCTGGCAGCGCGTCCTGGCCGGGCGGTTCGAGGCGGAGGGTTTCCGCCCCGCCGAGGCGGTGGTCGCCGCCGGGCAGGCGCTCGCCCTGCTGGAGGGTGCAGTCCTGCTCGCGTCGGTCCGGCGCAGCCGCGAGCCGTTGGAGCACGCCGAGTACGCCGTCCTCCACCTGATCGGCAGCCGGAAGCCCTCCCGTACCTCGTAGGTCCGAGGTTCGGCGGGGTGGTGCAGTGGTGCAGTGCGAACCGCGCCCGATCCTGCACAGCCAAAGCCCTTCGCCTGGGCAAAAAATATACAGACCGGTCTACAGAATTGGATGAACCTCCGTGAACGGTACGCAGTCCACACCGCCCGCGCCCCGCACGCTCGTCCTGGGCGCCACCGGCTTCCTCGGCCGCTGGCTGGTCCTGGAACTCCTCACCCGCGGCGAGCCCGTGGCCGCCGCCGTCCGCGGCGGCAACGACACCGAGCTCCGCCACTGGCTGCGCGCACACGGCGCCGACGAGGCCGCCCTCGCCACCGTCACCGCCGACCTCACCCGGCCCGGGCTTGGCCTCTCCGCCACCGACGACGACCGCCTCGGCGCAATCCGCGACGTCCACAACCTCGCCGCCCGCTACCGGTTCGGCCTGACCCGCGCCCAGGCCCACCCCGCCAACGTGGACGGCGCCCTGAACGCCCTCCAGTGGTGCGCCACCCGCCCCCACCTGCGTCGCCTCGTCCACCTCTCCGGCTACCGCGTCGGCAGCGACCCCGAACCCCGCTACCCGCTCACCCCCCGAGCCACCGACGAGCTCTACGGCCGCCTCGGCGGGTACGAGGCCTCGAAGCAGCTCGGCGACGCCGCCGTCCGGGTGACGGCGCCCGGCCTCGGCGTCCCGCTGACGACCGTCAACCCCAGCAGCGTCATCGGCCACTCGCAGACCGGCGAGGCCGGTCAGTACCTCGGCCTCGCGGAGTTGGTCCGTCAGCTCCACCGCGGGCGCCTCCCCCTGCTCCCCGGCACCCGCAGCACCTTCCTGCCCGTCGTCACCGTCGACCACCTCGCCCGCTTCCTCGCGGCCGTGCCCGCCCACGACGACGCGCCCGTCCAGGTGCACACCGTCCTCGACCCGGACACGCCGCTGCTCCCCGAGCTCATCGCGCTGCTCGCCGACCACCTCGGTGTCCGCCCCCCGCGCGCCCTGATTCCGGTCGGGTTCGTCCGGCGCCTGCCCCGCGCCCTGACCGGCGCCGATCCGGAGACGCTCACCTTCCTCTCCGAGGACCGCTACGACACGGCGTCCGCCGACCGCCTCGCCACCGCCGCCGGCCTCGTCCGCCCCCCGCTCGCGCCCGCCCTCCGGCACTGGGCCACCCGTCTCGTCGCGGACGGTTTCGGCGGCCCGCGACCGTCCGGGGACTGAGGCCCGCGCTGCCACCTCGCCGGGCGACGCGTGAGGTGCGGGACCGCTCGGGGCGTCGGCCCGTCATTTCCATTGTGGCTCCCCCGGGGTGGCGGGGGCTCCGGCGAGCCGGACTCGCCTCGGGTGCCCGCCGCATCGAGGGCCGGGGTCGGGGTCGGGGTCGTTCGGACAGGGCGGGTCGCGCGCATCGGGGTTCACCTCCGGTGGGATTTCGGTGGGACTCCGTGCCGACATCGGGCCCGCCGCGCCGCCAATGTCCGCGGCCGGAGCCGGCGATTGCTACCGTGCACGAAGGACTTCCCGCCGCGACCGAGTGCGAGGGTTCATGAGCGACATCCTGGTCAACACGACGACCGCGGGTATCCAACACCAGCCCGCCGTGGCCGACTTCCGCGGCACGCACTACCTGGTCGCCTGGGCCGACCGACGCGACCTCACGGTCAAGGGGCAGGTCCTCCAGGCGGACGGCCAGCGCAGCGGTGCCGAGTTCGTGGTCAACTCGCCCCAGCCTGCCCAGGCGAACACGGACCGCCTGCGACCGGCGGCCACCGGTACCGGCAGCGGTCCGGTCGTGGTGTGGATCGAGGCGGCCGTCAACCCGCCCGGCCCGCGCCCGCAGGTGAAGATGCAGCGATTCGACCTGGACGGGCACAAGGCGGGCCCCGAGATCCAGGTCAGCACCGATGATGTCGCCGCGGACCAGCAGCCCGACGTCATCGGCTCGATCGACGGTGGCTGCGTGGTCGTCTGGGCGGACCAGCGGCGGGACAGCCGCATCCGCGCCCAGCGCTTCGGGCCGGACGGGGTGAGGAAGGGCGCCGAGTTCACCGTCAACACCACCGAGGGGTTCCACGAGAGCCCGATCGCCACCCGGATCTCCGGGAACCAGGTGGTGGCCTGGCGCAGCGACCCGTCACCGCCCGGCGGCGGCGCCCTCACGTTCCGGATCCTCGACTTCGAGGGAGCGCCGGTGACCGACGAGATCAGGGCGGACATCTCCGGCTTCCACGGCCCGAAGGCGATGGCGGTGCTCGACGACGGCCGGTTCGTCCTCGCCCACTCCCGCAATGTCGGCGAGTCCCCGATCGGGGTCACCAGGAGCGTCGTGGAGGCCCGGGTGTTCACCGCCGAGGGCGCCGACGCGAACGTCATCGTCTCCGCGACGGACGCCGACGGGATCCAGTCCTCGGCCCCGGTGCTGGTGGGGCTGCCCGGCCGGCGCTTCCTGCTGGCCTGGCTCCAGCGGAGCGCCGAGACCGTCCACACGGTCACGAGCGTGCGGGCCAAGGTCTTCTCCACGCTCCAGGGCTCGGTCGGGGCGGAGGCGGAGGCGAGCAACTCCACGGCGACGGACCGGTTCCAGCTGGCCGGCGCGGCGGCGTTCGGCGGTGGCGACGGCGCGGGAGTCCTCCTCGCCTGGGCGGACGAGGGCGGCGCGGACGGCGACCCGTCGGACTTCGCGGTGCGGGCCCGGGCCTTCCAGGTGGTCGCGCCCGGCACCTTGGTGTAGCGGGCTCGTCGGCTGCCGGCCGGTCCCGCGCGAACGACGCCGGGGGAGCATGGCTTCTCCCGTGCGCCGTGGCGGGGTGTCCGCGCGGGCACCCCGCTCTCGGTTCAACTCGTCTGGTGCGCCGTACGGTTGTGCGGGGACGGAAGGCGGAACAGGCCGCTCAGTCGGCGGAGGGCCTCCGGGTCGCCGGATGCGGATGCGGTACCGGTCTCGATCGCCTGCGCGAGGGTGAGGCTCTGGTCGGTCAGTCGGAGGAACGCCTCCTGACCGATGGTGACGGTCGCGTCCGGTTGCTGTGCCGGTCCGTGCAGTGCCTCGACGGCCCCGCCGTCGATTCGGGCGTGGAACACCTCGTCGTCGACGCGGAACTCGTAGACCGCGCGGAGTCCGGCGGCGGCCTCGGGGTCGAAGCAGGCCTGTAGGCCGAGCACGGCCCAGCCGGGGTGGAACGTCTCGTCCTGGCGTCGTTCGCCCAGGGCCCACTTCAGGCCCCAGCGGGCGAGCTGCAGGATCGCCGGTCCGAGTTCCCGGCCCGCCTCGGTGAGGGCGTAGGCGGGGGTTCGGGCGGGCGGGGGCAGCACGACCCGGTGCGCGAGCCCCTCGCGTTCGAGGTGCTTCAGGCGGGCGGCGAGCAGTCCGGTGCCGAGGCCGCGCAGGCTGGCCTGGAGGTCGCCGTACCGCTTGGGGCCGGTCAGGAGTTCGCGGATCAGGAGCAGCGTCCAGCGCTCGCCGACGAGGTCGAGGGTGCGCGCGGTCGCGCAGTACTGGTTGTACGTTCGCTGGTCCACTTCACCATCCTAGTGTGACGCGCCACAAATCACGAGGGTAAGTTGATACCCTTTTATGGTGTCGCATCCTGGGCCCTCCGCTGTGTCGATCGCGCTGTCTGACG
>NZ_JBHUSG010000065.1:0-51931 GCF_042673745.1 Kitasatospora sp. NPDC057015
CGTCAGACAGCGCGATCGACACAGCGGAGGGCCCAGGATGCGACACCATAAAAGGGTATCAACTTACCCTCGTGATTTGTGGCGCGTCACACTAGAGAGAGGGGGCGTGGGTGACGCCGGGCTGCGGTACGGCGGCGGGCCGGGCGGGCCCGGTGGCCTGGAGGATCGGTCCGCCGGTCACGGCGTGGGCGGTGGCGGCGGTGGCGGCGCTGGACCGGGCGGAACGCAGCGAGGTGACGGGGGCGTCGACGACGGCGCCCAGGACCGCGAGGTCGCGCTGCAGGCCGGTGATGTTCGACAGCAGCTCTTCGGTGGCGATGCGGGCCTCGGCGATCCGGCCGCCGATCTGCTGGTCCTGCCCGGCCAGGAGGGCAGAGGCCCACTCGTTGATGTCGTCGAGCAGTCCGCTGAGCTGGGGCAGGGCGCCGGTGCGGTCGTCGACGGCGGCGTCCAGCAGGTCGGCGATGTCGCGGCTGTCGGTCAGGGTGCGGATGTTGACCTGCTCGACGGCGAGGTCCTCGGCGGCCTCGGCGAGCCGGTCGGCGCTGGCCGGCGGGGTGGCGAGTCCGCGGGTGGCGACCTGCAGGCCCAGGGTCTGCAGGACGAGGCTCGCGCGGGCGGCGGCCACCAGGGCTGTGCGCTCGTCGGCTCCGGCGGGCTGCAGGTAGATGTCGCGGTCCGGCGCGCTGCCGTCGTACTTGAACCCGAACCGCCGCAGGACATCGGGCACCAGGCCCTCGGTCGAGTCGTTGGCGGTGGCCGCGACGATCCCGTCGGTGGGGTGGCGTGCGAAGACGACGTCCACGCCGTCCACGGGCTCGGGGACGGGCCGCTCCAGCGGTCCGGTGAAGGTGTCCACGCGCAGCCCTCCCGTGTTCAGGAGCAGCGCGGCGCGGGCCGCTCGGGCGACGGCGTCGCTGCCGACGAACGTGTAGGTGCCGTTCTCGCCACGCACGGCGTCGTGCTGTTCGAGAAGACGGCGGGCGCTGTCGGGGAGGCCGGGTGCGATCTCGGCGATGATCGCGCCGTCCGCGCCGGGGGTGAAGGCGATGTCTGCAGGCAAGTTGGGCCTCTGCTGGTAGGAAGGGGAACGGGGAAGTGAGGTCAGCGGCGGCGGGCTTCGAGCGCCGCGACCGCCGGGTGGACGGGACGGTCGGCCAGGCGGGCGGGCAGCTGCACCGGGGCGGCGGGGAGGGCTGCCGCGCGGGCTCGGGCAGACTTCGGCGGGCGGGTCTCGCGCAGGATGTCGATACGGAAGTCCCGCCGGGCCTGGCCCGCGTACCACGTCGCGTAGTCGTCGGTGATGCCGAGATAGGCGTCGTGCAGGTTGTGCCGCAGGCCGAAGTAGTGGTCGGGCTCACCTCGCGGGGTCGCCAGCATCCACTCCGTGTCGCCGAGGGTCCGCCGGGCCTCCACCCGCAGAAGCCCTCGGGCGACCTCCTCCGTGGCCATCCGCACGAGCGGGGGCAGCTCGCAGGTCGACAACCGGGTCAGGGCCTCGGCGGATGCGGCCCGGGAGACAGCCGCCGCGTCGGGGAACGGATCCGTGCTGCGCAGCCACCGGTAGTGCCGCACGACGTCGGCCGTTCCCTGGCGGGATTCGTGCCAGTTGCCCACCCGTAGGCGGCCACGACCAGGAGGTCGACGGCCACGCCTGCGGCTGCGATCTGCTGGTCACGGTCGTCGGCCCCCGGTTCGAGCCCCCAGGCGCCCGGTTCCTCGATCCGGCGCTCGAACCCGCAGTGGTCGAGGATCAGCCGCACCAGCGGGTGGGGCTCGTCGGTGACGACGGCGAACTCCCCGTGGTCGTAGGCCCACCCGAAGAACACCGCCGGGGAGTGCGGTCCGCTCATCGGCTCCGGCCCGCGGCCTGGACGACCGGCGCAACGCGGGCGGGGCCGGCCAGGGCCGTGGCCGCGTGCTTGTGCTCCTCGATCCGGGCGAGCAGGTCGCTCTCCGCCTCGTCGCGGGCGTTGACGGCGTCCTCCAGTACCTCCAGCTGGGCGCTGATGTCGTCCAGCAGCTGGTCGTCGACCCGGCGCTGACGGTCGGCGCAGATCAGCAGCCGCACGCGCTCGAAGGCGACGGTGGTCTCGGCCTTCGTCAGCGTGCGGTGGGCGTCGAGCACGCGCGAGGCAGCGGCGTCCAGCCGGGCCTGCTCGGCGTGCAGGGCGGCGATGCTGTGCCCGAGCGCGGCCTCCACCCGGGAGTCGAGGCGGGTGAGCGATGTGGACAAGTGGAACCTCCGGAAGTACAGGTGCAGACGGAAGGAGGAGAGCGAGAAGGCGGGGTCTGTTCAGCGAGCCCGGCTGGATGCCTTCGCCGTGACGGGCACTGCGGGCGACGGGGCCGGCGCCGCCGGGGCCTTGGGCGGGGCGGAGAGGATCGCGCCAGACCCGGCGCGGGCAGCGGCCGATCCTGGTCGTGCGGGGACCTCGACCGGCAGGCGCCCGTCTGGGAGCCAGAGGTGGGTGCGGTCGCTGAAGCGGCTGCGCGGATCCGTCTCCCACGGCACGACCGGGCCCCGGTCGTGCTCGCTCAGGCCGATCACTTCGATGCCGTGCGGGTGCAGCACGTACGCCCACTCGACATCACCCGTGTCACGATCGGTGATCAAGTAGCTTCCCGCCCCGCTCAGTTCGCGGCTGGGGTCGGTGCTGTGGCCGGCGACCTCGGCGCGGAGGTCGTCGGGGGCGCCGTCGAGGAGGTCGGTGCCCAGGAAGGACCAGCCGACCTTGACGTTGTCGACCAGATGGCGGCCCATCGCCGCCAGGTCGCCGCCGAACCGGTGCTGGAAGGCGGTCAGCAGGAGCGGAAGCTGGTGGCTGGGATAGCCGTCCCAGTGGCAGTAGACGCCCGAGTAACCGGTCTCGGTAGCAAGGGTGATCGCGGAACGAGTGGCCAGGAGGTCCTCCGGGGTTGCTGGGGAAGGTCGCTGAGAGCGGAGATCAGAAGGGCTGTCCCCTGCCGCGGCGCGCGGCCTGCGTGGCAGGCAGGGCCCGAGCGCTGGTGGCGGCCTCGGCGGGTTGCCCGGGGGCCGTGCCCGTGCGGAGCTGGGCGGCGTTGCGCGAGGCGGCGCGGGCCGCGTCGCCCCGCGAGCCCGCGGGAGCCGGGAGGGACAGCGGGCGGCCGAAGTCGGCCACCGCCCGGTCGAAGTCGTCGTGATGGACGACGCCCCACCAGTCGAGGTCCGCCTCCGTCTAGAACGTCGCCCCGCCTCCGGTGGCCGGGTACGAGCCCAGCAGTTCCGTCTCGCCGTGCGCGCCGTTGAAGCGGGCCAGCAGGACGAGGTGGCCGCGGGCGACGTCCCCGTTCACGTGGTGGCTGCGGATCGTGCCGGGTGCGGTGGTCTGGACCGGACCGGGCTCGCTCGCCGCGGCCTGGGCGGCCTGGCGCTGCTGCTCGACCTGGGAGAAGAGGCGAAGGAGGCCGTAATCCGATAGGCGCAGGTTCCGGGCGGCTTCCCGGATCATCCGGTCCCCCACCGACAGCGGGGTGTCCCGGGGCAGGCGGTGCAGCCCGCTCGCGTCGTGCCGCACGAAGCCGGCCCGCTCCAACTGCTGGGCGCCGTGCCGGTCGGGGGCCGAGGCGACATAGGTGCCAAGGTTGGCATCATGCGTGAGGGTCGCGTAGGCCACGGCGCTCACCCCCGCCCGGCTTCGAGTTCCTCGAAGGGACCGTCGCCAGCGGTGTAGCCGTAGACGGCGCGCTCCAGGTCGCCGAGGTGGGCGAAGCCGGTGTGGATGCGGAACATGTCCAGGCGCTCGGCGACGTAGTCCTGGCGGTCCGCCTCGGCGATGGCCACCCGCGCCAGGTTCTTGGTGGACAGGCGGCCCCATTCGAGGAGGTCGGTGGGGGTGGCGTGCTCCATCCACACCCACACTCCGCTGCCCAGCTTCAAGATCCCCTGCGGGTGGAACATTGAGCTGCGCTTGCGGGGCTTGGGGCTGCGGCGTTCGCCGAAGCCGCGCGCGAGCGAGCCGGCGAGCTTGTCGACGGCGGCGGACCGCACGTGGACGTCGAGGTCCTCGGCGGCCAGCCGATCGCGCAGTTCCGCCTCAAGGTCGCTCTTGCGGAAGCGGCCGGTGTCGTCGGTGACCTTGGTCGCGGCTTCCTCGACGATCTCCCACAGCCGCAGGTCAGCGGTGTCGATCACGCCTCCTCACGCTCCCGCCACGCCTGGGCCATCTCGGCCAGGGCCTCCATCGCCTGGTCGATCACCTCTCCGGTGATCGCCCGGCCGGTCAGCATGAACTGCGGGTCGTAGAGGCGGACCGTGTCGGTGCCCCGAGCCTGAGCCAGCGGCGGAACCACCTCGCACAGGAACGTGGTGGCGACCTTCCGCTGGCGGACCTCTTCTTCCGCCCGCTCCTTCCGCTCGGCCCAGGCTCCCGGGAGGGTGAGATCGCCCTCGACCACCCGGTCGGCGAGCTGCGAGTCCTCCGCCCGGAGACGGGCGAGCTGGGCCTCGGCGGAGTCGGCGTACGCCTTGTTCTCCCGGGCCACCTTGTATGCATGGTCCAGCCCCGTCGCCCCGCTGATCACCGCATCCACCAGGTCAGGGGCGTGATGCAACACGGTGTTGGCCTGACCGACGCGGCCGATGGAGACGCCGGCGGTTTCAGAAATTGAACGAACGGACCTCTCAGTTTTTGAACGGGGGTCGTCTACAGAAACTGAAACTGCCTTGGCGGCCACCATCGCCGCCTGTCCCTTCGTCAGACTGCGCCGGCGGATGTTGACCGAGAGGGCATAGGTGGCTGGGTCCTCTCCCTGGTAGGTGGCGAACTGCGGCTCCACTCCAGCGATCTCACATGCCCGGAGGCGGTTACGACCGTCGAGGACGCGGCCTCGCTCGTCCACGACGATCGGGTGGAGCTGGCCGAGTTCCTTGATGTCCTCGGCGAGGGCTTGCAGTTCGTCCTCGTCGAGCATGGGGAAGACGGCGGCGGTGGGGTGAAACTCGATGGATTCCTCCTGGTTGAAGGGGCTGGTCCGGAGCGCTAGTCAGCGGCTGCGGATGGGGAGCGGCGGAGACGGGGTGGGTGCCGACGGCGAAGGCGCGGCCGGCCGCGGCCGTAGCGTGTGGGCGCTGCGAGGTCAATCACCACGCGCAGCAGCCGGGTGCTGCGGGACGGGCAGCTCATCGGGAGAGACCCGGCGCTGAGGGCAGACCCGGCGGAACGGCCGGCGAGGATGCCACCGGCCCCGGGGTGAGGCTGGGCGCGGTGCGAAGACGCGCGGCCTGGGACCGGTCAACCTGCGGGGGTGTGGCCGTGGCGGTCAGGCTTCCCACGTGGGCTGCCAGCTTCGCGAGCGGACCGTCGGCCGCCAGGGCAGCGTAGGGCCACGCCAGTTCGTTGCGCAGTTCCTCCTGGAGGTAGCGCTCCGCCTCCACGTTGTCGTCCGACCCGGTGATGCGGGCCGACACCTGCTGCCAGCCCGCCCTGACCATGTCGAGCTGGGCGAGGGCGTGCTGAACCGGGTCGAGGAGCTGCAGGTCGAATCTGATCTGCGGGTCCAGGCTGTCCGCACTGCGCAGCGCGGCCCTGATCCCGGCGATGAGCGGCGGGCCGTGAAGGATGGCTGTCTCAATGTGCGGCCAGGCGACGCGGTTGCGGGAGTCGTCGGCCTCCTGGTAGTACGCCACGTAGTCGTCTTCGACGTCGTCCGGGTCGGGGCCCCAGTCGGTTGCCGTCTGCTTGATTGCCGCGAGGGCAGTGGTGACGGCACGGGTGCGTGCTTCCCAGACCGCCTGCCGGTAGCTGGGCAGGAAGACTTCCCTGATCTGGCCGGCCGCGGAGGCCGGGTCCTCATCCAAGGAGAGCGCCAAGGGGATCGACGCTCCGGCCGGGATGTCGCTGAACACGCCCGTGCCGTCGGGCCGCAGGGCTGCGACGAGCAGGTTCGCGCGCCCTGGCGGCAGCACGGCCACAAGGCGTTCGCCCGCGGGGCCGGTGAGTTCGGCGGCTTCGTACGGAGCACGGGCACGGTCGGCCTCGGGTTCGGCCGGGGTCCACGACTGCTGTCGCAGTTCGAGCCCGGCGACTCCACCGGTGAGCCGGACGGGGGTTCCTCCAGGCCCGGCCAGCGGGCCGCTTGACAAGATCGGTCGGCCCCGCGCTCGCGGGGGTTCCTCCACCTGGTCGTCCTGGGCGGCTCTGGACTGGGCGTCGGCCCCGCGCTCGCGGGGGTTCCTCCTGCACGTCGAATCCGAGCAGCAGTGCGTCGTCGTCGGCCCCGCGCCCGCGGGGGTCAGCCGGGCAACGTTGCCGAGATGCAGGCCGCGATGGATTCCTCCCCGCGCTGGCGGGAGCCAGCCGGTGCCGTGGACGGCGCCGACGAAAAGGGCCCCTCCTCCCCGTGCAGGTAGCGTTCAGTCAGGCCAAGGTACGCCTGTTGTTCAGGCCGCACTGGTCAGGGCCGAGCATCTGCCGGGTGAGGGTGGCGCTATCGCTACGGGGCACCTCAACTGCTTGCGTCCCTGGTTGAGTAGGCATCAACCCCATTGCACGACCGGGAGCTGATCGCTGGTCGAACATGGGGAGGCGCTCTACCACAGGGTAGTCGTGTACATAGGAGTTCGGATTGGATCGCCTCCCTTCGGGTGGGCGTCCGCGCTGTTTCGGGGGGGCGTGCTCTGCAGCGGTCATGCTCGGTGGTGAGGCGTATGCGCTGAGCCTGTGGAGGTGGTCATGACGGTGGGAAGCCCTGTGTGTGGCGACGTCGCGGCGGGTGGGTCGAGTGCCTTGACGGCGTGGGTGTGCGGGCGCAGTCGGGGCCGCACTGGGGTGGGGGAGCGTGGGGCTGGAAAGTTGCGGTTCGCGTTCTACGGGCGGGTCTCCACCGAGGACCACCAGGACCCGGCGACGTCGCGGGCGTGGCAGTTGGAGCGGGCCGGTGCGGTGGTATCGGGACACGGGCGGGTCGTGGCGGAGTACTTCGACATCGGTCACAGCCGTGCGTTGCCGTGGGCGCGCCGGCCGGAGGCGGCGGCGCTGATCGCCGATCTCGCCGATCCGGAGCGCGGGTTTGATGCGCTGATCATCGGTTCCAGCGAGCGGGCCTTCTACGGCAACCAGTTCGCCTCGATGGCCCCGCTGTTTGAGCACTTCGGAGTCCAGCTGTGGGTTCCGGAGCTGGGCGGCGTGGTTGATCCGAAGGTGGCCGGGCACGAGGAGCTGATGATCCTGCTCGGGATCATCGCCAAGCGGGAGATCACCCGTACCCGGATCCGGGTACGCACCGCCATGCTCGTGCAGACCCGCGACCAGGGGCGCTACCTCGGCGGCAGGCCGCCCTACGGCTACCACCTCGTCGACGCCGGCCTGCATCCGAACCGGACCCTGGCCCGTCGCGGGGTCCGCCTGAACCGGCTGGACACCGATCCGCACACGGCGCCGGTCGTGCGGTGGATCTTCGCGCAGCGCCTGGATGGTCACAGCGTCGCCCGGGTCACCAGGGCGTTGAACGACGCGGGGATTCCGTGCCCGTCCGCTGCTGACCCGGGGCGTAATCCGCACCGCGACGGTGGTGGTTGGCGGCTACCGACGGTGGCCGCGATTCTGGCGAACCCCCGCTATACCGGCCGTCAGGTGTGGAACCGCCAGCGCACCGACCACGACCTCCTCGACCCGGAGAACACCGCCCTGGGCCACCGCGAGGTCATGCGCCCCAACGAGCCCGAGGACTGGGCCATTTCCAGTGAGCAGGCGCACCCCGCGCTGGCACGGAGGCGGACTTCGTGACCGTCCAGGGCATCCGCGCGAGCAAGGAGACAGCCCCCGGCCGGATCTATCTGCTGGCGGGACTCCTGGTGTGCGGGATGTGCCGGCGGAGGATGGAGTCCTGCTGGTCGAATGGCCGTGCCGCTTATCGCTGCTGGCACGGCTACACCAGCGCGACGCCGAAACCCGGCCGGGCGCCGACGTGCAGGTCGGCGTTCTCGTTCGAGGCCGAGGTCATGTACGCCTTGCCGTCGTCGTCCTTGAACAGCGTGATGTCCCGCGACATCTGGTCGCCGAGCGGCCGGAAGCTGCCCTGCCAGGTGTAGTTGCCGTCCACGGTCTTCGACGTGGCGACGGCGGCCCGCGCCTCACTGTAGTCGGTGCTGCTGCCTTCCTTGTGCATCCACATGACGTACTCGCCCGTGGTGCTGTTGAAGATCACCTTCGGCCGCTCGATGTTGGCCGTGGCCAGCTCCGGGCTGGTGGCCCGGGTCAGCACGTGCCGGCGGAACTCCCAGGTCCTGAGGTCCCTGGAGCGGTACACGGAGACGTAGCGGAAGGTGTTGTCGGCGTTGCGGTCCTCACCGAACCAGTAGTAGAACGCACCGACCTTGATCACACCGCCGCCGTGGGCCTGGACCGGGCTTCCCGTGGTGTCGGCGAACTGCGTGGCGTTGGTGATCGTCACGTCCGTGCCGGCCGCGCTGGCCGGCTGGAAGGCCCCGAGCAGGGCGACCACCACGGCGAGCAGGGTGGCGAGCAGGGCTGTCTTCTTGTTGGGCATGGTCCCGTACCTCGTATCAGTGGATCCGGGCATGACGGCCCTGGCCGCATGCCGCCGCGCGGACATGCGAGTGGGATGGCCTGGGAGGACGTCATGCTGCGCCTCGGTGGCAGGGTGGCCTGCGTCCGGACCACACCCTGGGGAGGGGGGTGTGCCGGGTGGTGGAGGGGGCCTCCGAGGACGCGTGGGGGTGGGTCGGCCGACGGCCGGGGTGGTAGGGCCGGCCGGTGTCCTGATGGCAGGGTCGGACGGTGGGTGCCCGGCCCTGCGACGAACCGGCCGGAGTCGTACGCAGCGCTGCTGCGGTCGGGGGATGCGGCTCCTGCGGCCCTCGTCGTCCTGCCCGGAGGGAGTGGGTGTCCGGGAGGTAACAGGCCGCGCCTCGGTGAGATCCCTTTCATGTTGGCGCAATCACGGGCTGGTGGAGCGAGATTGTTCGGGCATGTGGTGTCAAGTGGTGCGAGGAAACGTGCTTGCTCCGATATGTCCAGGTCCCCGGCGATGTCGGTGGGGCGGCCCAGGGGTGTGGGCATGCACAGTCCTTCCGTCCGGCGGAAGTATCGCCCTCTCCCCGGCGATGGCGGAGGGCCGGCCATGTCGGTGCGAGATCTGTGATGCCAGGCGGGTACCGCTTGCACGGCGAGGGTGTCGCTGGCTCTTGACAGCCCAGGGGCGGGGAGCGAAACTCGCTCCAATGACGTGTTTGCGCAAACATCAACGCCGATCGGATTGCCGGCGCGGCCCGGTACTCGAGGTCGGGTCACCGCCCCACCTGTTGCCGTGAACTCCTCCCGTGGCATCGCGGGTTCCGGCACCAGGGGCGTCCCCCGGTTCGCGAGGAGAGGAGATCGTGGTGGTGCAGGAACGAGTCGGCCTGCCGACGTCGACTGTGGAGGTTTCCGGCCTCACCCTAGAATGGGTGGCCATTCCCGGACGTATCGGGACGGTGTGCTGACGGCAACTGCGGCAGCGGGCAGCGACATCTTCACGCCGCCCTTCGGTGCCGCCCCCGGGGCAGACGCCGCCCGGGCGTTGAGCGTTGGTCACCTGGAGGGCGACTGGCAGTTCAAGGCCCGTCTCCGCGTGGCGTTTCGCAGTGCCTGGGACGCCGGCGCGATCATGGTCTGGTCGGACGACGAGTACTGGGCGAAGCTCAACTTCGAGTACGCCCCGGGCGGACATCCGGCGATCTTCTCGGTCGTCACCAGGGGCCGATCCGACGACGCGGTCGGATGGCGGTGGACGGCGAGTGGCTCTGGCTGCGCATCAGCCGACTGGAGGGCGCGTTCGCCTTCCGCGCCTCGGGGGGGTGTGAAGCTGGCATCACGTACGGCAGTTCGCCCTCGGCGAGGAGGCGCCAGCGAAAGTCGGCGTCGGGGTTCAGTCGCCGGTCGGCCAGGGCTGCAAGGTCGTCTTCGACGAGATCTCGTTCGTTCCTGAGTGCCTGGAGGGCCTTCTTGACGGCAGTCGACCCGCCGCGGGCCCCCGTGTCGCGAGTGTTGACTCACGATGTTTCCTGTTTGATTATGTTGCTATCTGATTTCGTCGGCCGACGGCTCCGTGGGCAGGCCTCCGGGCACCCGAGCAGGTTGATCGAGGCTGCCGTCCAGAGCGGGTAGCCGCCTCGCCGACCACCAGGCCCGAACCCCGCTGACTTCCCCCGCCGGCTGCCCCAACAGTTCGCCGGCGGGGGAACCGCCCGGCACCGGGCGGCAGAGCCCCCCACTCGCAGCAGCGTCGGAGCGACTCATGTTCCTCACCTCAAGCCCGGTACAGCCCTCCGCCGTCGACCCGCGGGCGATCCACCACGAGCAACCCCACGTCCGCCTCCTCCAGCAGGGGCGGAGACAGGACGGGTGCTCGCCGTGGCTCGTCACCCTGTCGATGCGCAATCCGGACCGGCGCCGTGGCACGCACAGCTTCGTCGAGTGGGCACGCACCTCCGGGGAGGCGCTCGACGCCGCGCTGCTCCGCGCCCGTTCACCCGAGGCGGTCCGCCATCGCCGCGACGCCGTCCTCGTACTGCCGGACGGCGTGCCGGACCAGCGCGGGCTGTACGGCCGGGCCTGAGTGGCCGCCACCTGCCGAACCATCCCCGTGTCGGGGCGAAGGAGATCGCGATGGTGCACGCACGGGCCGGTTTGCAGGCAGAGCCCGGGGATCTGGTGGACGTGGCAAGGCTGGTGACGGCCTATTACACGCTGCACCCCGACCCGGCGGAGCCCGGGCAGCGGGTGGCGTTCGGTACGTCCGGGCACCGCGGGTCGTCGCTGGACACGGCTTTCAACGAGGACCACATCGCGGCGACCACGCAGGCGATCTGCGAGTACCGGGCCGAACAGGGCACGGACGGGCCGCTGTTCCTCGGCGCGGACACGCACGCGCTCTCCGAGCCGGCGCTCGCCACGGCGCTGGAGGTGCTGGCGGCCAACGGTGTCACGGTGCTGATCGACAGTGCGGACGGGTACACGCCCACGCCCGCCGTCTCGCACGCGATCCTCGCCCACAACCGCGCGCACCCGGCGGGCGGCGCGGACGGCATCGTGGTCACCCCGTCGCACAACCCGCCGCGCGACGGCGGGTTCAAGTACAACCCGCCGCACGGCGGCCCGGCCGGCTCGGAGGCGACCGGCTGGATCCAGGACCGCGCCAACGAGCTGATCGCGGACGGCCTGGCGGGCGTGCGCCGCATCCCGTACACCCGGGCGCTGGCGGCCGCCACCACCGGCCGCTACGACTACCTCACCCACTACGTCGCGGACCTGCCGTCCGTGCTGGACCTGGACGCGGTGCGCGCGGCGGGCGTGCGGATCGGCGCGGACCCGCTGGGCGGCGCCTCCGTCGCGTACTGGGGCCGGATCGCCGAGACGCACCGCCTGGACCTGACGGTGGTGAACCCGCTCACCGATCCGGCCTGGCGGTTCATGTCGCTGGACTGGGACGGGAAGATCCGGATGGACTGCTCCTCCCCGTACGCGATGGCCTCGCTGATCGGTCGCAAGGACGAGTACGACGTCTCCACGGGCAACGACGCGGACGCCGACCGGCACGGCATCGTGACCCCCGACGGCGGGCTGATGAACCCCAACCACTACCTGGCCGTCGCGATCGACTACCTGTACCGGCACCGCCAGGACTGGCCCGCCACGGCGGGCATCGGCAAGACCCTGGTCTCCTCCTCGATGATCGACCGGGTGGCGGCCGAGCTGAAGCGCGACCTGGTCGAGGTGCCGGTCGGGTTCAAGTGGTTCGTGGACGGGCTGCTCGGCGGCTCGGTCGCGTTCGGCGGCGAGGAGTCGGCCGGCGCGTCCTTCCTGCGCCGCGACGGCGGGGTCTGGACCACCGACAAGGACGGCATCCTGCTGGCCCTGCTGGCGGCCGAGATCACCGCGGTGACCGGCGTCAGCCCCTCCCAGCACTACCGCGACCTGACCGCGCGCTTCGGCGACCCGGCGTACGCGCGGGTGGACGCCCCGGCCGACCGTGCGCAGAAGGCGCTGCTGGGCCGGCTCAGCGCCGAACAGGTGACGGCGGACAGCCTGGCGGGCGAGCCGATCACCGCCGTCCTCACCGAGGCGCCCGGCAACGGCGCGTCGATCGGCGGCCTGAAGGTGTGCACCGAGAACGCCTGGTTCGCGGCGCGGCCGTCCGGCACCGAGGACGTCTACAAGATCTACGCCGAGAGCTTCCACGGGCCGGACCACCTGGCCCGGGTGCAGGAGGAGGCCCGGGCCCTGGTCGGGGACGTGCTCGGAGCCTGATCCGCGCGCGGGCCCCTAGCGGATCAGGGCATCCGCTCGCTCAATGTGGATCTCCTGATTCTGGGCGCCCATGGCGTGTCGGAGCGGGCCGGCCTCACCACGCCGAATCTTGCCGAGGCCCAGACGAACCGGGCCCTCGTATCCTGCGCGCGGCGGGTGATGGTGGTTGCCGACCATACCAAGTGGGGCATCGTCGGCCTGAGTGGGTTCGCCGCCCTCGACGAGGTCGACGTCTTCGTCACCGACGGGAATTTGGACGCTCGGGCGCAGGCCGTACTCGTCGAGGCCGTCGGCGAGCTGATCGTGGTGACCGGGCCGGGATGAGACGTTGTCGGTGCAAGACGAACACGTAGCGTTGCCCCGGCTGGTCCCCGCCATGTCAACCATGGTGAGGACCGGCCGGGGCAACGCTACGGGCGGGGGAATGCTGCGCTGCCGGTGCCTATTCCTCGACGGGACCGAGATCCGCGGTGTCGCGGAAGGCGACCGTCCGTTCGCGGTGCGAGGCGTGCAGTTCGAGGAGCACGATCTCGTTGCGTCCCGGTCGCAGGACCGGGCCCGGGACGTAGAGGGTGTGCTGCGGCCCCCGGGACCAGTACCGTCCCAGGTTGAAGCCGTTGACCCAGGCGTTCCCCTTCGTCCACCCCGCCGTGCTGAGGAAGGTGTCCGCCGGCTGGTCGATGTCGACCGTGCCGTGGTGGAAGGCGGGGCCGACCGGCGGCGCCACGGTCTCGGCGAAGGGCAGGCCGAGCAGGGAGCGCAGCGGCAGCGGCCGGTTCGTCCACCCGGTCAGCTCGGTGCCGTTGACCGCGACGCTGCCGGCCAGGCCCTTGCGGTCGTGGATGCCGGCGCCGTAGTTGACGCGTCCCTGGTTCTCCACCAGGAGGCTCAGCACCGCACCGGCCCGGGGCACGGTGAACGCGACGGCGTGCTCGTGGTTCTCCCGTTCGAGCACACCGACCGGCTGGCCGTCGACGAACACCTGGGCCCGGTCGCGTACCGCGAAGGTTTCCAGGAGCGCCGGCCCGGCGGCGGGGAGGGTGCTCTCGTAGAGGACGAAGCCGAAGTCCTGGCCGAGCTCCTCCATGGTCATCGGCCGCTCGGAGAGCACCGGGGTGCTCAGCGCGGACGCGTTGGGGAGCAGCGGCGCACTCAGGGTCAGCCGGATGTCGGCGACGGCGAGCTTGTCGCCGCGGGCCGGCACCGGTTCGTCCGGGACGGGGGCGTACTTCGCGATGACCTCGCGGAAGGCCGTGTACTTCTCGGTCGGGTCGCCCGCCTCGTCGAGCGGGGAGTCGTAGTCGTACGAGGTGACGGTCGGACGGTAGGTGTGCTTGTCGTTGGCGCCGTTGGTGAAGCCGAAGTTGGTGCCGCCGTGGAACATGTAGAAGTTCACCGACGCTCCGGCGGCCAGCAGCTCGTCCAGCGAGGCGGCCGCGTCCGAGGCGTCCCGCACGACGTGGCGGCCGCCCCAGCGGTCGAACCAGCCGATCCAGAACTCGGTGCACATCAGGGGGCCGGCGGGCCGGTGGGCGCGGAGCTCGACCAGGCTCTGCGCAGCGCGACTGCCGAAGTTGGCCGTGCTGAGGATCCCGTCGACGCTGCCCTGCGCGAGGTCGGCGGGCTGGTCGCAGGTGAACAGCGGGACGTCGATGCCGCAGCCCCGGAGCACGGTGGCGAGATGGCCCAGGTGCGCCGGGTCAAGGTGGTAGGCGCCGTACTCGTTCTCCAGCTGCACCGCGAGGACGGGGCCGCCGCGGGTCGCCAGGTACGGCAGCAGGGACGGCAGCAGCTGCCCGAAGTAGGACTCCACCGCCCGGACGTAGCGCGGGTCCTGGGTGCGGAGCCGGATGTCGGGCTCGGTGAGGAGCCAGGACGGGAGCCCGCCGCCCTCCCACTCGGCGCAGATGTACGGTCCCGGGCGCAGGAGGACGTGCAGCCCCTCCTGCGCGGCGAGGTCGAGGAAGGCCGGGAGGTCCAGCCCGGCGTCCATCCGGAACTCTCCGGGGCGCGGCTCGTGCAGGTTCCACGGGACGTACGTCTCGACCGTGTTCAGCCCCATCAGCCGGGCCTTGCGCAGGCGGTCGGCCCACTGCTCCGGGTGCACCCGGAAGTAGTGCAGCCCGCCGGAGAGGATGCGGAAGGGCTTGTCGTGGAGCCGGAATCCCTCGGCGTCTATCTGTAGGGCGGACATGCTGGGCTGCTCCAGTACTCGCGGTGAAGGCGGTGGGTCGGTGGTGGGTGCGCCGTGGACGGCTCCGGCCGGGCCGTGGCCGGTGGTGCTGCCGACAGGGCCGTCGGCCTGCTCCGGAGGCAGGCCGACGACGGGATGTCAGTGGGTGGAGGTGAGGGGACGGGTAGATGCCGCGGCGCGGCGCGGGCGCAGATCGCGCCGCGCCACGGCTCCGGTCACGGAGTGGCGATCGAGAAGCCCTGCTGGGTGCCGAAGTCGGTGATGCGCTTCTGCCAGGCCTCCATGCCGGAGGAGATCGAGCCGTTGCCGGCGATGCC
The DNA here is from genome assembly GCF_042673745.1 of Kitasatospora sp. NPDC057015. NCBI lineage: Bacteria > Bacillati > Actinomycetota > Actinomycetes > Kitasatosporales > Streptomycetaceae > Kitasatospora > Kitasatospora sp. NPDC057015. The sequence continues at coordinate 14,784 of NZ_JBHUSG010000065.1, forward strand.
CTGGCCGACGGTGTCCTTGAAGACCGAGTTCGCGTAGACCTGGTACGGCAGGAACTGCCAGGTGGGGCTGACGGCGGCGGACGACTGGGCGAAGACCTGGTTGGCCTTCTGGCCGCCGAGCACCTCGATGGGCTTGTCGAGGAACGCCGGGTCCTTCAGCATGTCCGTGGTGGCCGGGAACAGGCCGCCGTCGGAGAGCGCCTTGGTGCCGTCGGGCTCGGAGTTCAGCCACTTCGCGAAGGCGACGGCCGCGTCCTTGTGCGTGCTCGTCACGGGCACCACGTTCGCCGATCCGCCGTTCTCGGAGGACACCGGGTCGCCGGTGCTCCACTGCGGGACCGGCGCCGCGCGCCACTGGCCGGAGGTCTGCGGGATGGTGCTGGCCAGGTTGCCGGGAGCCCAGGCGCCGACGATCCACATCGCGTACTTGCCGCTGCTCATCGACTGCCACCACTCGTTCGTCCAGCCCGGGGCCGGGTCGACGAGCTTCTTCGCCAGCAGGCCGGACCAGAAGTCGGAGACCTTCTTGGCGCCGTCGTCCGCGAGGTCCACCCCGACCGAGGTGGGGGACTTCTGCTGGAACGGGCGGCTGCCCGCCTGCCAGAGCAGGCTGTCCAGGCCGCCGGCGTCACCGGGGTCGATGGAGGTGATGAAGCGGTTCGGGTCGGCCTGGTGGATCCTGGTGGCCGCGGCCTCGAACTCGGCCCAGGTCTTGGGCGGGGCGATGCCGAACTCGCCGAGGACCTTCTCGTTGTAGAACATCGCCATCGGGCCGGTGTCCTGCGGGATGCCGTAGACCCCGCCGTTGCTCGTCACCTGCGACCAGGCGGCCGCCGTGAACCTGGACCTGAGGTCGGCCGCGCCGTACTCGTCGAGGTTGACCAGCCGCTTGCCCAGCGCGAACTCGGGGAGCGCGAAGTACTCGACCTGGGCGATGTCCGGCCCGCCCGAGCCGGCCTTGACGGCGGTCTGGAGCTTCGTGTACTCGGCGGCGGACTGACCGGCGTTGACGACGTTGACCTTGATCTTGGGGTACTTCTTCTCGAAGCCCGCGACCGCCTTGTCCATGTTCGGAGCCCAGGTCCAGAACGTCAGGGTGGTCGGCGTGTCCAGCGCCGTGGCGGGGTCGCCCGCCTTGCTGCCGCCGTCGCTGCTGCCGCAGGCGGCGAGGCTGAGCACCAGGGCGGCGGCCGGCAGCGTGGCCAGCAGTCTTCTGAGCCGGGTCTTGTGCTGGGACATGTGGATCGCTCCTTGCAGGGGGTGCCGTACCGGGTGGGACCGGGCGGCGGAGGGAGGGGTGGGGACGAGCGGGTCGGTCCGGTGGCTACTGCTTGACGCTGCCGGAGGCCAGTCCGGACTGCCAGAACCGCTGGAGGAAGAGGAACGCGACCACCAGCGGCACGATCGCCAGGACGCTCCCGGTGACGACCAGCGGGTAGAAGCCCGTGGTCGTGGCGCCGCTGCCGGCCGCACCGGTCGCGAGGCTGTTCCACTGGTTGAGGCCGACGGTGAGCGGGAACCACTGCGGGTCGCTGAGGACGATCAGGGGCAGGAAGTAGTTGTTCCAGGTCGCCACGAGGGAGAAGAGGAGGACGGTGACGAACCCCGGTCCGAGCAGCCGCAGCGAGATGGTGAAGAAGGTGCGCAGCTCGCCCGCGCCGTCGATCCGGGCGGCCTCCAGGACGGAGTCGGGCACCGCGTCCTGTGCGTAGACGCGCATCAGGTACAGGCCGAAGGGGCTGACCATCGAGGGCAGCAGGACGGCCCAGGGGCTGTCCACCAGGCCGACCTTGCTGAACAGCAGGTAGGTCGGGACGGCCAGGGCGGTGCCGGGGATGGTGATGGCACCGAGGACGAGGGCGAAGACCGCGTTGCGGCCGCGGAAGCTGTACTTGGCCAGCGCGTACCCGCCGGCGGTCGCGATGACGGCGGCTCCGCCGGCGCCCACGACCGCGTACAGCAGGGTGTTGCCGAACCACCGCACGTAGATGCCGTCGTCGTAGGTCAGCACGTCGTGGATGTTGGTGAAGAGGTGGAATCCGTCGCCGAACCACAGCCCGAAGCTGCTCAGCAGGGACTTGCTGTCCTTGGTGCTGGCGAGCAGGAGCCACACCAGGGGCAGGAAGGCGTAGAGCAGCATCAGGCCCATGGCGACGGTCAGGGCGGTGCTGCGGCGGTTCCGCCGGGGGGAGCGGCCCCTGCGGGCGGTGGTCGAACTCATCGGGCCTGCTCCCTGCTGGTGGCGCGGGACTGCACCGCGTAGGCGACCACGGCGGTGACCAGGCCGAGGATCACGGCGACGGCTGCCGCGTAGTTGAACTGCTGGCCGTTGAACGCCAGGTTGTAGGCGTACATGTTGGGCGTGTAGCTGGTGGTGATCACGTTCGGCGCCAGCGACTGCATGATGTTCGGCTCGTTGAACAGCTGGAAGGTGCCGATGATCGAGAAGATCGTGGCCAGCAGCAGCGCGGGGCGCAGCGCCGGGAGCTTGATGCTCCACGCCTTGCGGAACTCGCCGGCGCCGTCGATCGCCGCCGCCTCGTAGAGCTCCTCCGGGATGGCGCGCAGCGCCGCGTAGAGGATCAGCATGTTGTAGCCGACGAACTCCCAGGTCACGACGTTGCCGATGGACACGAGCATCCAGGACTGGCCGAGCAGGTGCGGGACCTGCACTCCGACGGCCCGGCCGAGCTGGCCGATCAGGCCGAAGCTGTCGCCGTAGAGGTAGCCCCACATGAGGGAGGCGACCACGGCCGGCACGGCGTAGGGGATGAAGATGCCGATGCGGAAGAGTGCGGCCCAGCGGAGCCGGCCGCTGTCGATCGCGAGCGCCGCCAGGAGGGAGACGGCGAGCATGACCGGCACCTGGACGGCGAGGAAGAGCGCGACCCGCCACAGCCCTGCCATCAGCAGGTGGTCCCCCAGCGCGCGGGCGTAGTTCTCGAAGCCGACGAAGGTGTTCCCGCCCACCAGCTGCTCCCGGAAGAAGCTGAGGTGGACGGCGTAGACCAGCGGCCCGACGATCCCGATCACGAAGACCAGCAGGAAGGGGGACAGGAGCACGTACCCGAACCGGCCGTTTCCTGCGGTGCTGGAGCGTTTGCGGCTCAGCCTGCGGCTCGGTGGGGCCGAGTTCTCACTGCTCTGCGCTGAGGGTGGTGACAATGTGCGCACGGTTCAATCCCTTGCAATGTGCGGGCCATGTTTACGCGAACACGCTTGGCTGGCCGCCAGTCTCAGGTGCGCGGCGCCGCGTCGTCAAGGCTCTGTCGCCGAGATGCGGCATCGTTACCTGCATGTGTCTGCGCCGTTTATTCGGTGGGCGGGCAGGGCGGCGCTCTCCCGCGCGGAGCGCACCTCTTGATCGGCCTGGGTTGCTGGAGGTTAATATGTTCGCGCAGACACGTAGGAGGAGCGCATGGATCACAGGGGGAAGCCCGTGGACGCGGAGTCCGACCGTCCCGGACCGGTAGCGGGGGACAAGCGACGGCCCGCCTCGCAGGCCGACGTCGCCTCGCTGGCAGGGGTGTCCTCCCAGACGGTCTCGCGGGTCGCCAACGGCCGCTCCAACGTGGAACCCGAGACCCGGGACAAGGTCCTGTCGGCGATGCGGATACTGGGCTACCAGCGCAACAGTGCGGCGCGCGCGCTCACCCTCGGGCGGTTCCACGTGCTCGGCGTGGTCATGTTCGACCTGAGCGCGCACGGGAACGCCCGCACGCTCGCCGCCATCTCCCGGGCCGCGCAGGCCGCCGGCTACTCGGTGAACATCGTGTGCGCCGAGGAGCAGACCGAGGACGCGGTGCAGCAGGCCGTCCGCCAGCTGACCGACCAGGCGGTGGACGGCCTCGTCGTGATCGAGGCGCAGATCCTCGACCGGCCGGGCTTCAGCGTCTCCACCGGCGTGCCCGTGGTCATCGCGGACGGCGACCCCGAGCACCGGTTCCCGTCCGTCGACACCGACCAGGCCGCCGGAGCGAGCGCCGCGACCCAGCACCTCCTCGACCTCGGGCACCGCACGGTCTGGCACGTCGGCGGCCCCCAGGACTCCTACGCCGCGCGCCGCCGCGCCGCCGCCTGGCACGCCACCCTGAAGGCCGCCGGCGCCCCCGTCCCCGCACTCGAACTCGGGGACTGGACCGCCGAGTCCGGCCACCGGATCGGCAAGGCGCTCGCCGCCCGCCCCGACGTCACGGCCGTCTTCGCGGCCAACGACCACATGGCCCTCGGGGTCATGCTCGCCCTGGCCGAGGCCGGCCGCAGGGTGCCGCAGGACGTCAGCGTGGTCGGGTTCGACGACGTCCCCGAGTCGGCGTACTTCGGGCCACCCCTCAGCACCGTGCGACAGGACTTCGAGGAGGTCGGCCGCCAGTGCGTGGCCCTCCTGCTCAACCAGATAGACCGCCAGGGCGGTGTGCGCACCAACCAAGTCATCACCGTCTCCCCGGAGCTGGTGGTCCGTGCCAGCTCCGGGCCGCGCCCGCCCGGCACGTAGGGGTGAGCCGGCCGGCGGGCCGCCGGGAGCGTCGGGGGGAGCGCTCCCGGCAACCGGGCGTCACCCGACGCGGATCTGCTGGCTGCTGCTCCCGTTGCACGCGTGCTGCACGAGCTGGGCGTTGTCGGCGGTCGAGGCACCGGACACGTCCAGGCACTTGCCGCTGTGCCGGGCCACCACGGTGATGTAACCCACCGCGGTGGTCCGCACCGACCACTCCTGGTTGGTCCCGCCGTTGCAGAAGTACTGCACGAGCGCGGCGTCGTCGGCCGTCGAGGCGTTGGACACGTCCAGGCACTGCCCGGTGTGCCGGACCACGACGTTGACGTACCCGGGGCTGCTGCTGCGCAGGGACCACTGCTGGTCGGCGGCGCCGCCGCAGGTGTACTGGACGGCGGCCGCGCCGGCCGTGGTGGAAGCACCCGAGACGTCCATGCACTTGTTCCTGTGCCGCAGGCGCAGCGCGCTCCAGGTGTCCGACGCGGTGTTGCGAAGCTTCCAGGACTGGTTACTGCCGGTGGTGGGCTGGTAAGTGGCCACCGTCGCACCGTCGCACCGTCGTTACCCGCGGCGCCTGCGACGTCGAGGAGCTTGCCGGTCGAGCTGTTGATCAGCGTACTGTGGCCGTCCCCGGTCGTGGAGAGCATCCAGAGCTGTGCTGCGCTCGTACCGGGCGTGACGAGGGTGAGCGCGTCACCGCTGACCGCGAGCGCCTTGCCGTACTTGGCGTTCCGCGTGGCGTTTGGCTTCCGCGGCGGCTCCGTGTAGGTCGGTCTGCTGCGGGATCTGCGGAAGCTTGCTTTCGAGCGGCTCGGTGTCGGGTGTCTGACCACTGCGACTGACGGTGGACGAAACCGCCGTTTACGGCGATCCCAAGGCGGTTGCCGAGAGGGTAGTCGAAGCGGGGGAGCCTGACCCAGGAGTTGCGCGAATCCACCGTCACCCCGACCGTCATGGCGTCTGCGGGCCCTGTGTCCGCAGACGCCGACTGGGAAGGTGGCAATGCGCCAATATCGGGAGCAGCGCGGTCACCGCTCACTGGCACAGCCCCGGCAACGCCGTTCCCCTCCGTGCTTGAATATGCTTTAATTTGCGCACTGGCATGCAGAAATATGCAGCGGCAGCTCGCCGGCAGCACACTCGGCCCGCGGCGGCCGAAGCGCCCAGGGCAACTACTCCGGACAACCGCACGATGCGGGACGAAGCCGATTTACCACGGACAGCCACCCCGTGCCAGTAATTCCTCGAAGCGTCTCCGGACCCGTCCGACAGTGCCGGGACATTCCTCTCGGAGTGCGAATGCGCGTCACGCCGGAAAGCCCAGCCGTTGCGCCGACGAGGGCCCGTTCCCGGGTCCGTGTCGCCATCCCGCACATCCCTTTCCATCTCCGTTAGGACCAGCGCGGTGCCGCGCCCTGCCCCACGACACATGCGGCTTCGTCGACTAGAAGGAGTCATTGATGCGGTTGTTTCGCCAGCGAGGCCGTGACCTCGCCGTTCTGAGCGCCGTCGCCCTTGCGACGTCGTTGTTATCGGGCACGATGGCGGTGACTGCCGCGCATGCGGTGCCGACACTGCCGGCGATCGTGCCCCAGCCGGTCTCCGAGTCGGCCGTCACGGGCCGCGGGTTCACCCTGGCAGTCGGGACGCAGGTGGACGTGCTGTCCACCGACCCGGCCGCGGTCGGCGTCGGCACCTACCTGTCGGGACTCCTGAAGCCCGCGACCGGGTTCACCCTCCAGGTGGTCAGCTCCACCCGGCCGGCGGGCAACACGCTGGTCCTGGACCCGAACGGCCCGGCCACGCTCGGGGCGGAGGGCTATACCCTCACCTCGAACAGCGGGGGCGTCAGCGTCACGGCGCACGGCGCCGAGGGCCTCTTCCGGGGCGTCCAGACTCTGCGCCAACTGCTGCCGGCCGCCGTGGAGTCGCCCGCGGTGAAGCCGGGGCCGTGGACGGTCCCGCCTGTGCAGATCTCAGACGCGCCCCGGTACTCCTACCGCGGTGCGATGCTCGACGTCGGGCGCCGCTTCTGCCCAGTGGCGCAGGTGAAGCGCTTCATCGACGAGTCCGCCGCCTACAAGATCAACACGCTTCATCTGCACTTGACCGACGACCAGGGCTGGCGGATCGCGATCGGCGCGCTGCCGAACCTGACCACGGTGGGCGCGAGCACCCAGACCGGCTTCACCGGCGGCACCTCTTGGTACTACACGGCGGCCGAATACCAGGACTTGGTGGCGTACGCGAAGTCGCGGTTCATGACGGTCGTCCCGGAGATCGACGGCCCGGGCCACAGCGGCGCGGCGCTGGCCTCGGTCGCCAACCTGAACTGCAACAACCAGGCGATCGCGCCGTACTCCGGCAACGATTTTGGCTTCAGCCTCTACTGCCTCGGCGACGCGCAGCACGTCGCCAACGTCGGCAGTTTCCTGAGCACCGTGATCAGCACGGTGGCGGCGCTCACCCCGGGCCCATACATCCACGTGGGTGGCGACGAGGCTCCGGCGACCACGACTGCCCAGTACGCCGCGTACGTGTCGGCCGCCGGCTCGGCGACCACTGCCTGGGGCAAGACCCTGATCGGCTGGCACCAGCTCGGCCAGGGCACCCTCCCGGCGAACAGCCTGCTCCAGTACTGGGGCACCGCCGAGGACCGCACCTCCGTGGGCGCCTCGTGGGAGTCCGCGAATATTCGGCAGGTCCGCTCCGGGGTCGCGCAGGGCGCCAGGTTCATCATGTCCCCCGCGGACCACGCCTACCTGGACATGCAGTACGACTCCAGCACCCCGTACGGCCTGAGCTGGGCGGGCTACGTCTCGGCCCAGAAAGCCTACGACTGGGACCCGACGACGGTCACCGCCAAGACCGACGGCAGCTCGTCGGTCGTGCCGGCCGCCCAGATCACCGGCGTGGAAGCCGCACTCTGGACCGACAACGCATACTCGCCCAGCAACAGCACACCAAATTCCGGCAGCCAGTTCCCCGAACTGTCCTCCTACACCGACCACATGAGCTTCCCGTGGCTGCCGGCCGTCGCCGAGATCGGCTGGTCGCCGCACTCCACCCACGACTGGACCTCCTTCAGTCAGCGCCTCGCCGCCCAGGGGCCGCGCTGGACGGCGGCGGGCATCGCCTTCTACGCCGCCCCCGACATCACCTGGCCGAGCACCCCCGGCACCCTGAACGGCGTCCACACCGTCACCACCGGCGGCCAGGCCCTGGACGACCCGGCCAGCTCCACCACCAACGCCCTTCAGATGGAAACCTGGGCCCTGCACGGCGGCAGCAACCAGAAGTGGACCTTCAGCCAACAGTTGGACGGGTCCTACACCCTGGTCAACGGCGCATCCGGGCTCTGCCTTGACGTGTACGGCGGCTCGACGTCCCCCGCGGCGACCGTGATCCAGTACACCTGCAGCGGCGGCCTCAACCAGCGCTGGCAGGCCGTGGCACTGCCCGGCGGCGGCTACACCCTGGCCTCGGCCAAGAGCGGACTGCTGCTGACCACCGCCTCGACCGCCGACGGCGCCCTGGTGACCCAGCAGACCGACACCAACTCGGCCCTGCAGCACTGGACGATCATCTGATGTGACCTGTACCGGGCCGGAACCGGCCCGGCCGGGCCGCCCCCACGGGGGCAGGGCGCCCGCTCCGTCCGAGCGGGCGCCCACCGGCTGAGCTTGCTCCAAGGCCGCGTAGTTAGGGCTTGCAGAGAATCAACTCGCTGTCTCGATCTTTGTCGTGAGGGTGATGCCAAGGCGGGCGGCGAGGTACGCGAGGTCGTCCAGGGAGGCCAGTCGGGTGGCGGCGGGTTCGATGGTGTATCCGATCTGGTCCAGGAGCCGACGGGTTTGGCTGATGGCGCGGTTGAGGGTCACGGGTGTGACGGTGAAGAGCGGGGCGATAACGACCTGCGGGAGCTTGAACCGCTGGTAGAGGAGGGTGGCCAGGAGCCGGTCAGCGAGGGTGAGACCGGGGCGGCGGCCGGTGTAGAGGCCAGCGGCGGGGACTTTCTGCCGGTCCCCGCCGCGCCGTTGGTGAAGGTCTTCTTCCCGCTGGAGTTCGCGGGCGGCTCTCAGTTGGGTGATCAGCTGGTCCCACTGGTCGGGCTGCAGGCCGGTCAGGTCCGGGTGGACCAGCCAGGCGCGGTCGGGGCCGGGCAGGTCCTGGGGTGGGACGGGCGGGATGCCGTCCCGGCAGTATTCCTCGGGGCGGAGGGTGTAATTCCAATCGCCGTGCCACTCATGGCGGGTCAGGGGCAGGGCGTCCAGCTGCCGGTCGGCGATGCGGACCCCGGTGGCGTAGGCGGCGGTGTCGAGTTCGGCGTGGACTTTCAGGCCGGTGCGGGTCGTGGTCGCGGCGATGGACTGCACGATGACTTCGTGGCTGGTCAGAGGCCTGCCGCGCCAGTTCATCGTGATGTGGGAGAACAGTCGGTGCTCGATCCGGTTCCATTTAGACCGTGTCCTATGTGGTGGTCTTGGACAGGCGTTTGTGGCATGTGATGACGGCGGCGAGGTCGCAGAAGGCCAGGTAATGGCGGTGATCGCGTTCGTAGCGTCGGGCGATCCGGCGGTAGCCGGTGAGCCACGACATGGTGCGTTCGATGACCCACCGATGGCGGCCGAGGGTCTGGCTCGACTCGATACCCTTACGGGCGATCCGGGGCAGGATCCGCTGCCGGCGGAGCCATTTCCGCAGCTCAGCATTGTCATACGCCTTGTCTGCGTGCAGCTTGCGTGGCAGGAGGTGCAGGCCTCGCTCCGGGTCGTGCTTCGCAAGGAGGGCTTCGACCAGGGGCGTCAGGCCGTGCTGGTCGTGGGTGTTGGCAGAGGAGATGCCGACGACGAGGGGCAGCCCGTTGCGGTCGGACAGGACGTGCACCTTGGAGCCGGGTTTGCCCCGGTCGACGGGGCTGGGACCTGTATGTTCACCCCTTTTTTTGCGCGGACGTGGACGGAGTCGACGACGACCCGTGTCAGGTCCAGGACCTCGGCGGCGGCCAGGCGCTCCAGCATCACCCTGCGGAGCCGGCCCCACAGGCCGTCCTTCGACCAGATCGTGAACCGGCGGTGCACCGTCGACTTCGACACCCCGAAACACGGCGGCAGATGCCGCCACGCACACCCCGTCGTCAATACGTAGACCACCGCGGCGAACACCGCCCGATCGTCCAAGTTCGCTGTCCCACCACCCTGTTGGCGCACCCGGGTAGCAGGAAGCAGTGGCTTGACCACTTCCCACAATCCATCAGGAACGATCCATCCCCACTCAGCGCTCCCCATGACCCACACACCGAGGCCACCACCACATAGGACACGGTCTTAGATGTGCCCGGAGGAAAGTGACAGACAGTGACCTGCAGGCCTGTCTCCAAGGCCAGGGCGGCGAGTTCAGCCTTCCAGGCGCGGGTGCGGTAGCCGTTGGAGCCGCCCGCGTCGGCGGTGATGAGCAGGCGTCTGGCCTGCGGGTAGTCCTGCGTGCCGCGGGCTTTCCACCAGCGGCGGATGGATTCGACGGCGAAGGCGGCGGTGTCGTGGTCGGTGCCGACGCTGACCCAGCCGGTGTTCGCGGCCAGGTCGTAGATGCCGTACGGCACGGCTTTGCCCAGTTCCTTGTCGGGGAAGTCGTGGGTGCTGACCTGCACGGGGTCACCTGCGGGTCGCCACTCCCGGCCCCCGTTCTTCAACGGGCCCACAACCTCCTTCTTTTTCGTATCGACGCTGATCACGGGGTCGCCGGCCGCTTGGTGGGCCTTGGCCTGCTCGTTGATGTAGCGGAACTGTCCGTCCCGGTCGGGGTGTTGCTTTCCTTCGATGACCTTGGCGTTGCCCTGGAGGCTGAAGCCTTCCTCGCGCAGTACGTCGGCGACGGTGTCGGCGGATATCCGGTGGCCCTGGCGGGTGAGCTCAGCGGCCAGGTGACGGGTGGACTTCGTCGTCCAGCGCAGGGGCGACATCGGGTCACCCCGTACATCCGGTTCCACCAGGGCCAGCAGAGCCGGGCGTAGTCCCGGGTCCAGGTCGACCACTCGTTTGCGGCCGCCGCCGACCCGGCGCACTCGTCCCAACGGGGCCTCGCCGGCGTCTAGTTCGGTGATGCCCAGTGACACCGTTGCCTCCAGGATCTACGAGATCCATTGTCAGGTGTGTCCACATCGCGGACTCTGCTGGCCAATTCACATGGCGAGGGTGAGTGATTGCCGGAGCGTGGTGAGGCGGGAGGTCCAGCTGCCGCCCAACGGTGCTCCGATGAGCCAGGCGTCGACGCGGACGAGGTTGAGGGCTATCGCGGTGAGCACGTGCTGCAGGTGGACCTTGTCCTGGTCTCGATAGCGGGCGCGGTGGACGTCGCAACGGCGTGAGGCCTGCGCCATGGTCCCCTCGACTCCGGAGCGGGTGGCGTACTGCGTGCGCCAGGCGTCGGTGGCCTGTTCTGCGCGGATGTGACGCTGGGCCTCCAGTTGGGGGCGGGCTCGGAAGGTCAGGCCCCGGGCGCCGGTGGCCGAGCGGGTGCAGCGGGAGCGGTCCGGGCATGGCCCGCAGTCCGGCATTTTGAAGGTCGCTTGGACGATTGGCAGGCCGTCCGCATTGCTGGTGCTCTTCCAGTTGCGGCTGGTGGCTCCGTTGGGGCAAGTGACTCTCTGTGTCTCCCAGTTGATGGTGAACTGGGTGAGGTCGAACGCTTCGGGGTCGCGGGCCTGCCAGGCCGAGTCCGGCGGCAGTGGACCGACCAGTTCGATTCCGTAGTGGGTGCGGGCGTCGAGGATGTGGTCAACGCTCACGTAGCCGGCGTCGACATATTCCTGTTCGGGTAGCAGGTCTGCGGCGGCGAGGTCGGCATGCCGGGCGGCGACGGTCTCCACGTCGGAGGTGGTCGCCGGCGTGGTGGCGACGTGGACGATGACGTGCGGGCGACTCGTTTCGCAGGTCTCGGTGAAGTGGCCTTTGTAGCCGCTCCAGCCCATGCCGCGCTTGACCCCGTAGCGGGCGTCAGTGTCGTACGGGCTCGTGATCGCCACTGCCCCGGGCGGCCGCTCTCCCTTCCCGCGCAGGCGCGGCCCGTCGTGGTCGCGATAGTACTGCTGGACCCAGACCATCCGCAGGATCTGAAGCGCGGGGATCTCCCGCAGCCACGCGGGCGCGCCGGCAGCGCGGACTGCTTCCAGCAGCTCGTACCCGTCCGTGCCGACCATGACCGCCAGCGCCGCACGAGGCCCCTCCCCCTGCGGCAGGCGGTAGTCACTCGCCCGCTGGGCATAGCGGTCCCACCAGGTGAGGGGAGCATGGCCGGCCAGCCATACCGGGGCGGCCACGGACAAGGCCTCCAGGGCCGCGCGCATCGCCTCGATAGTGAGCTCCAGGCGATTGAGCATCCGCGCGCATGCCAAGACGTGGGTGGCATCGGTACGTTGACGGCCACCCTTCACCAGAAGGCCGTGCTCCCGCAGGATATCCAGCAGCCGCGTGAGAAGTAGCCCGGCCCGGTCGCCCTGCGCCAGCCTGGCGCGGAACTCACTGAGCACGGAGGCGTCGAATCCCGGATCAGTCAGCTCCAGAGCCAGGCAGTACTTCCAGTCCACCCGCGCCCGCACCGCGTCGGCCGCCTGGCGATCCGTCATCCCCTCCGCGAACTGCAGCACCAGCACCATGGCCAGTCGCGCCGGTGAGATTGCCGGGTGCCCTCGCACCGCGAAGTACTCGGCGAACTGCCCGTCGGTGAAGATCTCTCCGAGTGCCTCCCGCACCCGGATCGCCAAGCTCCCCTTGGGGAACGCAGCGTGCGCCACCGGCACCGCACAGCCCGACCTTGGCCACATCGACACCACAGACCACCCACCCAAACTCAGGACGTGCACGTATCAACACGGTCCCACAGGCCGAACGATCACCGCAGCAGTCCCTGTGAATTGGCCAGCAGAGTCAATCCGGGGGTCACCTCACGGTCGGCGAAGTCCTCGTCGCTCCACAGACCGTCCAGGTGGTCCCGCACCCACAGCGCCGTCGTGTCACCGGGTGTTCTGGCACGCGCCATCCTCGCGGTCAGCTCCGGCACCTCGGCGCCCGGACGGGGACGTACCGACATCTCTCACTCCTCGCCAGTCACACGAGCCTCGTACATCCACAAGACTGACGCACCACCACGATCGCAGGCAGCCGAATACCGAGTTCCCCGACAGAGTCAAGCTCAGAGCTCGGCGTCGTCCCACTGGCCGAGCAGGGACTCAGCCGTCTCCTCCTCGTCGGGCGTCTCGGGGGCGCACAGGGCGAGCTCAGCCCAGATGGTCTTGCCGCGGGAGGAATAGCGTGTTCCCCAGTGGGCGGCATATTTGGCGACGAGGAAGAGGCCGCGGCCGCCCTCGTCGGTGTCCTTGGCGCGGCGCAGGTGCGGGGAGGTGCTGCTTCCGTCGGAGACTTCGCAGGTCAGACTAGTGGCGTGGAGCAGGCGTACGCGGACGGGAGCGCTGCCGTAGCGGACAGCGTTGGTGATCAGTTCGCTGAGAACGAGTTCCGCGGCGAAGGTAATGCCCTGAAGGCCCCACTCCTGCAAGGTGCGGGCGCAGGCGTTGCGGACCGGGCCGACCTGGGCGGGGTCGCGGGGCATATCCCATTCGGCGACGTGTGTGGAGTCCAGCCGACGGGTCCGGGCGATCAGCAGTGCTACGTCGTCGGTGGGCCGGACGGGCAGCATCGCTTCGATGACGGCGGAGCAGGTGTCCTCCGGGGTGCGTGTGGGACCGCCGAGTACGTCGTGCAGGGTCTGCAGGCCGGAGTCGAGGCCGTCGCTGTCCTCGATGAGGCCGTCGGTGTGGAGTACGAGACTGGAGCCCTCGGGCAGGGTGACCGCGGCACTTTCGAAGGGCAGGCCGGCGCTGAGGCCCAGGGGCGGTGACACGGGTATGTCGAGGAGTTTCACCGTGCCGTCGGGCAGGACCACGGTCGGCGGCGGGTGACCGGCGGTGGCGGCGGTGACCTGTCCGGAGACGGAGTCGTAGATGGTGCAGAGGCAGGTGGCTCCGGTGCTGGCCTGCCTGGTCCCAACGTCCGATCGGCCGGATCCGTCCCTCTCGGCTTGGGCGTCGATGCGGGTGACGAGTTCGTCCAGGTGCCACAGTAGTTCGTCGGGGGACAGGTCCAGGGCGGCGAAGTTGTGCACGGCGACGCGCAGCCAGCCCATGGTGGCCGCGGCGTGCAGGCCGTGGCCCACGACGTCGCCGACCACGAGTGCGACGCGGGCGCCGGGGAGCGGGATGACGTCGAACCAGTCGCCGCCGACGCCCGCCTTGGCGGGCAGGTAGCGGTGGGCCACCTCCACGGCCTGCTGGTCGGGGAAGCCGCTGGGCATCAGGCTGCGCTGCAGGGTCACGGCGACCGTGTGCTCATGGGTGTAGCGCCTGGCGTTGTCGATGCAGACTGCGGCGCGGCCCGCGAGCTCATCGGCGAAGAATGTGTCCTCTTCCTCGAACGGCGGGGTGGTTCCCGACCGCCAGAAGTTCACGAGTCCCAGGACGACGCCGCGGGCGCGCAGGGGCACGACAGCCAGGGAGTGGATACCGAAGTCCAGGATGCGTTGCGCGCGCTGCGGGTCCTGGGAGCGCCACCCGTCCGAGGAAGCGAGATCGCGGTCGACTACGGAGCGGCCGCCTTCGACGCTGGCCGCCATCGGGGTCTGGGGAGCGAACCGGATGAGCTCGCCCAGGGCGTAGAGGGGGTGGTCCTCGGCCAAGCCGACGATGGCCGACCGGCGCAGTTGGGTACTCGCCCCGGAGGGCTCCTCGCCTCTCAGCACAGGGTCCAGAAGTTCGACGGTGACAATGTCGGCGAAGCGTGGTACCGCCACCTCAGCCAGCTCCTCGGCCGTGCGCGTCACGTCCAGCGTGCTGCCGATCCTCGCGCCGGCGTCGTAGAGGAGCTTCAGCCGTTCCCGTGCCGCGTTGGCCCGCCCGGACAGCGCCCGGAGCTCCGTAGTGTCACGTAGGGTCACCACGGAGCCATGGTTTCTGTCGAACGGAGTCGTGAACCGTTTGTTGAGGGCGAGCAGCCTGCCCTCGATCAGGTGTACCTCGTCGGTGGCGATGCGGTCCGACGTCAGCAGATCGACTGTGCCGGGGGGCAGACCCAACCCGGTGACATGGCTTCCTTCTGCGTCCGACGGCAGGCTCAGCAGCCGCCGGGCCTCGTCGTTGGCGAGCAGCAGCATTCCGTCTCGCCTGACGATGAGGACACCTTCGCGGACCTCGTGCAGGACCGCGTCGTGGTGCTCGTACATGCGGCTCAGCTCGTCGGCGCTGCTGCCGCGGGTATGGCGTCGCAGGCGGATGTTGATCAGGTACGTGCCGAGCCCGCACAGGGTGAGCGCGGCGAGCGCCACGCCGAGCAACGACACCAGTTGCTGCTGCACCTGGGCATTGATTCTCTTCACCGTGATGCCCGCGCTGACCAGGCCGACGATACGGTCACCGTCCCTGATCGGCGCCACTACGCGCACTGTGGGCCCGAAGGACCCGGTGTGGGTCTCGTAGAACGTGTGGCCCTGCTGGGCGGGCGCGATGTGGCCGGAGAATCTCCCGCCGATGAGCCGGGGATCCGGGTGAGTCCATCGGATCCCGTTCGTATTCATGATCGTAATAAAAGCGACACCCGTGTCCAGGCGGACCCTCTCCGTATACGGCTGGAGCAGTGCGGTCGGGTTCGACGAGCGGATCGCGTCGGTAACGAACGAAGAATTGGCGATCGCCCCGGCTACGGCCGTCGTCTGGCGTCGGGCTGCGGTTTCCGCTTGAGCGCCGGCGTTGATGTAGGCGAAAATTGCACAAATGGCGACAGCGACGACCAATAGCGTGGCCTGCAACGCAAAAAGCTGGCCAGCCAGGCTCCGTGGACGACGCAGATGCATGAGAATAAGTGTGCACGACTCCTCGCGCTACGAAAAGTATCATGCTGCTTCGTTCACGTGAGGTAGCAGCGAGTGCTCAGCACTTCGGGCAGCAGTTGGCGATCCTGAGTGATTCGAATGTTCATCAGAGATGACTATAAAAACTTCTCCTATCTGGAGCCCGACCAGGTCGCCGCCACTAACGCAGGGCCGCGGTCTCGACGAGGCCGTCCGCGATCAGGCGCGCGACGGTGCGGTGCCGCTCCGGGGAAGTACCGGCGGTTCAGCTCCGCCGTCTGGGTGCACACGGTGGAACGGGACTTGGAGAGGGCCAGCGCCGCGGTATCGCAGGTATGGCCGAGGGCGAGGAAGATCGCGACGTCGTGCTCGGCCTCGGTGAGAGCGGTGGGGGTTGGGTGGGGTGTTCGATGGAGCCGGAGCGGCTGATGAGCAGCTTCGCGCCGCTGGTGTCGGCCGGGCCCTTGGCACCACCGGGCGCGATGGCCAGGCAGTGGTGGCTGGAGATGTCGAGGTGCAGGGCCGCCTGCCGGAAGGGGTTGATGCCGTCGGCCAGGCTCTCGGTCGCCGAGACGGCGGCGGAGAACAGGTGCGGCAGGCGCAGGGCGCCGAGCCGCTCCACCAGATTCTCACCCAGCATGGGAGCGATCAGCAGACACGGGATCGCCCGGGAGCGGGCCCGGTGCAGCAGCCGCACCAGCGGCGTCGGATCGGCCGGTGCGCTGACGACGCCGGTGGCCAGCAGGGCGGTGGCGGCTGCGGAGAGCCCGGTGCGCGGCACGCCCGCGAGGGCATCGAAGTCGACCACGACACCGTCTCGTTTGCGCAGGTAGTCGTCCAGTTCCCGCCCGCGAGCGGGCGGGCGGCGTAGTGCCTGGCTGGTCTGGGCGCTCGATCGGGGGCTGTTGTGAGGAGGGCGAGTTCCACGTCTTCTCTCGGTGGTGTCGTAAGGGGTACGGCCCTGGCCCGAATGGCCGCCATGGGTGTGGTGCGGGTCGGTCAGCCGCTGGTGGCGCCGGTGTTGCTCAGCCGGGTGCGCTGCTTGACGATGCGGTCGGCGGTGGCGAGGGCGGCGAACGACGTGGCGGTGAAGATCCCCAGGTAGAGGGGGTGGTTGATCTCGGCGCGGTGTTGGAGGAAGTAGACGGTGGCGCCACCGATCTGGGCTCCGAGGAGGAGGCACAGCGCTCGGGAGCGGTCTCCGCTGGGTATCCGGCCGGTGCTCAACGACTGGGCTTGTTCTGCCCGTTGTCGCGAGCGAGCGGCTCGGCGGCCCAGGAGGCGTTGGTGTCGCTCAGGAGCGTGAGCCCGGAGAGGACCCCGACGACGCCGGCTTGGGGCTGGCTGTCGACACCCAGCTGGGTGAGCAGCGTCTCGGTGTAGGTCCGCATCGTGTTCGGCGCGATGCCCCATTCGGCGGTCAGCTCGGTTGTGCTGCGGCCGGTGGACCAGCCGCGCAGGATCTGGGACAGGCGGGGCGTGAGCTGCGGCTTGATGGTGAAGGCGCCGGTGGGGTGGACCGGGGAGGTGACGATGCGCTGGGCGGTGGGCCAGGCGGCGAGGTGCAGCACGGTGCGGGTGCGGGTCCTGGCGAGGAGCGTCTCGATGGCGGCGCGGACGCCGTTCGCCGCCACAGCGACCCCGGGGCCAGCGGAGATCTGGGGGTGGCTGGCGCCGGAGGTGACGAGGACGATCAGCCGGCGGTGCTGGTCGCTGAGGTCGGGCAGGGGCCCGGTGGTGGTCATCGTTCGTTCTTTCGCGGACGCGGGCGGGCGGGTCACAGCTGGCGGGGGATCGGGGAGTGGGGGGCGCCGAGGTGGAACAGCAGGCGTGGGCCGAGGCGGGTGGCCGCCTGGCCGGTACCGATGAGAAGGACGAGGTCGCCGGGGGCGGCGAGGGTGGCGATCTGCTGCTCGACGCCGGGCTCGCACGGGCCGGACCGCACCCGGCGGACCGCGTCCGTTCCGAGGGCCACACCGGCGTGGTGCTCGACGGTGTTGAGGGGATCGTCGGCGTGGACGGAGGTCAGTGGGGTACTGATGGGGAGCAGGACCGCGTGGTCGGCGCCGCGGAGGGCGGCGCCGAGCTCGGCTGCGTGTGCGGTGGTGCGGGCGAAGCCGTCCGGCTCCAGGACGGCGATCACCGAGCCTTCAGTCAGTAGACGGGCCGCCGTGACGTCGTCGGCGACCTCGTGGGGGTGCCGGGCCCGCGAGGCCACCACGGTGATCCCTTTCTGGGTGCCGACGGTGGCGAGCGAGCGTTCGACGCCGCGGAACTCGGCCAGGCGCTCGGCGACGATCTGCGGGTCCTCGCCGAGGACGAGCGTGGTGGCGATGGCGGCGCAGGCGGCCAGGGCGTGGTGGCGGCCGGCGATCGGCAGTACGAACGCGTGCTGCGCGCCGCGGTATCGCAGGGTGAGGTGGTAGGCGTCGCCCGTCCAGCGGGGCACGAGGATCCGCACGTCGGCGCCCTGGTCGAGGCCGACGGTGACGAGGGCGGGGCCGCGCCGGTCGGTCAGGCGCTCGCGCAGGATTGGCGTGCCCTGGTCCCAGGTCGGCAGGACGACGGTGGCGGCGGTGCGGGCGAGGCGCTCGGCGGCTTTGAGGCCTTCGACGTTGTCCAGGTGGTGGGGGGCGTTCGCGCCGGTGCTGGTGATCAGCACGACGGCGGGGCTGATCCGGTTGTCCAGGTGTGGAGCAGGGTGGCGTTGCCAGAGGCTGGGCGGCTGGGCTTCGTGGGTGGTGGTGTCGGGGCAGAAGTCCACGACGAGTCGGCCCGTGCCGCCGTGGCCGGCGGATCCTCCCTGCGCAACGGCGTTGAGGATCCAGCCGGTCGTGCCGTCATCCAGCGCTGCGGCGAGGGCCGCCGCGGCAGTGGCGGTGCTGTGGCTGCCACCGACCGCGACCACCTGCCGCCCAGGGTGCGCGGCCACCGCCGCGAGCGCGGGTGCGCGCCCGAGCATCGGCAGCCGCAGCACCCGGGCGCGGTCGAGTTCGGGGTGGGCGCCGACGACGGCGCCCGACCACGCCACCGCCGTTCGGTCGCCGTGCACGTGCTCGGTCGCGAAGCCGGCTTCGACTCTCACCCCGGCGGCCCGCAGGCCGGCCACCACCGGACTGTCGTGCTCGGCGGGCGGGACGCTGCCGGTGACGTTGGCGCCGCGTTCGGCCAGCCACAGGGCCAGGCCCTCCATGGCGGGCAAGGCGACGTCGACCAGGTGCGGGGCCGACAGCAGCTCGGGCACGGTCGGGGCCGCCACGGTTGCGCGAAGGGTAGTGGTGTCCACGGAGGTCTCCATCGAGGAAGGGTGCAGTGAGGGGTTGGTCCGGGGCTGGCGGCGGGGAGGGGGACGGCCCGCTGCCGGCCCGGGGTTCATGCCTGGGCGAAGCCGCGCTCAAGCTCGGCGTCGGTGACGCGGGCGGCGTGGTGGTCCAGGTCCAGGCGGGCGACGGCGGCCAGGTGCGCGATGATCCGCGCGCCCAGCAGTTCGGCCGCCAGCTCGCTCGTCTCGAACGCAGTGAGGGCCTCGGCCAGGGACCGTGGCACGGGCGCCGCGTCGGTGTCCTGGTAGGCGTCGCCGCTGCTGGGCGGCCGGGGTTTGAGACCGGCAGTGATGCCGTGGCGGATGCCGGCGAGGACGGCCGCCACGGCGAGCATCGGGTTGGCGTCGGCGCCGGGCAGGCGCACCTCCAGCCGCAGGCTCTGATCGTGGCCCACTACCCGCACCGCGCACGAGCGGTTGTCCCGGCCCCAGGTGAAGCGGGCCGGCGCGAACGAGTGGTCTCCGTAGCGCCGGTAGGAGTTGACGTAGGGCGCCCACAGCGGAGCCGTCACCGGCAGCACTGCCAGCAGGCCAGCCACCGCCTGCTCGCCCACCTCCGACAGCACCGTCCCGCCACCCCGGTCGGAGGCCAGCGCCGGTCCCCGGTCGGAGTGCAGGGAGATGTGAAGGTGCATGCCGCTGCCCACCCCGGTGGCCGGAGCCGCCATGAACGAGGGAGCGAGTCCCAGATCGTCGGCGACCACCCTGGTCGCGTGCTTGAACAGCACATGCTGCTCGCACGCGGCCGCCGGTTCCCCGTAGGGGAAGGTGACCTCGACCTGACCGGGGGCACCCTCCAACTTCACCGCCTCGACCGGCAGTCCGGCTCCGGCGAGGACCTGGCGCAGACGTGTGCCGAACTCGCCGACCGGCCCCGGCTGGTCGAGGGCATAGTCGCGGTTGTCCCACGTCGCAGGCCGCAGCCTGCGCCAACCTGCCGCCGCTGCGTCCCGGGCGGTGCCCTCGTAGAGGACGAACTCCGTCTCGATGCCGAGGGCGGCGGACAGGCCGTGGCCGGCCAGCAGGGTGAGCTGCTCGTTCAGCACCGTGACCGGGGCGAGCGGGTGCGGCCACCCGCCGAGAACCGGCTCGGCCAGCACCAGCGCCGTGCCCGGCAGCCACGGCAACACCCGGGCCCGATGGGTGTCGGGCAGCAGCGCGATGTCACCGAAGCCGCTCTCCCACGAGAACGACCCGGTCTGCGGTGCGGCCATGCCCAGGTCGGTGCCGATCACGTACCCGCACATCTCCGGGCTGATCCGGCCCGACCGGAGCCGCTCCAGCAGCACCCGGGCGTCGTACGCCTTGCCCTTGAGCCGTCCCTGCACGTCGACGGCCGCGAGCAGTACGGTTTCGACGTGGTGGGCGTCAACCAGCTGGTCCAGCGGCCCGACGGGCGCCGCGGCCCCGGCCGTCGTCCGGCCCGTGCGGGTGCGGGCAGCGCGCACGGTCGCCCTCATACGATCAGTTCCTCGATCCGGGCCAGGTGCGCGTCCTGGACGACCGGCACGGAGAACTTCGATCCGGCCATCCGGTACCAGGCGGCCGACAGGGCCAGGACGACGATCAGGGTGACGGGGGCGTAGTTGAACGTGTCGACGGTCACCGGGTAGCGCTGCGGCAGGCACACCAGCACGGTCACCACGACGACCCACACCACGGCGGCGGTCCCGACGGGACGGCTCCACTGGCCCAGGTTCCACGGGCCGGGAACGAAGCGGTCGCCCCGCCGCAGCCGCAGGAACACCGGGATGATGTAGGAGGGGGTCATGCCGATCACGTTCACCGCGGTCACGGCCCCGTACGCGACAGGCGACCAGAGCGAGGGCACAGCCAGGAGGAACGCCACCGACACGGCAAGCCAGACCGCCGGCACCGGAACACCGTTAGGTGACACCCTGCGCCAGGTTGCTGAGCCGGGCAGTGCGTTGTCCCGCGAGAAGGCATAGATCATGCGGGACGCCGCAGTGGTTTCGGCCGAGCCGCAGAACAGCTGGGCGCCGATCACGATCAGCAGCAGCGCCTTCGCGCCGGTCGTTCCGAGCGCGTCGAGGAAGATCTGCGCCGGCGGCACCGCCGCCCCGGCGGTGCCGGCGTAGTCCTGCACCGCGAATAGCAGGCCCGTCAGCAGTACGAATCCCGCCAGCAGGGAGACCCAGATCGAGCGGACGATGCCGCGCGGCGCCGCCATGCTGGCGTCCGTCGTCTCTTCCGACAGGTGTGCGCTGGCGTCGTAGCCGCAGAAGGTGTAACCGGCCAGCAGCAGACCGACCGCCGAGACGTAGACCGGGTTCGACCATCCGGTCTCGTTCACGAAGTGCCCGAACACGAAGCCCGCGTCCTGGTGGTGGGAGGGGACGATTGCAAGTACGCCGACGATCACCGCAACGCCAGTCAGGTGCCACCACACCGAGATGCTGTTGAGCAGGCTCACCACCCGGACACCCACGACGTTCAACAGGGCGTGCAGCACCAGAACTCCGGCGAAGATCGTGAGGATCAGGCCCGGAGTCGGCACCACGCCCCACTGGAGCGCGGCGAAGGCGGCTATGAAGCTTGCGGCGCCGTAGTCGATGCCGGCGATCCCGCCCAGCAGGCCCAGGAGGTTGAGCCAGCCGGTTACCCAGCCCCAGCGAGGGCCGCCGAGGCGCTGGGCCATGAAGTAGAGGCCGCCGGAGGTGGGGTAGGCGCTGGTGACCTCGGCCAGGGAGAGGCCGACGAGCAGCACGGCCAGGCCGACGCCGACCCAGCCCCACATCATGACGGCCGGGCCGCCGGTCACGAGCCCGAAGCCGAACAGCGTCATGCAGCCGCTGAGCACCGAGATGACCGAGAAGGAGACGGCGAAGTTCCCGAACCCGCCCATCCGGCGGATCAGTTCGGGCTCGTAGCCGAGGGAGCGCAGATGGTCGTCGTCCCCGTGGACCGGGGCGGAGCGGTGGGACCGAGACATGCAGGAACCTCCATAAGGGGAGACGGCGTTGGGGCACCCGGGCCGGAGGCCGGGCAGAACACGGTCAGCGCGTGGCGGCGAAGGACTGGGCCACGGCCTGGCGGATCAGATCGTCCGGCCGGTCCGACAAACTCATCCAGGGCTGCGAGGAGACGAAGGGGTCCAGCGCCGCGAACACCTCGGCGGCCTGCAGCGGTTGGCGGGTCGCCCAGAGCCCGTGGGCGAGGTGGCTCTCGTCCACCACCGGCCACCGGCCGACACCGCTCGTCCTCGCCTGCCAATGCTCGTAGGCCCGCAGCACCGTGGAGCGGACGCTCTCATCGTTCGTCCACTGGAGCGCGGCTCGCTCCGTACGTCCGGCACGGTGGTAGCGCTCGACGTGCAGATAGAGCGGAAGGGCGTGCAGCGGAGAACCGGTTGGGGCAGCGGGTAGGTAGGCCGCCAGGAACTCCGTCGCGGAGCCACCCTCGCCCCGGACCAGTAGGAAGCGGAGCATGCGGTGGAACGCCTCACGGTTCCACGGGTCCGTCCGGCGGGCCTGGTCGAGGAGACCCCAGGGGCCGGGAGGGAGCATCCGGTCGGGTGCCTCCACCCGGTGCTCGGGACGCGCCTGGGAAGGGTCCAGTTGGGCGAGCGCGAGCAGGCCGATCCACGGAACGGGGTCGTCAGCGAGGGTGGAGGCAGCCCGCCAGCACCACGCCCGGGCCACGTCCTCGCGGGCGGACGCCTCCAGCGGGTTGGTCTGCTGTTGTCCGGCTGCGAGGGCCATCTCGACGGCGGCCCGCGCCTGAAGCGTGACGAGGCCGAAGCCGTTCGGCTCCTCCGCGGCCCAGTACTGCAGGACATCCGTCCGGGCCGCGACCGCACCAAGTGCCTGTGTGCGCGATGTCCATACCGACCGATCGGCCCACGAACCCGCCAGCAGCGTGCGGGTGGCGAGCCAGCGTCCGGCCCGCAACTCCTCGACGGCCCAGCGCAGCTCGCCGTCGTGGCCGGCGGGATGCTGCACCAGCTGAGTGCCGGTGCCGTACGAGGCGTCCATCGCCGTTCCTTCCCAGGAAGATATTGATGAGGCAGCTACGACACCGGATCGGCAGCCAGGAGGCCGCCGATGGTGAATGGCTGCTGTGATGCACGGAGGCGTGCTCTCGATCGCGGACCGGAACCGTCGCGACCGCGACGAACGAAGTGATCGCCTTCGGCCTGAGTATCTGCCCGTTGCGAAGCGGTGCCCGAGAGTGATCGCCAGCGACTATTCGAACAGTCGTATTCACTGCTAAATATGATCTTTCCGGTCGCCTTCGAGGGTGCCGGTGCCTTTCTCCTGCGACCGCTGTGCCGCAGTTCAGTGCCTGGTTGGTGGGGCAGCGCGGGGGGAGAAACTGCCCTGCTCCGGCGCCCGGTTCCCGCCACGGCCGGGGCCGGCGGAGCCGCGGCCGTACAGTGCCTGCCCCGGTGTGTCGAGCGCTCCGGCCGCCAGGAACCAGGCCAGTTCGCCAAGCCGTACCGTCAGGCGTTCCCATGCCTCGGCACTCTCGGCCACCATCGAGCGCGTCCACGTTACGACGCCTCGCGCGGTGCCTGCCGTCAGGGCGTTCTGGACGTCGCTCCAGCCCATCCGCTCCTCCATCGGGGGCAGCGGCCCGGAATCCGTGAACACGGCGGTGACCACCCACTCGCGGGTCTCCGCGTACTGGCGGCAGTGGGCTTCCAGCAGGCCGTCAGGGTCTGCGCCCGGGGAGGCGATGTAGATTGCGACAGGGACACGGCCGGGCGATTGAGGTACGTCCAAGAGCATGTCACTACTGTCACGCCAGCGTCGCTCTCAGCGAACCGGCGGTCCGTACGACTTCCGGAGATCGCGGGACTGTGAACTCGTACGGTGTGTAGGAGTTCACGTCCCACTGGGTCCCTTCGTGCTGTCAGGAGCAGGCTGCCGCACTCGACTCGACGGGGTCGAGGTCCAGCAGGCGCGCCACTCGGGCGGCGGTGCCGGGGCCGTCGGCGAACACCGTCGTGATACCCAACGTCTCGGCCGGCGCGAGGTTCGGCCTGTGGTCGTCCACGAACACGCAGTCGGCACCGGTCAGGCCCATGCGCTGCAGCGTGCGCCTGTAGATCACAGGGTCCGGCTTCGCGATGCCCTCCATCCCGCTGATGACCCGCACATCGAACAGGTCCCAGACCCCGGTCGCCGCATACGGGTTGTACGGATCGACGCCGTAGGAGTTCGACAACAGGGCGACGACGATCCCTGCCGCACGGGCCCGCTCCGCCAGCTCGACCATCTCCGCCACGGCCCGAACCCCGCCATGGGCACGTCCCATGAGGTTCTCGGCGGACACGCCCATGAGCGCCGCGGTCGCCCGGTTCCACTCGGCCTGCGGCATCCGCCCCAGCTCCAGCTCGACGTAGAGCGAGCGCCCCACCGGATCGTCTTCGAGCGTGCGCCGCCAAGCGTCGGCCGGAAGGCCCTCACTGGCACACCACGCCCGCGAGGACTGGCCGATCGGAGTGGTCATCACTCCCGCGAAGTCGAGTATCAGGCCGCGGTAGGACAACACGCACTCCAATGCAGGGGTTTCGGGCTCACGTTCACCGGACGGTCGGAGACGTCCCCAGGATCTCAGACAGTTTACGGATCCGGCTGTTTCCGGCGCGGCCGGCCCTCTGGATGATGACCCCGGGAATGGCCTGGTGCGTCGCCCACTCCGGGTGAGCCGAGCAGACCTCCAGCAGGGTGTCCAGCGAGGTGTCCCACTGCCTCGAATCACACTGCGCGAGCGCGACATCGAGCATCATCCGGTTGTGCGCCGCCTGCGTCAGGCCGGACGGATCGAACCGGCGGGAAATGTCCAGTGCCCGGCCGGCCTGCCCGAGGGTGACGTTGATCCCCACGGCCTGGGCACCGGCATAGGAAGGGCCGAACTGGAGACCGTTCCCGTAGACATCACGCCCCAGGCGGGCCGCCACCGCGTGCGCCTGCGACAGCAGGTCCCCAGCCCGATCGGCGTCTCCGAGCCGGGACGCCGCGACCGCCGCAAAGGTGATGTTCTTCCCGTACGCCGCCAGCAGCCCAGCTCCCTGCTCCGAGAAGGTCGGTTCGGTGCGGGCCGCCGCTGCCTCGGCCTCCTTGAGCGCCTGCTCCACCCGTGCGTCTCGCAGCAGCACCCGCGCCCTGGCGGACCCCAGCATCGACACCCGCACCGGATCGGCCGCCAACTCTGCGTGCCGGATCGCGTGGCCGATCGAGGCGTACGCCAGATCCCGCGCACCGAGGAAATTCGCGATCAACCCGGCTGCCCGGTAGGCATCCGAGAGCAGAGCACTTGCTGCGGCCTCCTGGCTGACAGGCACCGCCTGGGCAAACAATGCCACCGACCGCAGGAACGGCGCGGCCAGGACACCAGCCTCGGCATACGCCCCCCGCCAGTAGATCCGCCACAGCCGCTCAGCTGCCTCCGCGAGATCGGCCGGCCCCGGAGCAGCGCCCTCGGCCGGATCCGCCAGGATGCCCGCAGCAGTGTCGTGGACCGTCCGCGACAGCTCACGAAGCATCGACCGGTCATCCCGTCCCATCCCCCGACGGGGAGCCTGCTGGCCCAGGACCACCGACACGTCGGAGTGCAGCGCCTCCGCCAGCCGGAGCAGAGTCGGAAGTGAGACGTTCTTGTCCTGCTCCGCCTTCTGGATCGTGTGCATCGATAGACCGCTACGGCCGGCCAGGTCAGCCTGAGTCTCCTTCCCCCGGAGCATCTTGATCCGCTCACCTGTGGTGAAGTCCTGCCACTGGCCCATAGGTACCCCCCTCGACTGCTTTCGATTTTCGGACGGTACCCGCCCGACCGCACTGGTGGCGGTGTTCCTGGAAAAAGCGTCTTTCCCCGCTGTAGATATGACGCAGCATCACTACTGCGAATCGGCTTTCGCCGAACGCGAGGTGACACGAGATGGCCGCACGCGGGTCTCTAGGCTTGCCAACCCTTGACCTGCGGGATGGTTGCCTCCGCAGGGGAGCGCTGAGGACGGCCTCCGTGTCGAGCCAGGCGTACCTCGCGATGTGGCTGAACAGGATGACCGCCCTCGGCGATGTCGAGGTCAGGAACGCTGGAGCTCGCCACCTGTGATGGCCTCGCGCAGGACGGCGGTGAACTCATCGGGGAGGAGGTTGATGGCGTCGAGCGCGGTGGTGGTGACGGGGATCTCCTCCAGGATGTACTCGCCTCGGCCTTCCTGGCTGAACTCGGGGCCGGTGCGGCCCTCGAAGCTCCACTTCTCGATCGTGGCCAGGTAGAAAGTCTCGTGGTCGGTGTCGGTCTGGTGGGTGTGGAGGACGCTGACGATCTGGGCTTCGCCGGCGATCTCCTCGCGGACCTCGCGTCGCAGGGCGTCCTCGGGGTCGGCGTCGGTCGGTTCGATCTTGCCGCCGACGATGACCCAGTACGGGTCGATGCCAGGGCGGATGCGCTTGATCAGCAGCATGGTGTCGTTCGGAGTGAGGAGGACGGCTCGGACTCGGTGCTGCACGTTGCACTCTTTCTGTCCCGGTGGTGTGCGGCGGCCAGTGAATGATCCAGCCTCGTCGAACGCCAGGGCCTGGTCGGGGGTCGGAGAGGAACGTAATTGCTGCAGCGACGTCTTGGGGTCGGCGTCGGCGCTGGACGCATTGGCAGACGATCAGATCCTATGGGAGTGTCGGTCGTTCCCCGCCCCGACTTGGACGGCCCTGGGCAGAGCAGGGTTCACGCCGGCCGGTCCAGGTTCTCGGGCCAGCGACCGGGTGAGCCCGAGCCGGCCGGCCTTGGGGCGCGATGGCGGTGGTCGAAGCACCTCCTCCTGACATGCCGTGCTGGTGGGCGAGACCTCGGACGGCATTGGTGCCAGCGTCTCCGACTTTGACCACCGGCCGCTACTGGTAGGGGCAGGGACGCAACCAGCGGCGTCCCTGAGTCAGGTTACGGCTGCGAGTTCGGATCGGGTGAGGTGGATGAAGTCGGTGACGCGAGGCTCGCTCTTCCACTCGTCGAGTGCGCCGACGAGATCGAGGATGTACCCGCGGGCTCGGGCGGAGCGGACCCGACCGAGCACGTTGAGGGCCTGATGGCCCATGGCGAGACCTTGGTCGAGGTCGCGTTCCTGGAGGTGGGTGGTACCCAGGACGGCGAAGCGGATGCCGACGGCGCGAGTGTAGCGGCCGGCGGGCATGGCGTCGGCCTGCTGGTTCCAGGCGTGTGCGGCACGGGGGTTGCGCAGGCCGGCGCGACGTGCGCCGCCGGTGGAGGCGCGGCACGGAGGCGGGCCTGGCACTGGACGCCCTGACCGGCCCCGCGATGCTGCCCGCCCTGCCGGCGTTCGCGCAGCTGGCCGTCGGCACAGCGGACCGCCACGGCACCCGCCTGTACGGAGCGGACATGCTGCTGCAGCTCGCCGCCGTGCCCGGCGCCGTCCTGCTCGCCGCCCGCCACCAAAGCGAACTGGTCGGCGGCATCTACGGCTGGCTCCACGAAGGCCGCCTGTCCCTGTGGGCCTCCGGCGTCGACTACGAGCACGACCTGGCTCGCAGCGTCTACACCTGGCTCATGACGGAGGCGCCCCGCTGGGCCATCGACCAGGGGGCCCACACCATCGACGCTGGCCGCGCCAACTACCAGGCCAAGGCCCGCTTCGGCTACCGGCCCCACGTCCTGCGCACCGTCATCCACCTGCCCGGCCACCAACTGGTCACCGCCAACGCCCTCACTCGCCTGTCCAAGCGCCTCGGCGAACAGGCGCTCCCCTACCTGGCACCAGGCGCTACCTGGTGAACCGCTATCAGCCGGTCACACCCCGCTCCCGGCCGGCCTGCGCCGCACCTGCCACCGACCACGAAGGACCCCATGCCGCACGCGACCACCTCCTCGCCCGCCGCGCGATCGGCCACCGACCGCAATTCCCCGACTTCCGGCGTCCTACTCGTCGTCAACGCCGGTGACCGCGCCTACCGGGAGTACGGACTCGCCCAGATCGCCGCGCGACACCGCGCGGTCCTCATCGGGCGCAGCGGGCCCAGCTGGGAGGTGCCGTACATCGCCGACCACGAGGTCGCCGACCTCGACGACCTGGACGACCTGCTGGAAGCGGCGGACGACCTCGCCCTCAACGGGATCCGGGGCGTCCTCACCTGGGACGAGTTCTCCCTGGTGGGCGCCGCCCACATCGCCGAGCGCCTCGGGACGCCCGGCAACTCCACCGCCACCGCCATGGCGTGCCGCGACAAGGCCGCCTCCCGGGCCGCGTTCGACGCCGCCAACGTCCCCTCGGCGAAGAGCACCCCCGTCACCACCCTGGAGGAGGCCGAACGGGCCGCCGACGCCACCGGGTACCCGGTCGTCCTCAAGCCCGCCCGCCAGGCCGGCAGCCTCGGCGTCATCAAGGCCGAGAACCCCGCCGCCCTCGCCACCGCCTACGCCCACGCCGCCCAGGCCGCCGAAGACGACGAAGGCACCGACGTCCTGGTGGAGGAGTACCTGGACGGCCCGGAGATCTCCGTGGAGTGCGTCACCGTCCGAGGAGCCACCACCCCGGTCGCCATCACCCGCAAGCAACTCGGGGCGGAGCCGTTCTTCGAGGAGACCGGTCACAGCGTCGAGGCAGGCGACCCGCTCCTGGCCCTCGCCGGGCCCGTAGCCGTCGCCGCCCTCACCGCCCTCGGCTTCGCCAACGGCGTCAGCCACGTCGAGATGCGCCTCACCAGCGCCGGCCCGCGCCTGATCGAAGTCAACGGCCGCCTCGGCGGAGACCTGATCCCCCACCTGGTACGGGAGGCCACCGGCATCGACCT
The DNA here is from genome assembly GCF_042673745.1 of Kitasatospora sp. NPDC057015. Classification (NCBI taxonomy): domain Bacteria; kingdom Bacillati; phylum Actinomycetota; class Actinomycetes; order Kitasatosporales; family Streptomycetaceae; genus Kitasatospora; species Kitasatospora sp. NPDC057015. The sequence goes on from NZ_JBHUSG010000065.1 coordinate 43,270, forward strand.
GCCGCTCGCCGCCGCCGACATCGCCCTCGGCCTGGAACCGGACCTCACGCCCACCCTGGGCCGGCTCCACGCCGATGACGGAAACGCGCATCCGACCCCACGAAGGAGGAGCAACTCGCCGACCCTGGGCGGATGTGATCCAGAATACGGCAGGGAAATCGGGCAACAGGGAACCAAAAGTGCACCCCGGAGCATTTACTCCCGTACACCACACGAGAGGGCTCCTTGAACACTCCTGACGGCCGTGACCCCGAGACCCCCCGATACACCAACTTCCGCTTCGGCCAGGACCCCCAACCCGCCCCGGAGCCGGCCACCGTCCTGGCAGTCCCCCACCCCGAACCCCTCATGCCCCGCGGCATCGTCATCACCTGCGCCGCCTGCGAAGCCAACCGCGACTGGCTCCTGATCCAGGTCGGCCCCCTCGTCTTCGTCCGCTGCCGCTGCGCCCACGAGTGGCAGGAGCGCGACCTCGGCGCCGGCGAGGTCGACACCGCACGCACCGAGGGCCCCGAGCGGGAGTGGGAGACCTTCGAGGAGATGTACCGCGGGCTCGGCTACGACGGGCTGTTCCGCATGACGTACCTCGGCTGACGAACGGTCCTGCATCCGATGGGCGTCCCGCATCGCGGTGTTCCGGCGCTGTCGGGAGTGGGCCCGCTGAGGCAGACCCCCTCCTGGCGGCCCGGCCTGGGACCCGCTGCCCAGGCAACCGGGCTTGGTGGGATGCCGCGTGAACAACGTGCTGGATCGGCCGGGCACCCCCACGGCTTCGCCGCCGGGGCGCCCGGAGTCGTTGCATCCGTGGATGCGCAGGGCCGGGGGTCAGGCGTCGAGGAGGTCCTCGCTGATCAAGTCCCAGGCCGGCCGGTCCCCGTCCAGGCGGCGGACCACCGTCAGCAGCCGTCCGTCCAGGAAGGCATCCAGCCTGCCGGGGCCGGGTCGCGGTGCCTGCGCCGGGCGCGGTGGTCGACCGGCAGTCCTTCGGCGAGGACACCGACCAGGACCTCGTGCGTTGCAGGGCCGATCCGGTCGCCTCTGATCCACTCGCCTCTGACGGGCACTCCCGCGACGGTGCCGAGGGTGGTGGGGCTGCGCTCGAACAGCCGGTCCATCGCCGAGTCGGCCCAGTCGTCGGCCAGCTCGACGGCCTCCTCGATCCGCGTCCGGGCGCGCACCGGCGGCAGCGACGGTTCCAGGAAGCCGAGAGGTTCGTTCAGCAGATCTTCGGTGTCGGGTAGGTCGAAGGCGTCCGCGCGCTCGCGGGGACGCGGCACCGGCATGACCCAGGTCTCGCCGCCGATCTCCGTCATCCAGTCCTTGGCAACGGCGTTGACCAGTTGGTCGTCGTCGGGCAGGAACACGTCGACCACGACGCCGCCGGGCCCGATCCACACCCAGCTCATGAAGTGGGCGTGGCTGCCCTCGTCCTTCGACCAGTTGGCGAGGGTCGCCATGCGGCTGCGCTGGTCAGGGGTCTCCGATGCGGGGAACGGTGTCTTGGCGATGCGGCTGCGGCCCCTGGCTTCCCCGGCCAAAGGTGGAATAGCAGGTCCGGGCGCGGGCCTGAGGTGCCGTAAAAACCTTTGAGCTGCTTGGGGAGCACGCCGAAGCTGTTGAGGGTCCGCTTGCCGGGCTTCCACTCGAACAGGGCCTCGCTGACCGCCGACATGACTCCCAGGCCGGTGCACTCACTGACGAAGCTGCGGATGTGCCGGGAGGACGCGGTGAGCTGCGGGTAGTGCGCGGTCAGCGGCGACCCGTCGACCGCCTCGGCCACGTAGCTGGTCAGCAGCGCGATCTCGCCGTCCCGCACACCCTGGTCGATGATCTTGCGCAGGTCGCATGCCACGGCGTTGACGTTGACGAGCTGGGAGAGGGACACCGGCAGCACGCCCCGGCCGAGTTCGGTGGCCACGACCGTCACGGCCTTCCCGTCGAGGCCGAACCGGGGCTTGGTACGCCAGAGCCTGGCGCGCACGGTGTTCATGCCGGGAGGATACGGAGCCGCACCGACAGCCCGGCCGATGCCCCATCCCTTGGGGGCACCGCGCGTGGGGGCGGGCGGGTTCAGGCGGCAGTGCGGTTCTCGTCGAGCTCCGCGTCCATCGCGTCGTACAGGTGAGTACCGTGGGCCCACCGCTTCAGCGTCCGCCGGCCCACCAGCGCCAGATCCTGGTCGTCGCCGAGTGCCCTTGCGTCCGCCGTGAAGCCGTTGAGCCCGACCATCACGGGCATATCCGCGTGGTGCACGGGCCTCGCGGTGCCGTTGAACGTCTGCACGTCCCGGGAGCCGACCGGCCTGGCGTAGTGCTTGACCTGCACGACCACCTTGCGGCCGTGGTGGTCCCAGGCGATGACGTCCGCGCCGAGGTCGCGCGGCCCCCCGGAGTGCTCGACCCGGGTGAAGCCGTCCCGGGCCAGCATCGCGGCGCACGCCTTCTCGAAGTCGGTCGGGTGCATCGCGTCCAGGTGGCGCATCCGGTAGACCGGACCCGCCGGCTCCTCCTCGCCGTCGTCGAAGTCGTCGTTGAAGTCGTCGTAGTGGGCGTACCCGCGAGGGGCGAAGAGTCTGACCAGCAGGACGGCGGCGAGGACGACGGGGCTGGCGATGAGCGCCGACCACCACGGGTGGCCGGCGATCCAGTCCCACACGTCCGCGCTGAGCCAGTGCCAGAACGTGGTGGACAGCCACTGCCAGAACATCTTGGCGACGGCAACGGCCACCAGCGCCCCCGCGATGAACTTCAGCAGCGGATCGAACGTGCCGTCCTCGCGCACTGTCGCCCTCCCTGTCGCTGTCGGATTATGTGCGGTGGAACGGTCATGCCGCCGGCCGGCCCAGTCCGCGCCTGGACGTGCGGGCCGGCAGCCGCAGCAGGTCGTGCAGGGTGAGACCGTGCTCGGCCCACAGGCGGAGCCGGTCGCGGTCGACCCAGTGCACGTGGTGCTTGTCGCCCCACGCCTTGGCATCGCGGGTGAAGGAGCCATTGGTGACCACGACCGCGATATCGGCGCCGTGCGCGGGTCCGGCGGTGCCCTTGACCTGGTACATCACCTGGGAGCCGACCTTCGCGCCGACCTTGGTGTGCTTGGCCTGGAGCACGATCCGGCCCAGGACCGGGTGCTGGCCGATCACGTCGGCGGCCTGGTCGCCCTGCTGACCGACCTTCCGGGCGCTCCAGCCGTCGCGCACCAGCAGATCCCGCAGCGCGAACTCGAACTCCTGGTCACCGAGGGCGTCGATGCCGGCCAGGCTGAGCCGCAGCGCCGCCAGCCGCCCGGCGCGCACCCGGGTCGCCGCCCGGCGCCGCACCCACCACACGCCCGCACCGACGCCGGCCGCCGCCGCGATAGCCGCCAGGACGGGCCAGTTGCGCGCGGCAGCCCGGACAGCGGTCTCGGCGGCCCGGGCGAGCCAGACGAGCACCGCGAGGGCAACGACCGCGGCTGCGAGAAGCTCGGTGGTGCCGCGCGGCCGGCGCCACCGGCGCCGCCTGCGCGCCATCAGCGCGCCGCGGGGGCGGAGGCGGCCGGCGCCGGCGTGCTCGGCGTGGTCGTGTCGCTGTCGCTGAAGCCGATGAAGTGTCCCCACAGCCACACCAGCGCGCAGATCCCGGCGATCGTCCAGCCGCTCATCTTCTTGGCGCTGGGCCGCGGGTTGCGGCGGATGTGCCTGCGGACGACGTGATATCCCTCGGGTACCGGCATCGGAGTCGTTCCCCTCCCCTCGGCGGACCGCCCCACGCGGCCCGTCTGGTCATTGATGTACCAGCGGCCCACGACAGGAACTGGCCGATCACCGGCAAGCGACCGCTGGCCTGGTCGTGTTCCGGACAACGTGCCACCGCGGCCTCGATGACCGGGCCTGGCCCCGAACACCGCCGATGACCTTGCGTGATCGAACGACCCCGTGGAGCAGCCGGTCGACGGCGAGCGAGGGACTCAGATGCCCGCGGCCCGGGAGCAGTGCCCTGGCCTGCGCGGATACCGGACCGGCAGCGGCGCGGGGGTTCCGGTCATGAAGTTGGCGACAAATCAGCGGCGCACTCCGGTGGCACGGGCCGGGGCCGTTCGCGCCGGATCCGCCGGTCCACGCGGTCGGCGGCGCCCGGGCAGAAAAGTGAGCCGGCAGCTTCGAGGAGACCTGCCGTGCACTCGGCTGCGAAGGCCTGTCCCGCACGACGTACCTCGGCCACCAGTGTTGTTGCGTCTGGTGAAACAACTCCGGAGTGCCACTGGCCTGGGCGTTCCCAGGAGATCGGTTGCCGACTGCCCCTTGTGGCGGGCCACAGGGCAGCGATGTTGCTGCGAGCGCAACAACAGCCCGAAGGTGGTGCCCCGTCTGCGGCACCCACGGCGAGCGGGTGCCGCAGACGGCCAGGCGCCGCAGTGCGACGCCTCGGACGACCTGGGCGGATCAGGAGTTCGCCGGAAGCCGGCCACCAGGACAGCGCCGCCGCTTCCTCGCTGGGCGGTCTGTCGCGGGTGCGCAACGCTCCGGGCCGCAGACACACCAGGGGCCCGCACCGAAGTGCGGGCCCCCTGGCCGTCCGGCCCGGAGCGCGGGAGGACTCAGCGGACGATATAGCGACTGACAGCGTCGACCGTGTCGGCCACGACGACGTGCCCGTCACGCTCCAGGCGGCCAAGGCTCAGCCTAACCGGGCCGGGACGCCGCCCCAGCTGGCGAGCGAGCCTGTCAGCGCTGCACGGCAGCGGGGCGCCGCGCAGCCACCGCAGGACGTCGGCGTCGGTGAGGTCGTCCCAGGTGCGGGCCGCCCGGACCGTCAGGAAAACGAAGGCGGCGCACGAGATGAGGCTGCCGCCGTGGAAGCCGGGGTCGGTGACGGCGTCGCGGACGCTGAGGAAGGCGAACCAGGCGGTGCCCGCCGCGCCGTAGGCGACCAGGACGCGGATGAATCCCTTGAAGGCGTGGTTGCGGGCGGTGTACTTCACGTGCTGGAGCCTCCAGGGCCGGGGACGAGGAGAGGACGGTGCGCCAGGGCGTCGGGCGTGGATCAGCTGGACCCGGTCGCGCTGGTGCGGGATCCGCCCGCCGGCCAGGGCGGCCGTCGTGGCGCGCTGCAGGCGCTGGAGCTTCACCTGGAGCGCGACCTGCTGGCCGCACGTCAGGATGAGAGCGGCGGCGAGGAGGTTGAGGTGGAGGACGGCGCAGGTCGTGGCCGTGGCGGCGGTGGTGATGGTGCCGGCGATGGCGAGGTACTGAACGGCGGCGAAGGTCTTGGTGAGGTCGGTGTCGCGGGCGTTGCTGATGTGGCGCGTCCTTCGGTGTGTCAGCGGCTGGTGCGGTTGTGCATGGCGGCGAGCAGGTCCAGGACCAGCTCGACCGGCGCGTTGCGGTCGAACACGGCCTTCCAGCCCGGCTCGCGGGCCGTGCCGGTGACCGCGATCGTCCAGGTGTCCGCGTTCGGGTCGTCAGGGGCGTAGCCGAGGTAGACACGCGTGTCGGCAGAGGCGGCGTGGAGACTGCCATGGGGGTCGACGACCCAGCTGAAGCCGTGGGCGGCCAGGAACTCGGACACCCCGTAGGGACTGCCCGGGCCGGTCAGCCAGCTGCGGTGCTCGATCGGGCCACCGGGCTTGAGGCCAGGGACAGTGGGAGCGTTGATCGCCACGGTCACGACGCTGCGCCTTCCTGTTCGGGGAGGGGGAGCGTCCATGTTTGCTTGGGTTCGACCGGTTCGCGTAGCCGATGGCGTCTGCCGCAGGCGAACACCGGCGCCGACCGCGGAAACGGCCCTGCGGACGGGCGGCGCCCCGTGTCCTGTCTCGATGAACCCGGCGGAGTCTCGGTGACCCTGGCCGGTAGTGGACCACTCGTCTCGGTGAGGTTGGCGACGTTGGCGGACAGGGGCTTCTGCGTCTGATCATCGTGGCCGTGTGACGGCGTCTCAGCGTGTTTTGCGGATGGCGTCGGTGGCGGCCTTAGCGATGGCGGCGGGAGCACTGGAGGGCCGGGGCAGGTGGAGCAGGGTGGTCCCTGGCAGGTGGAGGGACGCCTGGGTGAGGGTGAGCTGGAGTACGGCGCAGCCGGCGGCGGTGAGGCGTTTGATGCGGGTGACGGCCTGAGCGGTTTCGCCGCCGGTGTAGCGGGCGTCGGTGACGATCACGAGGAGGCGGCCCGCGCCAGGGCGGCCGAGGTCGAGACCGTGGTCGAGTGCGTCGATGGCATCGCCGAGGTTGTGGCTGCCGCCGTTGGCGTGGAACTGGGTCACGCGGTCTGGCACCCGGTGGGTGGGCCGGGTCAGTGCGGTCAGATTCATGTCGTAGGCGATGGTGGCGGTGCGGGAGTCGGGGTCGGTGAGGGCTGCTGCGTGGGCCACGATCCAGGCGGCGGAGGCGACGGGTTTGCAGGCGGCACGCATGGAGCCGGAGATGTCGACGGCGATGCCCACGCGCAGTGGTGGGGTGGGGGAGTTGCTGCGGCGGGTGCGGGTGAACGGCTCTGCTGTGGGTGTTGAGCCGGCGGCGCGCTGGGCGTCGCGGGCGAGGGCCTGGCGCATGTTGAGGCGGCCGGGCGGGGTGGGGCTGGTGGTCCGCTCCTCGGTGCGTTCCCGGTAGGCGGCGGCGCGTAGGGCGCGGCTCAGGCGCGCGGCGGCGCTCTGCTCGGCGGCGGTGGGCTTGCGGGTGCCGGTGATCGGGTTGTCGGAGGGCCTTGGTGTGCCGTCTGGGCTGACGGTGGTGCCGTCCCAGTTGAAGACCGACTTGGCGGTGGCGGCGGCTTTGCGTCGCCGGCCGGCCTGCTGGGCGCGGTCGTTGGCCTGTGCCCTGGACTGTGCGGCCATGGCGTTGTTCGCGGCGAGTTGTGCCGCGAGGTCGGCACGGTCGTTGGCGGCCATGTTGTCCAGGACGACCGTCACGGCGCCGGACAGCAGATCGGTGAGGTCCTGCGGCGCGTCGGGCAGGGCGGGGGCGGCGGTGTCCAGGGCGTCGCACCAGTCCTGGGCGTGCGCGAGCATGGTGGTGGCGTCGTGGTCGGCGCACCGGTGGGCTGCGGTCCAGATGCCGGTGAGGGTGGCCAGCAGGTCGGTGCCCAGGACCTTCTCGCACAGGTCGGCGACGGCTTTGGTCTCGCCGGCGTCCAGGATGCCGGCGTCGCGGCGGCCGAGGATCAGGGCCGCCGCGCTGGCGGCGTGCTCGACGCCCTGGAGGGTGGGGTTGGCGATGTCGGGCATGACGAGGGTCCGGGCGCTGGTGCGCAGGTACGTGCGGTCGGTGGGCCGCCTGATCAGGTGGGCGCCTTCGACGCGGCTCTCCTCCAGCAGGAGTGCGGCCTGGACGACGCGGGGGTCCGCGCCGGGCGGCTGCCGCCAGACGGAGTGGGCGGCGTGGGCGGCCTCGTGGACGAACACTCCCCAGGCAGCGGGATAGCGCTCCTCGTCACCCACGATCCGCGGACGGACCTCATGGGCCTGAAGGGGGGCGAACAGCTCGGCGTCGAACTCGATCTCCGCCAGGCCGGGGAAGTAGGCGGCCGGTGCGCCGCTGCGGGTGCCGGGGCGGCAGGTGACGAGGAGGTCCTGGCGGCCGGACAGGGCGACCAGCCGGTCGCCGAGTTCGGCTCCCACGCGCAGCCACGCGGCCGGGGAGGACCGGGGCTGTGCGGGCGGGGCGCCGTCGTTGTCCCAGCGCGCGAGGTCGGCGTCGTCGTTGGGTGTGGTGGCGGGGGGCTGGACGTGGTGGGCGCTCATCGCTGGCGGCCCCGGTGCGCGGGTCCGGTGGGCTGCTGGGTGGCCGAAGCGGTCGCGGCGGAGAGCTGTCGGCCGAGGGTGAGGGGCTTGACCTCCTTGATGCCGGCGATCTTGCCGACGGCGGCGGCGACGGCGTCGCGGTCCTCCAGGGGAGCGATGCCGATCAGGTTGGCGAGCGCGGCCTTGGTGCCGAGGACGGCCTCGGTCTTCTGGTAGCTGAGCAGCTCCCGTAGCTGGGGGGCCCAGCCCAGTTCGCCGAGTTCGACCTGGCCGGCGAGATGTCGGGCGATCCGGACCACCCGGGCGTCGATCTTCAGGGCCAGGGCGAGGTCGTAGTCCGTGCCGACCTGGATCTGTACGCTGAATCGGCTCGCGAGCGCCTCCGTCAGCACGGCGCCGTGCACGCCGGGGTTGTGGCCTGCCACCACGTAGAAGCCCTGCTTGGCCTGGATGGTCTCGCCGTTGTGGGCCTTGACCTGGATCTGGCGGCGCCCGTCCATGGCCGGGTAGAGCGCGGCCAGCACCTTCGGTGAGATCAGGGTGGCGTCGTCGATCAGCAGGGCGCGGCCCTCGGTCATCGCGGTGACCAGCGGGCCGTACTGGAAGACGTAGTTGCCGCCGTCGTCCTGCGTGTACTCGCCGATCAGGTCGCCGACGGTGGTGTCGCCGTCGCCGGCGACGGTGAGCAGGTCGGGGAACGCCGCCTCCACCAGGGATGTCTTGCCGGTGCCCGGGGGACCGTAGAGCAGCACCGGCACGTCGGCGTCGCGCAAGCGATTTAGCGCCTCGACGTCGGGCAGGTCGGCCAGCTCCCGGGGGTGGTAGAGCTGGCCCCCCGCACGGCGGATCGGACCGCCCGGCTTGGACGCGGGCGCTGCGGGAGCGGTCGTGCGGGCCGTGGCCGCGGCGGCGCGGGGAGAGTGCGTTCCCGGCGGACTGATCGCCGC
>NZ_JBHUSG010000066.1:0-46239 GCF_042673745.1 Kitasatospora sp. NPDC057015
TGGAGAAGCTGAAGGGCCATCCGCTGTTCGCCCACATCACCCTCACCCGCTCCGAGCGCTCCCCCATCGCCGCCCTGGTCACCGAGATGCTGGAGGACATCCAGCCGTAGTCCGGCGCCGCCGGTCCGGGGCCGCTCCGGCCTCGGACCGGTACGGGAGGCTTCCGGCGCCGCTCGGGGGCAAATCGGATATAACGGGTCATAAGTAGTCAATTCCCTGCGTGGAGCCCGCCCTTGAGAGGGCGGGCTCCACGTTTGTCATCACATCCGACCGCTCGCTGTCCGCCGAACGGCGAAATCTCTCGCCTCCGAGGATTGTGAGATGCGCCACGCAGACGGGAATTGCGCCGGAGATGCCCGGTGCGGCATGGTGAGGTTCCTGTCAGGCCCCGCGTACGGCACGACAGGGCCCCTTAGCCCGGGTCCGCGTCACCCAGACGGTGACGATGTGTGCGAGATGCCCGCCAACTCCGGTCGGTGGGAGGACAACTGAAAACCTGAGCCGTACGCCGCCCGATCCACACGCCCTGCCGACTCGTCTCGGCCGGGCGCCGGGCCAGTACCTCCCGTGACCAGCATCAGCGGAGGCCAGTGCCAAGGGGCATGTTGCGCCCGCACGGTCACGCGTGGGCGATGCTGGAAGGAAACCATGTGACTCGGATCTCGGTCCGGGGAGTTGCCGTGGCCTCCGCAACCGTCGTCACCGCTGTCGGTGCCGTCGCGGGTGTGGCCTCGGGCAGCGAGGGCAAGGCCGTGCAGACGGTCGATGTCGCAGGCGCGACGCTGCTTGCCGACATCCCCGCAGGCGCCCAGGCGCAGACCATAAGCGACAACTTCAGCAGCCAGGCCTCCGCGCAGCAGGCTTCGGCCGACGCCGCCGCGAAGAAGGCGGCGGAGGAGGCGGCGCGCCAGAAGGCCGCCGCCGACGCCCAGGCCAAGGCCGACGCGGAGAAGGCCGCCGCACAGGCCGCCCAGGCCGCCGAGGAGAAGCGCAAGGCCGACGAGGCCGCTGCGAACCGCTCCAAGGCGCGCTCGGCGATGGCCGCGGTCGAGAGCTCGGCCCCGCCGGTCTCGGTCAGCCCCGGTTCGGTGCAGGAGCTCGCGCAGCAGATCATCGGCGACGACGCACAGTTCCAGTGCTTCAGCCAGATCGTGAAGCGCGAGAGCGGCTGGAACTACACGGCCACCAACGCCAGCTCCGGCGCCTACGGCCTGGTCCAGGCACTGCCCGGCTCCAAGATGGCCTCGGCCGGTGCCGACTGGCGGACCAACCCCGCGACCCAGATCAAGTGGGGTCTCGGTTACATGAACAGCCGCTACGGCAGCCCCTGTGGCGCCTGGTCGTTCTGGCAGTCGCACCACTGGTACTAGGCCTCCCCCGGGAACGCCCGTACCGACGGCCGGCGGCCGAGCACCGCCACCGGCCCGCTCCGGCACGCATGACAGGGCCCCCGACCGTACGGTCGGGGGCCCTGTGCCGTCCCGGCGCTCCATGGTGCTGAACCTCCGCCGACGGGCCGCGCCGCCCGGCTGCGCTGACCAGTGCGCGCGGACGGTGCGGTCCTGGGTGCGGACGCGGGGCGCGGGAAGGGGTCCTGGTTGCTTCCCGCACCGGCCGGTCCGCCGACGGTTGGCCCGACGGGCACTCCACCCCCGGCTGGGCCGCGGGCTCGGGGAGTGCTCCTTCGTTCGGGTACCTCCCCGGCCCCCGGGTGCCTGAAACCACCCTTTCCGACAGGTTTGTGACGATTCTCCCCGGCGATCACCACCGAGCCGGGCCCGCCAACCCACCGACCCCCCGGACTCACCCGGCGCCGGGCGGGTAGCGTCTTCACCGACGGCCGTGGCGATACCCACGGCGTACCGCCGGGGACGGCGGTCCGGCGGGGAGCGGCGGTAGGACGAGATGGCACGGGGCGGAAAAGCGTTGAAGGCAGCGGCCGCCGGGCTGGCGTTGGTCGCCCGGGTCGCCGCCGGGATCGAACGGCGCCGACGCGCCGCGATCGCCGCCGAGCCGGACCGGCCGGCCGCCGCCCCGGTCGACCCGGCCGTGCACGAGGAGCAGATCCCGGCGCCCCGCCGCGCCGAGGCCCCGCCCGCCGAGCCGGCGCCCTACCGGCCCACGCACGGCGCCTTCGGCCGCGAGGTGCACCCCGGCCGCCCCGCCACCCCGGCGGAGGCCGTCCCGTGGGGCCTGCGGGTGGCCGCCGAGTCCACCTGGCGACTGCTGCTGCTGGGCGCCGCCCTGTACGTGCTCTTCCGCGTGGTCGACATGCTGCGCCTGGTCGCCTTCGCCGTCCTCGCCTCGCTGCTGATCTCCGCACTGCTGGAGCCCACCGTCTCCTGGCTGCGCCGGCACGGGGTGCCCCGCTCGCTGGCCGCCGCCGGAACCTTCCTGAGCGGCCTGGCCGGCATCGGGCTGGTCGGCTGGTTCGTGGTCTGGCAGGTGAGCACCAACCTCCCCTCGGTCACCGTCCGGGTGCAGGACGGCGTCGACAAGCTGCGGGACTGGATGGTCACCGGGCCGCTGCACCTGACCCAGCAGCAGATCAACGACTTCGCGAAGCAGATCACCACCGCGATCAACGCGAACTCCGAGCAGATCACCTCCGCCGGCATCACCGGCGCGCAGATCGCCGTCGAGGTGCTGACGGCGATGCTGCTGGCCTTCTTCACCACCTTCTTCCTGCTCTACGACGGCGAGAAGATCTGGAACTGGGTGCTGCGCGGCCTGCCCCGGCACTCGCGCTACGCGATGGCCGGTGCCGGCCCCAAGGCCTGGGCGACGCTCACCGCGTACGTCCGGGGCACGGTCTGCGTCGCCTTCATCGACGCCGTCTGCATCGGGATCGGCATCGAACTGCTGGGTGTCCCGCTGGCCCTGCCGCTGGCCGTGATCATCTTCCTGGGCGCGTTCGTCCCGCTGGTCGGCGCCCTGGTCACCGGGACCATCGCGGTCCTGATCGCGGCGGTCACCGAGGGCCCGTTCACCGCCTCGATGGTGCTGGTGGTGCTGGTGTCGGTGCAGCAGATCGAGGGCCACATCCTGCAGCCGCTGATCCTCGGCCGCGCCGTCCGGGTGCATCCGCTCGGCGTGGTGCTCGGGGTGGCCGCCGGCTCCATCGTGGGCGGGATCGGCGGAGCGATCGTCGCCGTCCCGCTGATCGCCGTCACCAACACCGTGGTCACCCACCTGCGCCGGCGCAACGAGGCGGGCCAGGAGGTCTTCGTCGCGCTGGAGGCCGCCCGGGAGGCCGCGGCCGCCCGGACGGCGGACGAACCGGCCGCGGCCGGCCCGGCGGTGGCCGGCTAGGGTCGATCCGCCGGACAGGCCGCCGGGGCCCGAGCGCGGGCCTGAACGCGGTGAGGGCGAGGGTCCGGGCGGGGTGCGCGGACGGGCGGGGACGGGCACCGGGTACGCCGAAGGGCCCGCCGGTGCGGCGGGCCCTTCGGGTGGTGCACCGGCGGTGCGTCAGACGGTGACGTCCGCGAGCACGGCCTCGGAGTCGAGGGTCGCGGCGACGCCCTGCAGGACGGCGGCGATCTTGATCGAGGCCTGGACGACCTCGCGCTCCACGCCGGCCTTGCGCAGCACGGCCTCGTGGGAGTCCAGGCACTGGCCGCAGCCGTTGATCGCGGAGACCGCGAAGCACCACAGCTCGAAGTCGGCCTTCTCGACGCCCGGGGTGCCGATGAGGTTCATCCGCAGGCCGGCCCGCATGCTGCTGTACTCCTTGTCGGAGAGCAGGTGCAGCGTCCGGTAGTAGACGTTGTTCATCCCCATGACCGCGGCCGCGCCCTTGGCGGCGTTGTACGCCGCCGGGGTCAGGTTGGCCTTGGCCTCGGGCTCCAGCTCGCGCAGCACGGCGGGGCTGCGGGTGGCCATGGCGCAGGCCAGCACCGTGCCCCAGAGCTGCTGGGCCGGCAGGTCGGAGTTGCCTATGACCGCGCTCAGGTTGAGCTTGAGGTCCTTGGCGTACTCGGGCAGGGCGGCCTTCAGTTCGTCGAGGGCCATGGGTCAGCCCGCCAGCAGCTGGTCGGCGTCCAGGGTGGCCTCGCCCTTGTTCCAGTTGCACGGGCACAGCTCGTCGGTCTGCAGGGCGTCCAGCACCCGCAGGACCTCCTTGGGGTTACGGCCGACGGAGCCGGCGGTCACCATGACGAACTGGATCTCGTTGTTCGGGTCCACGATGAACACCGCGCGCTGGGCGGTGCCGTCCGCGCCCTCGACGCCGCAGGCCCGCATGAGGTCGTGCTTGACGTCGGCCAGCATCGGGAACGGCAGGTCGCGCAGGTCCTTGTGGTCCTTGCGCCAGGCGTGGTGCACGAACTCGGAGTCACCGGAGACGCCGAGGATCTGGGCGTCGCGGTCGGCGAACTCCTCGTTCAGCTTGCCGAACGCGGCGATCTCGGTCGGGCAGACGAAGGTGAAGTCCATCGGCCAGAAGAAGACGATCTTCCACTTGCCCTCGTAGGTCTTGTGGTTGATCTCGGCGAAGGCGTTCGCGGCGTCGAGGTCGACGCAGGCGTTGAGTTCGAACTCGGGGAACTTGTCACCGATCGTGAGCACGTTCGCTTCTCCTGGGTGTGAGATGTGAGGGTATCTGCCCGTATTGCCTATGATTCGACAGATTCCGGACGTGATCCACAGTGACACGACGGGCACTGATCGCGGAAATAGCTAGACTCGATTCATCTGATCGGAGAGAGCTATCAATACCCAGCAACCCAAGCCCCGTCCGGATCGCGCGCGCAAACCCGACGGAGCTGTGGTGAGCGCCACAGCTCCCGGGGGTTCGCGGGGACCTCGGACACCCACGGTCGCCCAGCTCAGGGCCTTCACGGCGGTGGCCGAGCACCGCCACTTCCGGGACGCCGCGGCGGCCACCGGCACCAGCCAGCCGGCGCTCTCCGGCGCGGTCGCCGCGCTGGAGGAGTCCCTCGGCGCCCAGCTGGTGGAGCGGACGACCCGCAAGGTCATCATCACCCCCCTGGGGGAGCGCGTTCTCGATCATGCGCGCCGAGTGCTGTCCTCGCTGCACGCCCTCACCGAGGAGGTCGAGGCGGCCCGCCGCCCGTTCACCGGGCCGCTGCACCTCGGCGTCATCCCCACCGTCGCGCCCTACCTGCTGCCCGCCCTGCTGCGACTGGTCCGCACCAGCTACCCCGACCTCGAACTGCACGTCCACGAGGAGCGCACGCCCTCGCTGCTGGACGGACTCGCGGCCGGCCGGCTGGACGTCCTGCTGCTCGCGCTGCCCTCCGGCGGCGGCTCGCCCACCCGCGACATCCCGCTCTTCGACGAGGACTTCGTCCTGGTCACCCCGCCCGAGCACCCGCTGGCCGGGCGTACCGACGTCCCGCGCGACGTCCTGCTCGACCTCGACGTGCTGCTGCTGGAGGAGGGCCACTGCCTGCGCGACCAGGCCCTGGACATCTGCCGGGAGGTCGGCGCCGACCACCCGCAGGGCGGCAGCACCCGGGCCGCCGGGCTCTCCACCCTGGTCCAGCTGGTGGCCGGCGGCCTCGGCGTCACGCTGCTGCCGATCACGGCCCTGGACGTGGAGGCCGGCCGTACTGACCGGCTCGCCGCCGTCCGCTTCGCCCAGCCGGCCCCGGGCCGCCGGATCGGGCTCGCCACCCGGCCCGGCTCGGCCCGCAGCGCCGAGTACGACCGTTTCGCGGCCACCCTGCGCGACGCCCTGCGCGGGCTCCCGGTCCGGATCGTGGAGGGCGAGGAGCCGGGCCCGGCGGCCGGCTGACGGGCCCGGGCCTTCCGGGCCGTCCCGCCTCCCCGGCCGTCCGGTCGGGCGGCGGTGGGCGGCGGATACCGGCCGATACGGGGGCGGACGGGATCCGGTCGCCTCAGCTCAGCCGCTGCTCGAACCAGACGACCTTGCCGGTGCCCAGCCGGGTCGCCCCCCAGCGGTCCGCGCACCTGGCCACTATCTGCAGTCCCCGTCCGCGCTCGTCGTCCGGGGCGGCCCGGCGCCGGCGGGGGAGCAGCGGGCTGTCGTCGCCGACCTCGCAGCGCAGCCGGGAGGTCCGCACCAGGCTGAGCGTCACCGGCCGGGTGGCGTGCTGCACGGCGTTGGTGACCAGTTCGCTGACCATCAGCTCGGTCGACTCGGTGAGGTGCTCCAGCCCCCAGCGCCGCAGGGTGTGCGCGGCGAGCCGGCGGGCCCGGCCGGGGGTCTCGTGCCGGGGTTGCAGGTACCAGTGCGCCACGTCCTCGGCCGGGATGCCGTCGAAGGAGGCCGCGAGCAGCGCGATGTCGTCACCGCGGTCGCCCGGCGGCAGGATCCGCAGGGCGTCCTGGCAGAGGTGTTCGGGCGAGTGGCGGTGCGAGGCGGCGAGGCGGGCCCGCAGGAGCTCCAGTCCGGTGCTGATCGGGCGGCGGCGGGTCTCCACCAGCCCGTCGGTGAAGAGCAGCAGCGCGGAGCCGGGCGGCGCGGGCAGTTCGACCGAGGCGAAGTCGACGCCGCCGACCCCGATCGGAGCGCCGGAGGGCAGGTCCAGCAGCTCCGCCCGGCCGTCCGGCTGGACCATCACCGGTGGGACGTGGCCGGCGTTGGCCAGCACCACCCGGTTGGCGATCGGGTCGTAGACCGCGTACACGCAGGTGGCCAGGTGCTGTTCGCGGCCCAGCCGCTGGGCCTGCTCGTCGAGGTGGTAGAGCACCTCGTGCGGGGGCAGGTCGAGGGCCGCCAGGGTCTGCGCGCTGGTCCGCAGCTGGCCCATGATGGCGGCCGAGGTGAGCGAGTGGCCCATCACGTCGCCGACGATCAGCGCCACCCGGTTGCCGGGCAGCGGCACCGCGTCGTACCAGTCGCCGCCGACCTGTGCGCCGCGTTCACCCGGGAGGTAGCGGTGCGCCAGCCGGACGCCGTGCGGCTGCGGGAGGTGCGTGGGCAGCATGCTCCGCTGCAGCTCGTCGGCGATCTCCCACTCGCGGGAGTAGCGCAGCGCGGTGTCGACGGCGAGGCCGGCCTGGGTGGCGAGGTGGGAGGCGGTCGCGGTGTCGGCGGTGTCGAACCGGCCGGTCGCGGTGGCGTCCGCGGTCGCGGTGGGGTGGTCGCTGGTGCGGTCGCCGGCGTCGCCGGTGGCCTCGGACGGAGCTCCGGCGCCCTTGGCGGGACGGCGGATCAGCACCAGCAGGCCGAGCACCGCCTGGCGGCCGCGCAGCGGCAGGGCCAGCACGGAGGTGCCGGCGCCGAGCCGTCCGAGCGTCCGGGCGCCGTACAGCTCCCGGAGCAGCGGGCGGATCCCGGCGTCGCCGCGGGTGCCGAGCACGGCCGGTCCGACCGGGGCGGGGCCGAGCAGCGCCCGGGCGAGGGCGCCGTCCGGAGCCACGGCCGTGCCGGTGTCGACCCCCGCCCGGCGGCCGAGCCGGGTGCCGTGGCTGTGGTGGATGCGCAGGTGGGTGGGGTGGCCCGGATCGCGCTCGACGTCGGGGAGCGGCTCGCGCAGGTGGACGACGGCGGCGTCGGCGAGGGCCGGCACCAGGACCCGGCAGAGGTTGCGCAGGGTGGTGGCGAGGTCCAGGGCGCTGTTGATGCGCCGGGTGGCGGCGTCCAGGTAGGCGAGGCGTTCGGCGACCCGCCAGGTCGGGATGCCGGCCTCCTCGGGGGCGTCCGGGTCGCCGGCCGGGGGCGGCCGCCGTTGCGGGGGAACGGCAGGTGGCTGCCCGGTGTCGGGCTTGAGCTGGTCGCGCACGGCTGCCTGTCCTGGGGGAGTAGGAGGGGAGGGATCGGGTCTCGTGGCGGCGCCGGCCGGGTGCGGTGGCCGGCGCCGGCTCAGCCGACGCGCCGACAGCGCAGGAACAGCTGTTCCTCCGGGGGCAGCGAGGTGCTCGCCGGTGCGTACGGCAGCCCGAACTGCTCCTCGACGGCGAATCCCGCCTCGGTGAGCACCCGTTCGAGGTCCTCGCGCAGGTAGCCGGTGATTCTCAGCGTGGTGCCGAGGAACGGCAGTGCGACGTGGTCGAGGTCGGCCTCCACCATGCCCAGGGCCAGCAGCCCCCCGGGGCGCAGCAGCCGGCGGATCCGCCGCAGGACGGTCGGGACCTCGGCCTGCGGCAGCAGGATCAGCGAGAAGAAGGCCGTGGCCGCCGCGAACCGGCCGGCTCCCCGCGGCCCCAGCTCCGGTACGTCCCAGGCGGCGCCGGCCCGGTCCGTCCCCAGGTCGTACATGTCGATCCGGTGGTAGCGGGCCTCGGGCACGGCGCGGCGGGCCAGTTCCAGCATCCCGTCCGACAGGTCGACGCCGGTGACCCGCAGGCCGCCGGCCACCAGCCGGCCGACGGTCGGCTCACCCGTCCCGCAGCCCACGTCCAGTACTTCGGCGCCCGGCTCCAGCTCGCCCAGCAGCCACTCCCCGCAGGCCAGCTGGCCGCCCTTGGCCGGGAAGGCCTCGCCGTAGCCGGCCCCGATGCCGTCGAACGCGATGGCCTGCAGGGCCCGTTCGCCGCGGCGGCGGAGCTCCCGGACGGCGTCGGTCACCGGGGCGGTGGCGCGGGTGCCGGGGCCCGCCGGTACCCGCGAGGGGTCGGTGGGCGCATCGGTGGGCGGCGTTTCGAGCGAGGTGTCGATCGAGGTGTCGAGCGGCTGTGCGGTGGTCGGTGCGGTGGCGGCCGGGGCTGCGGCGGGCAGGGTGGTGGCCGACGCGTCGGCGGGCGTCTGGTCGGAGATCTGTCCGGTCGTCACGATTGAGAGGCACCCTTCCACCCTGGCCGCCGGTCGGCAGTACGAGGCCGGGTGCCGCCTTCGCCGGCACCGTACTTCCTCGCCGGCCTGGTGCCGGTGGCGGTCCGTCACGCTCCCCGCGTCACTCCGTGCCGTCGGGCCGGCCCGGGTACCCCTGGTCGGCCCTGCCGGCGCGCTCCCGACTGCCTGTTGTATGCACTGGTTCTTGAGAATATGCGTGATCACTACGCCGTGGGGTCCCTTTTTGGCCAACTCGCGCCCATCGGGCCGATCCGGCCGGGCCTGCGGCAGCGTGCAGGAGCAGTGCGGGTGGTGCGCGGCCCGGCGCACGCCGCACGGTGTCGCCGACCACCGGCTCCCACCTGTGGTTTCCCGCGACGGTACGGCGTTTATCGAACGTCAATCGACGCGGTGCACAGTGGACCCAGCGCCGGGGAAGCGTCGACGGTGTTCCCGCAGCCGGGGGGCTGCGGGGACACCGCACACGCGACCGGGGGGCAGGCCCTCCCGTCGGGGGACGGGGGCGGAGGGCTACGGCGCCGGGGGAGAGGAAGGCTCGGTGTGCTGTTGCTGTCGGGAGATGAGGTCCAGCACGGGGGAGGCCTCGGGCACACCGAGCCGCGTGAAGATCACGTGCGCCTCCTGGAGGCACGCCAACCCACGGGCGGGCTGCGCCAGTTGGAGCAGTGCCTCGCCGAGGGCGGCGTTGGCCAGGCCCTGGCAGTAGGCGGCGTCCATCTCCTTGGCGATGGCGAGGGACTCCTCGGCCGCCTCGGCGGCGGACGGCGCCTGGAGGTCGGCGAGCAGGCTGCTCGCCAACCGGGTGAGGGTGTACGCCTCCCGCAGCCGGTTCTGCTGGGACCGGTACAGCTGGTGGGCCTCGCGTAGGTGGGTCACCGCCCCGGTCGGGGAGCCGGTGGCGGACAGCACGATGCCCAGCTGGTAGAGGGTGTCGGCGAGGCACGGCCCGTTGTCGCAGCCACGCGCGGTCGCCACCGCCTCCTGCGCCGAGACGATCGCCGACTCGCTCTGCCCGACGTCGAGTTGGGCGCGGGCGATGTTGCCGAGCAGCCGGGCCACGCCGTTCGGGGCGCCGATCACCCGGCTGATCGCGAGTGCCTGCTCGAAGAACGGCAGCGCCTCGGCCGAGCGGTCGGCGATGCTCAGGATCGTGCCCAGGGTGTTGGTGACCATGGAGCGCAGCATGGTGACGTCCTGCGCCCCCTGGAGCTCCAGGCTCCGGCGGAGCGAGAGCTCGGCCTTCTGGAACTCACCGGTGACGTGGTGCAGGGTGCCCAGGGCGAAGTGGATCCGGGCGAGGGCGCTCGCGTCGCCGGACTCCTCCGCGTTCGCCGCGGCGGTCTCCAGGATGCTCCGCACCCGGGGGCCGTGGGTCGGGTCCTCCACCATGCTGTCCAGCACGATCAGCAGGTCCACCGCCGGCCGCAGCAGTTCGGAGGGGCCGTGCACGGCGGCCTCGACCGAACTGAGCAGCAGCGCCACCTCCGTCCGCAGCCAGGACTGGGCGTCCGTGCTGGTCGCCATCCGCAGTCCGGTCGAACCGAGGGAGTTCAGCGGTTCGGGCAGCTGCTCGTCGGGTTCGATGGCCTGCGCGGCGTTGCGCATGGTCGGCAGCAGCAGGTCCAGCAGCCGCAGTACGGCGGCGCGTTGCTCCGCCGTGTCCGCGAGCTTCTCGTTCTGGCGCTGGGCGTAGAGCCGCAGCAGGTCGTGGTAGCGGTAGCGGCCGGGCGCGAAGCATTCGAGCATGTTGGCCTCGACCAGTGACTCGGCGAGCTGCTCCGCCTGGTCCTCGTCGGTGTCGAGCAGCGCGGCGACGGCCCGCAGCGGCAGGTCCGGCGAGTCGATCAGGGAGAGCAGCCGAAAGGCCCGCGCCTCGACGGGACGCAGCTGGCCGTACCCGAGCCCGATGGTGGTCTCGACCGCGAGGTTGCCCATCTGCAGTTCGTCGAGCCGCTTGCGCTGGTCCGCTAACCGGCGGGCCAGGTCGGAGACGCTCCAGCGGGGCCGGCTCGCCAGCCGGGCGGCGGCGATCCGCACCGCCAGGGGGAGCAGGCCGCAGGCGGTCACCACGGCCAGCGCGGCCTCCGGCTCGGCGGCGACGCGCTGTTCGCCGACGATGGCGGAGAACAGCGCCAGCGCCTCCTGCGGGCTCAGCTCCTCGACGTCGACCAGGTGCGCGCCGGGGATGCCGGCCAGCCGTGACCGGCTGGTGGCGAGGACGGCGCAGCCGGAGACTCCCGGGATCAGCGGGAGCAGCTGGGAGGCGTCCTTGGCGTTGTCCAGGAGGATGAGCATCCGTCGGCTCGCGAGCAACGAGCGGTAGAGGGCGGCGCGTTGTTCCAGGGAGTCGGGGGCGTCGGTGACCCCCAGGGTGTGCAGGAAGTCGCCGAGCACGACCGCCGGGTCGGCCGGCGAGGCGCCCGCGCCGCGCAGGTCCACGTAGAGCTGGCCGTCGGGGAAGTCGGTGCGGACGCTGTGCGCGACGTGCACGGCCAGCGTGGTCTTGCCCACCCCGCCGATGCCGGCGAGCGACGTGACCACGACCGCCTGGCCGGTGGCGTTCTGCAGGACCGAGCGCAGCTCGCCGACCAGGGCGGCGCGCCCGCTGAAGTCGGATACGTCGGCGGGGAGTTGGGCGGGGGGTGAGGCGGGAGGCGCGGTGTCGTCCCGGTTCGGGGCGGGCGCCGCCGCCGGGGGCCGGACGAGTTCGGGGTCGGCGGCGAGGATCCGGGAGTGCATCGCGGACAGCCCGGCGCCGGGCTCCACCCCGAGCTCCTCGATCAGGAGCTTGCGGGTGTCCGCGTACACGCCCAGGGACTCGGCCTGCCGCCCGCAGCGGTAGAGCGCGAGCATCAGGAGCTCCCGCAGCCGCTCCCGCAGGGGGTGTTCGGCCGTCAGCGAGCTGAGCTCCGAGACGACCTCGGTGTGCAGGCCGATCCCGAGGGCGGCCGCGCAGCGCTCCTCCCAGACCGTGACGTGGCGCTCCGCCAGGCGCAGCCGCTGCGAGTCGGCGTAGGGCCCGGGCACGCCGGCGAGCGGGCGCCCCGACCACAGGGAGAGGGCGGAGACCAGGTGGCGGTGGGCGCCGTGCGGATCCCCCGCGCTGCGGGCGGCGGCCGCCTCGGCGGACCTGGCGTCGAAGACGGAGAGGTCCAGCGCCTCCTCGGGGATGCGCAGTGCGTAGCCGTCCTGGACCGACACCAGCACCTCGGCCGGCGCGCGCACCTCGCGGCCGGGCTCGATGACGGTGCGCAGGCGCGAGACGTAGGTGCGCAGCGCCGCCACGGCCTGCGGCGGCGGCCGGTCGCCCCAGAGCCCGTCCACCAGGTCCTGGGTGGTGACCGGTCGACCCTGGTGGAGCAGCAGCGCGCAGAGCACGGCCTGTTGTTGGGGTGACCCGAGAGCGAGCGCACGGCCCTCACGCCACGCCTGGACCGGGCCGAGCACCTGGAAGCGCAACGCAGGTGAGTGCGGCGATTCCCGAAGCTCCATGAGTCCCCCGATGACCTGTGGTGGTGTCCCGCGCGGGGCGCTCGACGGTCCGCAGTGACGGCGACGACTTGGGCGGAAGGCTGCAACTGCCGGAGAGGAGCGCGGAGGGCGGGAAGTTTATAGGACGTTTAACGATCCCTACGATACTGTCCGGGCGCCCCGGCCGAACCGGCCGGGCTTGAAATGACCTGACGACCCGAGAGGTACCGGCCATGGCCAACAACGAGACTGAGACAGCTGCGACAGCTGAGCTGTCGTCGGGCGACAAGGCATCCCAGCAGACGACGCCGGAGACCGTGCCGGCCGCCCTGGCGGGTGCCGCCGAGGGCACCGACGGGACGGAGTACGCGGCCCCCACCGCCGAGCAGGAGGCCGGCCTGGTCGGTGACCTCTTCGGCGGCGAGGGCGTCGACGAGACCGAGGCGAAGCCGGGGGACACCACCCGTGAGCCGCTCGGCGTCATCGTGAGCCGTCCGTAACCGCACCCGCCGACGCGCGCCGCTCGGAGCCCACGCACCGCCCCGGCCCACCGGGGGCGAACGGACGCGTGCTCCCGCGGCCCCTCGCGGACGACACCGCCGTACCGGCCTTCGACGGGCCGGTGCGGCGGTGTCCGCGTCCGCGCCGCCGCTACTCCTTCGAGCGCACCCGCAGGCTGGTGATCAGCGGGCCCTCGGTGGTCTCGCGGAAGAAGTCGTTGCCCTTGTCGTCGACCACGACGAAGGCGGGGAAGTCCACGACCTCGATCCGCCAGACGGCCTCCATGCCCAGCTCTGCGTACTCCAGGACCTCGACCTTCTTGATGCAGTCCTGGGCGAGGCGGGCGGCGGGGCCGCCGATGGAGCCGAGGTAGAAGCCGCCGTGCCTGGCGCAGGCGTCCGTCACCTGCTTGGAGCGGTTGCCCTTGGCGAGCATGACCATCGAGCCGCCGGCGGCCTGGAACTGGTCGACGTAGCTGTCCATCCGGCCGGCCGTGGTGGGGCCGAAGGAGCCGGAGGCGAAGCCCTCGGGGGTCTTGGCCGGGCCGGCGTAGTAGACCGGGTGGTCCTGGAGGTACTTGGGCATCCCCTCGCCGGCGTCCAGCCGCTCCTTGATCTTGGCGTGCGCGATGTCGCGGGCGACGACGAGCGTGCCGGTGAGCGAGAGGCGGGTCTTCACCGGGTACTTGGAGAGCTCGTTGCGGATGGCGGACATCGGCTGGTCGAGGTCGATCCGCACCACGTCGTCGTCGAGGTGGTCGTCCGTGGTGTCCGGCAGGTACGTGGCCGGGTCGGTCTCCAGCTGCTCCAGGAAGACGCCCTCGGCGGTGATCTTGCCGAGCGCCTGGCGGTCGGCGGAGCAGGAGACGGCCATCGCGACGGGCAGCGAGGCGCCGTGCCGCGGGAGGCGGATGACGCGGACGTCGTGGCAGAAGTACTTGCCGCCGAACTGGGCGCCGATGCCGATCTTCTGGGTGAGCTCGGTGACCTTCGCCTCCAGCTCCAGGTCGCGGAAGCCGTGGCCGCTCGCGGAGCCGGTGGTGGGCAGCTCGTCCAGGTAGTGCGCGGAGGCGTACTTGGCGGTCTTCAGCGCGAACTCGGCGCTGGTGCCGCCGACCACGATCGCCAGGTGGTACGGCGGGCAGGCCGCGGTGCCGAGCGAACGGATCTTCTGCTCCAGGAAGTTCAGCATCGAGGCCTCGTTGAGGATGGCCTTGGTCTCCTGGTACAGGTACGACTTGTTGGCGCTGCCGCCGCCCTTCGCCATGAACAGGAACTTGTACGCGTCGCCGTCGGTGGCGTACAGCTCGATCTGGGCGGGCAGGTTGCTGCCGGTGTTCTTCTCGTCCCACATGGTCAGCGGGGCCATCTGCGAGTACCGCAGGTTGAGCTTGGTGTACGCGTCGAAGACGCCGCCGGCGATGGCGGCCTCGTCACGGCCCTCGGTCAGGACGTTCTGGCCGCGCTTGCCCATGACGATCGCGGTGCCGGTGTCCTGGCACATCGGCAGGATGCCGCCGGCCGAGATGTTGACGTTCTTCAGCAGGTCCAGGGCGACGAAGCGGTCGTTGGGGCTCGCCTCCGGGTCGTCCAGGATGCGGCGCAGCTGGGCGAGGTGCGCGGGGCGCAGGTAGTGCGAGATGTCGTGCATCGCCTCGGCGGTGAGCAGCCGCAGGGCCTCCGGCTCGACCTTGAGGAAGCGGCGGCCGCCGGCCTCGAAGGTGGAGACGCCCTCGGAGGTGATCTTGCGGTAGGGGGTGGGGTCCGCACCGAGGGGGAGCAGGTCGGTGTAGTCGAACTCTGGCGTGGGAGCCATGGGGGCGGTCCTTAGGGTGATCCGGCTGCGGCGGCGAAGCACCCTCAAGGGTAGGCGGCGGGCGAACAGCGCACGCGCACAGGTCCGCCTGCGTGACCGGAGTCACGCGAAAGCGGGGGAACTGTCGTTCGGGGCCGGCCCCCGGTGACTAGTCTTTCCCCGTGGACAACTCGCCGTCGCAGGACGACCAGCCGCAGGACGACCAGGGGCGGACGCCCGTACCCATGACCAAGCCGGAGCCCGCCCGCCCGCCCGCGCGGACCGACATCTCGGCCCCCGTCGCGGAGGCGGACCTGCGGGCCTCGGACGCCGACCGCGAGCGGGTCGCCGACCTGCTCCGGGACGCCTACGCGGAGGGGCGGCTCAACGTCGACGAGCACGCCGAGCGGATCGAGGCCGCCTACGCGGCCAGGACGCTGGGCGAGCTGGCACCGCTGACCCGGGACCTGCCGGCGCACCGCTCGATCTCCTTCGAGAAGCCCCCGGTCGGCGCCGGCGGGCCGGCGCCGCTGCCGCCGGCCCGCCAGGAGTCGCCCAGCATGGTGGCGATCTTCGGCGGCGCCTCCCGCCGGGGCCGCTGGCGGGTCGGTTCGCACCTGCGCGCGGTCGCGGTGTTCGGCGGGGTCGAGATCGACCTGACGGACGCGGTCTTCGAGTCGCCCGAGGTGGTGATCGAGGTGATCGCGGTGTTCGGCGGGGTCGAGATCAAGGTGCCGGAGAACGTCAGCCTGCACGGCGGCGGCGTGGGCATCTTCGGCGGCTTCGACGTGAAGGAGCAGACCGCGGCCGACCCGTACGCGCCGGTGGTGCGGGTCAGGGGTACGGCGGTGTTCGGCGGCTGCGAGGCCAAACCGCGCAAGGGCAAGAAGCTCAAGGAGTGGGTGCGCAAGCAGCTCGGCACCTGAGCCGGGACGGGCGGGAGAGGAACGGCCGGGCGGTCGGGGGCGGTCGCGGGCGGCGGTCGCCGGACGGCTCGCGCCCGCCGTTCGGCACTCTCCGTCAACTCCTCTACGGGCACTCGGCGTTGCCCCGAGTGCACTCCGTAGCCGGTTGCGTGCGGTGTGCATGAATCCGGATGGGGCGGGGTAGTTCCTCTCGCACATCGCTTCTTGTACGGCTGCGACACCGGAGGCGGCTTGGGCCGGCCCGGGGGTGTGGCACGGGGCAGCCGGGCAGGGACGCGAGCCCATCCCCGAGTCCCAGCCCCGTCAGGAGTACGCCGTGCTGCATTCGATCGAGTCCCGCCCCGTCCGTCCCGTCGTCGCCGCGCCGCAGCCCGCGCCGACACCGTCGCCCGCGCACGACGAGGACAATCCCTGGCACACGGGCGCCGCCTGCTGCCGGGACGAGGCGGGGCTGTTCTTCGCGCCGTCCAAGGAGCCGACGGCGGCCCGGCTGGCCCGCGAGGAGCAGGCCAAGCGGGTCTGCGCCCGCTGCCCGGTACTGCTGGAGTGCCGCGAGCACGCGCTGGCCCAGCCGGAGCCCTACGGGGTGTGGGGCGGGCTGACCGCCGCCGAGCGCCGCGTGGTGCTGGCCCGCCGGCGCCGCCGGGACGTGGAGCTCCGCGAGGCCGCCCGGGTTCCCGCCGCGCGCCGGATAGCGGGCTGAACGCGACCGCCCGGCGGGTCCGGGCCAGGGGGCGTACGGCTCGGGCTGCGCGGCCGCGGGGCCGGGCCGGACGGACCCGAAGACCGGTGCACAGACGGCGGCGGCCTCGGCGGAGGGGGATTCCGCCGAGGCCGCTGTTCACTGTCCGTCACGGCTGACCGATCGCCGTGTCACCCCGACGGTGGCCCGCCGTGGCGTGTCCGGCAGGGCCGGTGAGCCGGGGCGCCGTACGCCGTCGGATCCCGGCGCACGTCCTGCCGATCCGACCGGTCGCCCGGTTCAGTTCGCGCGGTCGAAGTCGATCGCGCTGTACGCCCGCAGCTTCGAGAGCTTGTGGGTGGAGTGGATCTCCCGGATGGTGCCGCTCTTGGAGCGCATCACCAGCGAGCTGGTGGTGGCGGTCTCCTGGCGGTAGTGCACCCCGCGCAGCAGTTCGCCGTCGGTGATGCCGGTCGCCACGAAGAACACGTTCTCGCCGCTGACCAGGTCGTTGGTGGTGAGCACCCGGTCCAGGTCGTGCCCGGCGTCGATGGCCTTCTGCCGCTCGGCGTCGTCCTTGGGCCAGAGCCGGCCCTGGATGACGCCGCCCATGCACTTCATCGCGCAGGCCGCGATGATGCCCTCGGGGGTGCCGCCGATGCCCAGCAGCAGGTCGACGCCGGTGCCCTCGCGGGCGGTCATGATGGCGCCGGCCACGTCGCCGTCCGAGATGAACTTGATCCGGGCGCCGGCCTCGCGGACCTGGCGGACCAAGTCGTCGTGGCGCGGGCGGTCCAGGATCATCACGGTGACGTCCTCGACGGCGCTGCCCTTGGCCTTGGCGACCCGGCGGATGTTGACGGCCGGCGGCGCGGTGATGTCGACGAACTCGGCGGCCTCGGGGCCGGCCACGAGCTTGTCCATGTAGAAGACGGCGCTCGGGTCGAACATGGTGCCGCGGTCGGCGACGGCCAGGACGGCGACGGCGTTGGCCATGCCCTTGGCGGTCAGCGTGGTGCCGTCGACCGGGTCGACGGCGACGTCGCACTCGGCGCCGGTGCCGTCGCCGACCCGCTCGCCGTTGTAGAGCATCGGGGCCTCGTCCTTCTCGCCCTCCCCGATGACGACGATGCCGTTCATCGAGACGGTGGAGACGAGGGTGCGCATGGCCTTGACCGCGGCGCCGTCGGCGCCGTTCTTGTCGCCCCGGCCGACCCAGCGGCCAGCGGCCATCGCGGCGGCCTCCGTGACCCGGACGAGTTCGAGTGCGAGGTTGCGGTCGGGGGCCTCGGGGGCCACCTCGAGGGACTGCGGGAGGGTGTTCGGGAAGTTGCTGTGTACCGCGTGCGTGGTCATCGTCGATACCTCTCTGTACGCGACGGCCGGTAAGCGCCCGACTACTGCCCGGTCGAACGCCGTGGTGAGGGTGCTGCGATCGTATCTTCCTGTCGGAGCACTGTCTGTGGCGCGGGTCCCCGCTGCGCGCGGTCCGGGTCGGTATGTCCCCGTTCACCCGTTCGCGGGTACCCCGGGTGTGGGGCTCCCGGGCGCGATGGGTCACCATGTGGGAATGGCAGGCAACAGCAGCATGAGGGGCCGGCAGACGGTACGGGACATGGTCCTGTCGATGCTGGCCATCGGTGGCGTGGTCGCGGTCGGATACGCGTTCATGCCGCACTCCGAGGGCGACGGCGTGCACGCGGTGGAGTACCGCGCGGCGGCGGCCTCCGCCAAGCGGGACGCGCCGTTCCCGCTGCTGTCCCCCGAGGGGCTCCCGGAGAAGTGGAAGGCCACCTCGGTCGAGTACCGGGACGCGACCCGCGCCGGCAACGACGGCCACCACACCTGGCACCTGGGCTTCGTGACCCCGTCGGGCCAGTACGCGGCCGTCGAGCAGAGCGACGCGCCCCGGGCGGACGTCCTGGCGGCGAACGTGGCCGGCGGCTCGACGGACGGCAGCACGACGGTCGACGGCACGAGCTGGGAGCGAGTGCGCGGCACCAAGGCCCGCGCCCTGGCGGTGCAGAGCGGTACGGCGACCACGCTGGTCACCGGTACGGCCTCGTACGAGGAGCTCGCGGTGCTGGCCGACGCGCTGAAGTGAGCCCCCGCGGCCCCGGCGGCGCCCCGCCCGGGCGGCCCGGTGCGGCGGGCGGGCACGCGAGAGGACCCCGAGCCGTCGGCTCGGGGTCCTCTTCGACGTCCGCGGCCCCCTGGGCGGGCGGGGATCAGACGGTGGTGACGACCTCGTCGTAGGCGAGGCGCGGGGAGCGCGGGAACCAGGCGTCCTCGGCCGGCTTGCCGATGTTGACGACGGCCAGCACCGAGTGGTCGCCGTCGGCGAAGAACTCCTTGTTCAGGCCGTCGGCGTCGTAGCCGGTCATCGGGCCGGCGGAGAAGCCGGCCGCGCGCACGCCGATGATGAAGTAGGCGGCCTGCAGGGCGCCGTTGAGCTGCGCGGAGGACTCGCGCACCGGGCGCTCGGAGAAGAACATGTCCTTCGCCTGCGGGAAGTGCGGCAGCTGCGACGGCAGCTCCTCGTGGAACTCGTTGTCGGCGGCCAGGATGGCGACCAGCGGGGCGCTCGCGGTCTTCGGCTTGTTGCCGTCGGCCATGTGCTTGACGAGGCGCTCGCGGCCCTCGGCCGAGCGGACCAGGACGATGCGCAGCGGCTGCTGGTTGAAGGCCGTCGGGCCGTACTTCACCAGGTCGTAGACGGCCTGGATCTGCTCGTCGCTGACCGGCTCGTCGGTGAAGGTGTTGGCCGTGCGGGCCTCACGGAAGAGGAGGTCCTGGGCGGCGGCGTCGAGCACCAGGGCGTCGTTGGCGGCAGTCGTCATCGTTGTGCACCTCATACTGGGCTTTTTGGGGGGTCGGCCGGGGAGCCGATCACCTGATGACAACATGGGTGAACATTCAACTGTTCCCCGGGGTCCTGTGACCCGCGTCACCCGTCCGCGGCCTCGCCCTCCGCGGCCAGCGCCGCGTCGAGCCGGGCCCGGGCGCCGTCCAGCCAGCGCTGGCAGACCTTCGCCAGCTGCTCCCCGCGCTCCCAGAGGGCGAGCGACTCCTCCAACGACGTGCCGCCCGTCTCCAGCTGCCGGACCACCTCCAGCAGCGCGTCCCGGGCGTGCTCGTAGCCGAGGGCGTCGTCGGGGGTCGGCGGCTGCCCGCCGTCCTGCCGGTTCTCCGGGTTCTCCTGGTCTGCCATGGGGCCAGCCTAGGGGTCCGAACCGACAGAACGGCCGAGCCGGGGCACCCGGCGGCCACTGCCCGCCGTGGATCGTCGGCCCCGCCGTCGACCCTCACGCCTGGCCGTCGACCGTCACCCCGAAGCCGCCCGCGGCCACCCGCGCGTGCAGCGCGTCGCCCGCCGCCACCTGGGCCGGGTCGGTCACCACCGTGCCGTCCGCCCGCTGCAGCACGGCGTACCCGCGCTCCAGCGTCGCGGCCGGCGAGAGCGCCACCACCCGGGCCAGGGTGTGCCCGAGGTCCGACTCGGCGCCGTCCAGCCGGTGGCCGAGAGTGCGCCGGGCCCGCTCCAGCAGCGCCGTCACCTCGTGCCCGCGCCCGTCCAGCATCCGCTGCGGCGCGGCCAGCACCGGGCGGCTGCGGACCCCGTCCAGGCCGTGCTGCTCGCGCTCGACCCGGCCGGTGACCTGCCGCCGGGCGCGGTCGCGCAGCTGGCGGACCCTGGCCAGCTCCTCGCCGACGTCCGGCACCACCCGCTTGGCCGCGTCGGTGGGCGTCGAGGCCCGCAGGTCCGCCACGAAGTCCAGCAGCGGCTGGTCGGGCTCGTGCCCGATCGCGCTCACCACGGGCGTCCGGGCGGCCGCCACCACGCGCACCAGCTGCTCGTCCGAGAACGGCAGCAGGTCCTCCACGCTGCCGCCGCCGCGGGCCACGACGATCACGTCCACCTCGGGGTGCTCGTCCAGCGCCCGGACGGCCGCCGAGACCTGCGCCACCGCGGCGGCGCCCTGCACCGGCACGTTGCGGACCTCGAAGCGGACCGCCGGCCAGCGGCGTCGGGCGTTCTCCAGGACGTCCCGCTCGGCGGCCGAGCCCCGCCCGGTCACCAGGCCGACGCACTGCGGCAGGAACGGCAGCGGCTTCTTGCGGTCGGCGTCGAACAGCCCCTCCGCGCCGAGCCTGCGCTTGAGCTGCTCCAGCCGGGCGAGCAGCTCGCCGAGCCCGACCGGCCGGATCTCGGAGGCCCGCAGCGAGAGCGTGCCGCGCGCCGCGTACCACTCCGGCTTGGCGTGCACGACGACCCGCGAACCCTCCTGCACCACGTCCGCGACCTGCTCGAACACGGCCCGGAAGCAGGTGACGGTCAGCGAGACGTCGCGCTCCGGGTCCCGCAGGGTCAGGAACACCACGCCCGCCCCCGGCCGTCTGCTCAGCTGGGTGATCTGGCCCTCCACCCAGATCGCGCCGAGGCGGTCGATCCAGCCCCCGATCAGCGCGGAGACCTTGCCGACCGGGATCGGGGCTTCGGGTGAGCTGGTGTTGGCCATGACGACGAGGCTAGCGCCGCCGGCCGACAGCGGTCCGGTCCTGGACGAACAGGACGGCGAGCCCGACCGCCAGCCACACCGCGCCGACCCACTGCGCGGTGTGCGCGGCCGCCACGATCACCGCGACCGTCACGGCGATCCCGAGCGCCGGCACGACCAGGTGCCGCAGCCGGTCGCGGGAGCCCCGCCGGACGGTGTACCAGCCGATCACCGAGGCGTGCAGCAGCACGAACGCGGTCAGCGCGCCGATGTCCACCACCGAGGTCAGCTGGTCGAGCCCGTCGTCGCGACGGGCCGCCCAGAGCGCCGCCACCAGCGTGATCAGCGCGGCCGTCAGCAGCGCCGGCCGCGGCACGCCCGACCGGCGGTCCACCGCGCCCAGCGCGCGCGGCAGCCGGCCCTCGCGACCCATCGCGAACAGCAGCCGCCCGGCCGCGGCCTGTCCGGCCAGCGCCGCGAAGGCCGCGCCGATCGCCTTGCTGACCGCGACCAGGGTGTGCAGCCAGGGCGCGATCGCGACGTCCACCGTCCGGTAGAAGGCCGCGCCCTGCGCCGCCGGGTCGGCCGCCAGCTGCTGCGGGGAGTCCGGCTCCAGCAGGGCCGCCAGGTAGGTCTGCGCCACGAACAGCCCGCCGGCCAGCAGCAGGCACCAGAGCACGGCCCGCGCCACCGCGGCCGAGGCCCCCACCGCCTCCTCCACGAAGGAGGCGATCGCGTCGAAGCCGAGGAAGGACAGCACGGCCACGCTGACCGCCGACACCACCGCCGCCGCGTCGAAGCCGCCGACGCCGGTCAGCGGCGAGAGCCAGTCCCGCGCGGCGCCGTCGCGGGCCAGCACGACCACGGCCGACACCAGGAACACCCCCAGCACCGCGATCTCCATGGCCAGCACCGCGAAGCCGACCGCCGCCGCCGTCCGCACCCCGGCCAGGTTCAGCGCGGTGGTGACCAGCACCGCCAGCGCCGTCCACACCCAGCGGGACACGCCGGGCACCAGGGAGTTCAGGGCGATCCCGGAGAACAGGTACGCCACCGCCGGGATCAACAGGTAGTCGAGCATCACCATCCACCCGGCGACGAAGCCCGGCCCCTCGCCCAGTCCGGCCTTCGCGTACGCGAACACCGAGCCGGTCCGCGGCACCGCGCGCACCATCTGCGCGTACGAGAAGGCGGTGAACCCCATCGCCACCGTCGCCGCGAGGTAGACCGCGGCGACCGCGCCGTGGCTCTTGGCGTCGAGCACGCCGAACACGCCCACCGGGGCCATCGGGGCGATGAACAGCAGGCCGTAGACCATCAGGTCGCGCACGCCCAGGTTGCGCCGCAGACCCTCGGTCCCCACCGTCCCGCTCGGAGCGTCGGTCACGTCCACATTTGAGCATTCCGGGCCGGTTCGGTCCGGTACGTGGCGCCCGTCGGCGCGGCCCGGCCGCGCCCGTACCATGGGAGCCATGTCCAACACTGCTCAGCGCCGTGTCCTGCTCGCCGCCCCCCGGGGCTACTGCGCGGGCGTCGACCGCGCCGTCATCGCCGTGGAGAAGGCCCTGGAGCAGTACGGGGCGCCGATCTACGTCCGCAAGCAGATCGTCCACAACAAGTACGTGGTGCAGACCCTGGAGAAGCAGGGCGCGATCTTCGTCGACGAGACGGAGGAGGTGCCGGAGGGCTCCATCGTGGTCTTCTCCGCGCACGGCGTCGCCCCGTCCGTCCACGACGAGGCGAAGGCCGGCAAGCTCGCCACCGTCGACGCCACCTGCCCCCTGGTCACCAAGGTGCACAAGGAGGCCGTCCGGTTCGCCGAGGAGGACTACGACATCCTGCTCGTCGGCCACGAGGGCCACGAGGAGGTCGTCGGCACCATGGGCGAGGCCCCGGACCGGATCCACCTGGTGGACGGTGCCGAGGACGTCGCCAACGTGAAGGTGCGCGACGAGAGCAAGGTCGTCTGGCTCTCCCAGACCACGCTGTCCGTCGACGAGACCATGGCCACCGTCGGTGAGCTGAAGAAGCGCTTCCCGCTGCTGGTAAGCCCGCCCAGCGACGACATCTGCTACGCCACCCAGAACCGCCAGGTGGCGGTCAAGCAGATGGCGCCCGACGTCGACCTGCTGATCGTGGTCGGCTCCAAGAACTCCTCCAACTCGGTGCGCCTGGTCGAGGTCGGCCTGGAGTACGGCGCCGGGGCCGCCCACCTGGTGGACTTCGCCGACGAGATCGAGGAGTCCTGGCTGGAGGGCGTCACCACGGTGGGCCTGACCAGCGGCGCCTCGGTACCCGAGATCCTGGTCGAGGGCGTGCTGGCCTTCCTCGCCGAGCGCGGCTACGCGGACGTCTCGATCGTCAAGACCGCCGAGGAGCACCTGATCTTCTCGCTGCCCAAGGAGCTCCGCCGCGACCTGCGCGCCGAGGCCGCCGGCAAGCTCTGACCCGAACCCCGAACCCCGAACCCCGAACGATGCCCGGGAGCCCCGCGGGGCCCCGGGCATCGTGCTGCCCGTCCGCGGGTATCAGCAGGCGGGGCCGACCGGCCTCTCGTACGTTGGTGCCGGAGCGGCCTTCCGTACGGTTGTGCACAGGCCTGTGGACAGAAGGGACGACGCATGACGGCGAACGTTTTCGGCGTGGACATCGGGGGGTCCGGCATCAAGGGCGCCCCGGTGGACCTGCGGCGCGGTGTGCTGGCCGAGGAGCGCCACAAGGTGCTGACCCCGAGCCCCGCCTCGCCCGAGGCCGTCGTCGCCGCGGTCCGCGAGGTCGTCCGGCACTTCGAGTACCGCGGCCCGGTCGGACTGACCTTCCCCGGCGTGGTGGTCGGCGGCCACACCCGGACGGCCGCCAACGTCGACAAGGGCTGGATCGGCCTCGACGCCGAGGGACTCTTCCGCGAGGCCCTCGACCTGCCCGCCACCCTGCTCAACGACGCGGACGCGGCCGGGCTGGCCGAGACGACCCACGGCGCCGGCAGGGACCGCGACGGGGTGGTGCTGGTGCTCACCTTCGGCACCGGCATCGGCAGCGCGCTCTTCGTCGACGGCGTGCTGGTGCCCAACACCGAGCTCGGCCACCTCGAACTGCGCGGCAAGGACGCCGAGCGCCGGGCCTCCTCGGCCGCCAAGGAGCGTCACGAGCTGAGCTGGGAGCAGTGGGCGGTCCGGGTGGACGAGTACCTGGACCTCGTGGAGGGGCTCTTCTCGCCGCAGCTGATCGTCATCGGCGGCGGGGTGAGCCGCAAGCACGAGAAGTTCCTGCCGCTGCTGAGGAAGCGCGAGGCGGAGGTCGTCCCGGCGGAGCTGCGCAACGACGCGGGCATCGTCGGCGCGGCGATGGCGGCCGCCCGGGCCGGCTAGGTCGGGTCGGTGCCGGTCGGTGCCGGTCCGTGTCGGTGCCGGTTCGCATCGGCGCCGGTCCGGGTCGGCGTCGGTCCGCGTCCGTCGGTGGGGCGGGGCGGGGCGGGCGGTCAGCGGTTGCGCTGGATCCGGCGCTGCGCCACGAACCGCGCCAGGACGATCGCGGCGGCCAGCCCCGTCCCGCCGAACAGCCAGCCGGCCCGCAGCGCCAGCCCGGTCGCCAGCGCCACCACCTGCGCGGTCACGCCGGAACTGGACACCGGCCCGAGCAGCAGCAGTGCCGCCGCGAACGCGATCGGACCGCTGATCGGGGCCGCCAGCAGGTCGGCGGGCCGCACCCGGACCGCCAGCTGGAAGCAGACCACCAGGTAGCCGATGCCGAACAGCACGCCCAGGCCGCCGAACAGCAACCGGTCCAGACCGGCCGCCAGGACGGTGCCCACGGCGGCCAGCACCCCGGCGCCCACCGCGGTCAGCCGGGCCGGACGGCCGCTGCGCGGCCGCTCGCTCCCGCCCCGGCCGCCCAGGGGGAGGCGCAGCCGCAGCCGCCGGCCGGGCTCCCGACCCGTGTCCCGCGCCGACTCCCGGGGCGCGGAGGCCGTTCGCAGCCTGGATCGGCCGGCGCCGGCGCCGCCGCTCGGAGCGGGTCGCCCGGGGGCCCGGCCGGGGCCCGGAACGGCGGCCCCGGCTCCGCCGTTCGGCGGTCGGCGTCTGGGCCCTGGCGGCTGGGTACGGATGCTCTGCTCCACCCGCCCAACGTACGGTCCGATCAACGCCACACTGTGTAATGGCTGATCGGGAGCTTGCTCCGTGTCTCCGTCCGGCGCAGTCGTATGATGGTCCGTCATCGTAGTTACGAGGAGTGACCATGGCGGCGGACTTCGCCTTCGAGCGGCTCCACCACGTCCAGCTCGACATGCCGCCCGGGGCCGAGGAGCTGTGCCGGCGGTTCTGGGCCGGGGTGCTCGGCATGACCGAGATCGAGAAGCCGCCGGTGCTGGCGGCGCGCGGCGGCTGCTGGTTCCGGGGCGGCGGCGTCGAGGTCCACCTCGGCGTGGTGGACCGGTTCGCCCCGTCCGCCAAGGCCCACCCCGGCATCCTGGTCACCGGACTGCCGGGCCTCGCCGACCGGCTCGCGGCGCACGGCCACCCGGTGGCCTGGGACGCGAACTTCCCCGGGTACCGCCGCCTGCACTCCGCGGACGGGCTCGGCAACCGCCTGGAGTTCCTGGAGCCCGAGCCGGTCGGCTGAGCGCCAGCCCGTAGACTGGGTGGTCGGCCCGTACGGTGGCCGCTCCACTCCCTCCGAGCCCACGGGACTGCGCTTCATGTCGCTCACGATCGGAATCGTCGGCCTGCCGAACGTCGGCAAGTCGACCCTGTTCAACGCCCTGACCAAGAACGACGTGCTGGCGGCCAACTACCCGTTCGCCACCATCGAGCCCAACGTGGGCGTCGTCGGCGTTCCGGACGCCCGGCTGAACAAGCTCGCCGAGATCTTCGGCTCGCAGCGGATCCTGCCGGCCACCGTCGACTTCGTGGACATCGCGGGCATCGTCCGCGGCGCCTCCGTGGGTGAGGGCCTGGGCAACAAGTTCCTCGCGAACATCCGTGAGTCCGACGCGATCTGCCAGGTCATCCGCGCCTTCGTCGACCCCGACGTGGTGCACGTGGACGGCAAGGTCTCGCCCAAGGACGACATCGAGACCATCAACACCGAGCTGATCCTCGCGGACCTCCAGTCCATCGAGAAGGTGCTGCCCCGCCTCCAGAAGGAGTCGCGCCTGAAGAAGGAGTCGGCGGCCACCCTCGCCGCCGCCGAGGCCGCCCAGAAGATCCTGGAGGAGGGCCGGACCCTCTTCGAGGCCGGCTTCGACTCCTCCTCGGTCCGCGAGCTGCACCTGCTCACCACCAAGCCCTTCCTCTACGTCTTCAACGTCGACGAGGACGAGCTCACCGACGAGGAGTTCAAGGACGCCCAGCGCGCCCTGGTCGCCCCCGCCGAGGCGATCTTCCTGAACGCCAAGATCGAGTCCGAGCTGATCGGCATGGACGAGGACGAGGCCCTGGAGCTCCTCCAGTCCATGGGCCAGGAGGAGACCGGCATGGCCACCCTCGGCCGCGTCGGCTACGAGACCCTCGGCCTGCAGAGCTACCTCACCGCCGGCCCCAAGGAAACCCGCGCCTGGACGATCAAGAAGGGCGCCACCGCCCCCGAGGCGGCCGGTGTGATCCACACCGACTTCCAGAAGGGCTTCATCAAGGCCGAGATCATCTCCTTCGACGACCTCGTCGCCTGCGGCTCCATCGCCGAGGCCCGCAGCAAGGGCAAGGCCCGCATCGAGGGCAAGGAGTACGTCATGCAGGACGGCGACGTGGTGGAGTTCCGCTTCAACGTGTGACCGGCCGGTTGACCGCTGTCGGGTGATCCGGCGAGTGCGCAGGTCGAGGGGGTCGGACTCGGTGGAGTCCGACCCCCTCTGCGTTTCCGTGCGAGGTGACTCCGACCCTTTGCTCGTCCATCTCGTCACAGACCGGGAGATCATCGTGCCGGCTGGGCGCGCGGTGATCGGGCGCCCTCGGTTCAGCTCTCGTAGTGGTAGCGGCATTGGGCGACCAGGACCGAGTCCTCGGTGGCTTTGTAGATCAAGCGGTGCTCGTCATTGATCCGACGCGACCAGTAGCCCTGGAAGCCGTGCTTGAGTGGCTCCGGTTTGCCGATGCCTTCATTGCCGTTGCGCGCGATGTCCGCGAGTAGTGCGTTGATCCGCTTGAGAGTCTTGCGATCCTGGGCTTGCCACCACAGGTAGTCCTCCCAGGCCTGGGAGGAAAAGGTGATCTTCATGCCGGGTCCGCCAACTCCCGTACCGTTCCTCCACCGCTTTCCAGTTCCTCGATGGAGGCGAGGAGGCGACGGGCGTTGGCCGGGCTCCGCAGCAGGTATGCGGTCTCCTTGAGGGACTGGTAGTCCTCCAGGGAGACGATGACCACGGGCTCGTGTCCGGCGCGGGTGATCACTATTTCCTCGCGGTCGTCGGTCACCGCGTTCAGTACCTCGGCGTAGCGTGCGCGGGACTCCGAGTAGGTCATCGTCTTCATGGTCCGACTCCTCTGCTGGGTACAGGAAATTGTACGTCCCTCCTGCGTCGGCGACAAGGCGCGAACCCCCTCGGCCGTGCGGCCTGGTGCGCCCGCCGGCGCCGTCGGCCCTCCGAATCGGCCGGCCAGGCGTGCGGAGGCGTGGGTGGGCGTGGCCGAGGGCCGTCCGGGTGGTCAGTCGGCGGTCTCGGTGCGCAGCCAGTCCAGATAGGCGGGGCTGCCGGTGAGGACGGGGACGGCGACGACCTCGGGGGTGTCGTAGGTGTGGTGCGCGGTGACGAAGGCGGCG
The DNA here is from genome assembly GCF_042673745.1 of Kitasatospora sp. NPDC057015. Taxonomy (NCBI): domain Bacteria; kingdom Bacillati; phylum Actinomycetota; class Actinomycetes; order Kitasatosporales; family Streptomycetaceae; genus Kitasatospora; species Kitasatospora sp. NPDC057015. The sequence continues at coordinate 27,355 of NZ_JBHUSG010000066.1, forward strand.
AGCCGGTCGTAGAGGGCGGCGCGGGTCTTGAAGTCGATCCGCCACTCGGGGTCGGTCCGCAGGCGGCCCTCCCAGCGGTAGACCGAGTCGACGGCGCAGACCTGGGCGCAGGCGGCCAGCCGTTCGCCGACCGCGGCGGCGGCCAGCGTACGGGCCTTCTCCTCGGTGTCGTGGGTGGTGGTGACCACGATGAATTCGGGGGTCGTCATGAGGGCAGCGTAGGGGGCGCCGGTGCGGGCGGGGGCGCGCCACGGGGGCGCGCGGGGAGCTCGTGAGGCCCGGTGAAATTGATACAGAACATGCCAATGTTGCTGCGCCATAACGGATTTGATGGATGGTCAAGATTTCGTCATCTGACGGGGACAGCGTTCCGCGGGCGCCCCTACGATGACGGCACTCCGGGAGCGGGGGACGCCTGAGGAGGCCGGGACGGGTGCCGAGGCGCGATGCCGCCTGCGCGGCGACTCCCGGGGATTCGAACGGATCAGGGTCGAGGGAGGGGCAAACCGGCATGACCTCTGGAGCGGACATCTTCGGGCCGAGCGCCGCTGGACCGGACACCGCGGCGCGGATCGACGCGCTGCTGGAGAACCGGCGCAAGCTGCTCGTCACCGTCGAGACGGAGACCGCCCGCTGGGAGCGGACCGGCGCCGCCGTCGGACGGCTGGACGAGGTGCTGGCCCGGCTGCGCGCGCACCGCGACGCGTCGGAACAGCTCAGGGAGGTGCTCGGCGGGCCGGGGCTGCGGGACGTGCGTTCGCGCGTCGCCGAGCTGCTGGACCAGTACGGGCACGCCGCGGCCAGGTTCTCGCGCGGCACCGTGAACCTCGGGGTGAGCGGCCAGGCACGGGTGGGCAAGAGCACCCTGCTCCAGTCGCTCTCCGGTCTCACCGACGACCAGATCCCGACCGGCTCGGGCGTTCCGGTGACCGCCGTGCGCAGCCGGATCTTCCACTCGCCGGGTCGGCCGCGCGCCGTCGTCGGCCTGCACACGCCGAGCTCCTTCCTGGCCGAGTCGGTGCGCCCGTACTGCGCGCTGCTCGGCCTCACCTCGGCGCCGGAGACCCTGGAGGAGTTCGCGCACTGGCGCCTCCCGGACGAGGTGGAGGACAGCCAGGCGCCGCTGCTGCAGCGGCTGCGCGGCATGCAGCGCGGCCTCTGGTCGTACCGTGACGACCTGACCGGCGGCGAGCGGGAGGTGCCGCTCGCCGAGCTGCGCGGCTACGTCGCGTACCCCTCGCAGTCCGAGGTGGACGCGGGCGAACCGGCCAGGCGCTACCTGGCGGTCCGCGAGGCCAGGATCGAGTGCCCGTTCCCGCACGCGGGGGTGGACCGGATCGGCATCGTCGACCTGCCGGGGCTCGGCGAGGTCGCGGCGGACGCCGAGCGGCGGCACGTGGCGGGCCTGCGGCACGACGTCGACGCGGTCCTGCTGGTGAAGCGCCCGCTGGAGGGGATGGCCTACTTCGGGGCGGCGGACAGCCGGGCGCTGGCCCTGCTGGAGGAGGCCCGCGGGCTCGTCCGGCGCACCGGGGACTTCGTCTTCATCGTGGTGAACCGGGGGAGGGACGACGCCGAGAGCCTGGCCGCCGCCCTGCTCGGGCACCTGGCCAGCGAGGTCGACGCCGGGCGGGCCGGGCGGCGGTTCAGCGTCCTGCAGACCGACGCGGCCGACCCGCGCTCGGTCGGCACGGACCTCCTGGAGCCGCTGCTCGCCGCGCTGGTCGACCGCCTCCCCGTGATGGACGGGGACATCGTCGCCGGGCTCGCGGAGCACGCCGGACAGCTGGCCGACGCAGTGCGCGCCGAGGTCGCGGCCCTGACCGGCGCCCTGGCCGGGCTGCGCGGCCACGCCTCGGCCCCGGCGGAGGACCTGGAGCGGCAGGCCGAGCTGCTGCGCGAGGACGTCGCGGCCGACCTGGCCGAGGTGGTCGCCGACCTGCGGGCCGAGGTGATGGGCGGGTTCGAGGACGAGCAGTTCACCGCGGCGGTGGAGGACGCCTACGCGGGCGTGTCCCGCTGGCTCGCCCAGGGCCTCGGCACCGCGGGGCAGGATGAGGCGGGCGCCGCCGGCGCGGGGGCCGCGGAGAACGCCGGCGCGCCCGGCGACGCGGACGACCTGGCGCACCGGCAGCGCTGGTGCACCCGCCAGTTGCGCCAGATGCGGGTGCACAACAACGCGGCTCCGGTGGCGGCCGACGAGCTCAACCGGATCCGGGTGGAGATCGGGCGACGGTTCTCGTCCATCGACACCTACTTCGAGGAGCGGGTGCGGCGACTGCACACCCGGGTCGCCGACGTGCTCGGGCAGCACACCGGCCAGCTGCTCGCGGCCGACGACGGCGCGGCGGAGGAGGGCGCGGCGGCGCTCGGCCGGTTTCGCGCGCTGCTGGACGACGGCTACGAACCGTGCCCCGAACTCTCCGGTGCGGTAGCCGAGTTGCTCGCCCTCCGGCTGGACTACCGGACCCAGCTGCACCCGCGGATCCGGGCCCAGCTGGACGGGCTGAACCTGGAGATCCTCGACCCCGAGGAGGGCCAGATGCGCTCCCAGATCGCGGTGGCGGTGAGCCAGGCCGGGGCCGAGGAGCTGTACGACTTCATCACCGTCCGGGCCGAACAGGCCGCCTACCGCACCCGCAAGGCCCTGCTGCGCGACTCGGTCCTGCCCGGGCTGGTGCTGTTCGCGGCGGTCGAGCAGTTCGAGGACGCGCTGATCAGGTCCGGTACGGCCGAACGTGAGTTCCGCCGGCTCGCCCGCACCTACCGCGACGAGCTGTGGCCCGGCCGGTACGGCGGCCTGAACAGCGAACACGCGCGCTTCGCCGCGGTCGCCCGGGCCTGCGAGGAGATCGAACTCGCCCTGCGGGGCGATCCCGGCTCCCGGCCCGCGGTGTCCCGGCTACCCGGGGCGCGCGCGGCGGACGCCGGGGCGGCGGGTACCCGAGCACCGGGCGCGCGGGCGGCCAGCGGGACACAGGCAGTGGAAACGGACGACACGGAGGACGCCCGATGGAGAGTGTGACCACCGAAGCCGACGCCGGCCCGGTGTTCCGGATCGGCATGCTGGGCCCCAGCCGGGTCGGCAAGACCTCGCTGGTGGTCTCGCTGCTCACCGACAGCGAGCGCCTGCTCGGCGGCACGCCGGTGGTGCTGCGGGCGGCCGATTCGAGCACCCGGGCGAGGCTGCGGCTGCGGCGTCAGGAACTCGACGGCGGCCTGCTGGCGAAGAAGTTCGACACCGCGGTGATGCCCGGCAGCGAGAACCTGACGTACTTCGAACTGGACCTGAAGCCCGGGCAGGCGACGAACGGCATCAGGTTCTCGCTGCTGGACTTCCCGGGCACCTGGATGAGCGAGCGCGAGCGGCGCGGGCCGGAGGAGATCCGGCAGTGGGACGAGTGCCGCGAGTTCCTCGTCGAGAGCAACATCCTGATCATCCCGATCGACGCCACCGTGCTGATGGAGGCCGAGCAGGCCGCCCACTGGCAGTCGGTGCCGGCGGTGCTGGAGACGCTGGCCGTCCAGGAGATCGCGGAGAGCTGGGCCGGGTACCGCAACCTGGCCCGGGAGGAACCCGCGCTGGTCGTCCTGGCACCGGTCAAGTGCGAGTCCTACTTCGCGGACAACGGCGGCTACCGGGACGACTCCCAACTGCTCAGGGAGCGGGTGCTCGACGTCTACGCACGCGTCGTCGAACTGGTCCGGCTGAACGCGCCGCACGCGCAGATCCGCTACTGCCCGGTGGACACGCTCGGCTGCGTGGAACTGGTCAAGGTCGAGTGGGAGCCGAGCACCGACGATCCCGGGGTGCAGCGCCCGAGGGGCACCTTCGCCGTCCGGGGCAAGGGGAGGATCTCGATCGCCGGCGCCGACGACATCCTCGGCGCGGTCTGCTCCCTGCTGGTCGAGGCGCAGCGCAAGGTGGCCACGGGCATGGCCGCCGACCACATCGCCTCGGCCCAGGGCATGGAGGTGCGGGGCCGGGAGCTGAAGCGCGGGTTCTTCCGGCACATCCTCAACACGCTGAACGGGAACATCCGGGCCAACGAGCTGGAACGCGGCGGGGAGTTGGGCAAGGCCCGGGCGTTCCGCGCCCAGGCGCAGCAGTTGCAGGACGCGCTGGAGATGATCGCCGGCCGGGCGTCCAGCGGAAGGAGCAAGGTGCTGTGAACGAGGAACTGGGCAGCGGCCCGGCCGCGCAGGCTCCGGACGGGTCGGCGGCCCCATCGGCACCGGCGGGGCCGCCCGGGGTGGCGGGCCCGGACCGGGCGCAGGCGTCGGACGAGGCGCACGAGGCGGCTGCCGTCCGGGGGTACGTCATGACCCGGGGCGTCCAACGCGACAAGGACTACCGGTTCCTGGGCGCCGCCCCCGCCGCCCTGTGGTGGAGCTCGTACCGGGACCACGCGGACACCAACTACCCGACGCTGCTGGTGGAGGCGGGCGAGGGCGGCTGGCGGGCCTTCGTCAGCGGCGTCCCGTCGGCCCGGCGGGACGAGGTCGGCACCCCGATCCGCTTCACACTGGCGCTGACCGGTGCCACCGCGGCGGCCGGCGCGGGCGGACCCGGCGCGGCCGAGCGGCTGGAGCGGGTCGTCCGGCTGGTGGCGCTCTGGCTGGAGGCCTTCACCGCGCAGGACGGGCGGGTGCGGCTCGGCCGGCTGCTCGACGGACTCTTCCCGGACGAGGCCGAGGTGGTCGAACTCCGGCGCCGGCGCGACCCGCAGGCGGCCGGGATCGTGCGGGAGCGGGTGACCGCGCTGCTGGCGGCCCTGGACTCGCCGGCGTCGGACGCCGGCGGGGCCGCGGGAGCCGTGGTGGCGGCCGGGCCCGCGGGCGCGCTGCCCGCCGCCTGGTTCGGTGCGGCCCGCAGCGACGAGGGCACCACCGCCTTCGTCGCCCGGGTCCGCGAGCTGCTGAGCGGCGAGCGGGAGGGCCGCGCGCTGGTCCTCAACCTGGTGGAGGGCCCGGCCGAGGCCCCGGCGCCGGTGGGGAGCGGGAGCCTCGCCGTCCTCGCGGTCGACGGCGGGCCGGTCCGGCCGGAGCCGCTGGTCGCCGTCCGGCCGAAGGCGCCCGTCGTGACGACGCCGCAGCCGCTCGCCGTGACCGCGTCGGAGCCGCCAAAAAAATCGAGACCGCTGCACCGCCGGGCGGTCCTGCTCCTGGCCACTCCGGCCGGGGCGGCGGTGATCGCCCTGGCGATCTGGTATGTGATGAACCGTCACAATGGCGGCAAGCCGTAGTGGACCGCTCGGCGGAGACCGAGTTCACGGGAACGGTGATCCTCGGACTGCGGGACGGGAGGAGGATCCTGCTGCCCGCGGTCTGGCGGGTGGCCCGGGACCCGGAGTACTTCACGGGGTCGCTGAGCCATCTTTCGGACGGGCTGCCGGCCGGCTCGGTCTCGGTACGGAGGCACTTGTCGGGCATCGACCGGCTGATGAAGGTGAGCCGTGGGGTGCTGAGTTCGGAGAGCGGACTCTTCGGGCTGTCGCCACCCCGCCAGCTGCGGGAGGTGGAGCTGCGGCTTGCCCTGCCCGGCCTGGACGTGGTGCTGAGGCACCGGGCCACGATCCGCGAGGACGGGCCGGACGCGGCCGGCGGGCTGGAGGTCCTGATGAATGCGGACGGTGGAGTGGTCGAGATGTCCCTGACGGACGTGCTGCCGCCGCCGGGGTCGGCGCCGCCACCGGACCGACGCCCGGACGGGGGTGTCCGGTGAGTCGGCCGGTCGGCCGGGCCCCCGCGGCGGTGCGCCGGCTGGTCGTCGCGGTGGACCTCGCCGGGTCCACCCGGCAGGACCACCTGCGCCAGATCGCCACCCAGCGACGGCTGTCGGACGTCCTGGAGGCGGCCTGTGCGGAGGCGGGCATCGACCGGCCCGCCTGCCTGCGGCAGCCGCAGGGCGACGGCGAGCTGCTCCTGCTGCCGCCGGGGATCGACGAGGGCCGGGTGGTGCCCGACTTCGTCCGCGAGCTCGGGATCGCCCTGCGGGAGGTCAACCGCGACCTCAGCGACGCCGCCCGGCTGCGCCTGCGGGCGGCCCTGCACCAGGGGGTGGTGCACGAGTCGGCCGGCGGCTTCGTGGGCCGCGCCGTCGTCCGGGCGTTCCGCCTGCTCGACTCGGCGGAGCTGCGTGCCGTCCTGCGGGATCAGCCGCGGTGCGAGCTCGCCCTCATCGTCTCCGGACAGCTCTTCGAGGACGTGTTGGAGCACGGCTACCGGGGGCTTGATCCGCAGGGGTTCCGGCAGGTCAGGGTGGAGGCGCCGGAGAAGGGCTTCTCCGGCGAAGGCTGGGTGCACGTCGTGCTCGGGCCGCCACCGGCCGCGCCGCCGGCGGCGTCGGCCGCCCGGCCGTGGTCGGGCGGGTCGGGCGGGCTGGTGGAACCGCCGCCGGTGCCCCGCCCCGAGGAGGTGGCGCCCCACCTGTTCCGTCCGGAGGTCTTCCGGCAGTTCGAGGGCAACTGAGACCGCCCGGCGGCTGCCGGGCGGCCTGTGGCGCGCCGCGGGGAGTCGGGGCCGCGCGGTCAGCCGCCAGCGGCTCCCGGCAGCTCGGCCGTCGCCCGCAGGGCGCCCAAGTCCCTTACCACCAGCGAGCGGTAGCGGGTGGTGACGGCGCCGTCCTGGCGGAGCCGGCGCAGGGCGCGCTGGACGCTGGCGTGGGAGAGGCCGGTGAGCCAGGCCAGGTCGGCCTGGCAGAGCGGGATGCCGATCCGCAGGCCGGCGGGATCCTCGTGGCCGTACCGGCGGGCGAGCGTGTCCAGGGTGCGGGCCACTCGGACGGTCGCCGAGCCGGCTCCGGCGTCGATCCGGTGCCGGGTCGTGGCGCGCAGCTTGGCCGTGAGCGAGCGCTGGACGGCGGCCGCCAGGCCCGGCCGCTCGCGCATCAGCCCCCGGAAGGCCGCGCCGTCCACCGTGCTGACCGTCGTCGGCCGGACGGCCAGCACGGTGGCCGAACGCGGATGGCCGTCGATCGCCGCGAGCTCGCCCACCAGGTCGCCCCTGGCCCGGACGGCGAGCAGGGCCGTGCCGCCGTCCTCCGTCCCGCCGAGGACCTTGACGTATCCGTCGGTCAGCAGGGAGACCTCGGTGTCCCGGTCGCCTTCGAGCATCAACGCGCTGCCCGGCCGGTACGCGCGGGGTTTGCCGAGCCGCTCCAGGGCCGCGCGGTCGTCGGCGGTCAGCTCCGCCATCAGGGAGCCCGGTGGCCAGGGCGGCTCCGAGGCCGTTGGTGCAGGCATGGGCGCACTCCGCCGCTCCGCCAGTCCGGCGGCCGCACGCCGCCGAAGGAGCCTGGCGCGTCGATGATATGACTCCCGGACGCCAGGACGGAGGGTCCTGACAGGACCGGTCGGGACGGCGTCGGGGCCCGGTGCGTCACAGGCCCGGTGGGCCGAAGGCCCGATGAGTCCGGCCTGGCGTTCGAGTCCGGGTCCGCCCGCGCGACCCGCCGTCCCGGGGCCGGTACCGCCCGGGGTTGAGTACCCGTACTCATGTGCGGCGCCCGCCCGGCCGGGACACTCTGGGCATGACCAGCACTGCGCCCACCGGCCCCGCCGCGCCCGGCCCGGTCCCGGCCTGCCCCGACTGCGGCGCGCCGTTCGAGACCGAGCGGCCCGCCCGCTGCGGCCGGTGCCGGCTGCCGCTCACCGGCGTGGCCGCCGCGACGCTCTGGCAGGTGACGCTGGCGCTGCAGGGCATCGAGGCGCAGCGACTGCTGCTGCTCCGGCAGCGGGACGACCTGCTCGCCGGGCTGCGGGCCCGCCGGGACGAGCCCGTGGAGGCCGCCCCGGGCCCGGTGGTCCCGTGGGGCCCGCCCCCGCCCGGTGTGACGGCCCCGTCCGGCGGGATGGTCGTGACCGGGCGCCCGGAGGTGTCCGGGCGATCCGCGCAGACCGCCTTGCTGGTGCTCGGCGGCCTGCTGGTGAGCATCGCGGCCCTGGTCTTCACCGTGGTCAGCTGGGGGCACCTGGGGATCGGTGGCCGCGCCGCCGTGCTGGCCGGGCTGACCGGGTGCGCCCTCGCGCTGCCCCGGCGCCTGCACCGCCGTGGCCTGTCCGCCACGGCGGAGACCTCGGCCGCCGTCGGCCTGGCGTTGGTGCTGCTGGACCTCCTCGCCGCGCGGTCCGCCGGCCTGGCCGGTCTGGACACCGTCGCCACGCCCGCCTACTGGGCGGTGGCGACGGCGTTGACCGGCGTCGGGGCGGCCGCGTACGGGTGGGTGCTGCGACTGCGGATCCCGCTGGCGGCCGGGTTCCTGCTCGGGCGGCTGCCCGGGCTGCTCGCCGTCGACGCGCTCGGGCTGGACGGCGTCAACGCCAAGGCCACGGCGATGGTGGCGACGGCCGCGGTCGACCTCGTGGTGCTGAGGGCGGTGGCCGGCCGCGGTGCGGACCGGTCGCTGCCGGCCGTCGGCCCGGCGTTCCTCCCTGCCCTCGGCGCGCTGGCCGCGCTCTGGGGCGGGCTGGGCGCGTTCCTCGCCGGCCAGGCCTCGCTGTCGGCCGTACTGCTGCCGCGTCACCCGGCAGCGGTCGCGGACGAGCGGTGGTCCGCGGTGCTCTGGGCGTGGCTGCCCCTGGGCTGCTTCGCCCTGCTCGCCCTCGTGGTGTCGCTCCGTCACCCGCGCCTCGCGCACCCGGGCCTGCCGGTCGGCGGACGCCGGGTGGCCGCCGCCCTCGGCGGTGGTGCGCTGCTGGTCGCGGGCGGTGGAACCGTCGCCGCGGCGGTGGCCCGGGAGTGGGGCGCGGTCGCGTACGCGGCGCCGGCCGCGCTGCTCGCCGTCGTGGCGGGCGCCCTGCTGCGGGGTCCGGGGACGGACCGTACGGTGGCCGGCGCGCCGGCTCCCGGCCCGGCTCCCGCTCCCGCATCGGCTCGCACCCCCGCTCCCGCATCGGCTCCCGCGCCGGGCCGGCCGCTCGGCCGGGTCGTCCCGCTCGGCCTGTTCCACGCGGCCGTGCTCGTGCTGCTGGTGGCCTCGACGCCGGCTCTCGGCGAGATCGTGCGGGCCGTCCTCGCGCCGCTGGGGCAGGTGCGGGCGGCCTGGGCCGACGGGCCGGCGGCGCCCTGGGACTGGTCCGTCGCGCCGGCGGCCGTCACGGGCCTCTGGCTGCTGGTCGCCGTCCTCGCCGCGCTGACCTGGTACGGCCTGACGAGGGCCGACCTCGGCCTGGCACCGGCTTCCCCCACCTCGGCTCCTGCCGCGGTTCGCGCTCGGGCGGCGGCCGACGCGGCAGCCGAACCCGCCGTCACCGTCACCGTCACCGACTCCGCCCGGCCGGTCGGCGGCTTCGCCACCGCCGCCGCGCTGCTCGGCGTCCCCGCCCTCGCGCTGCTGCCGGTGGCCCTCGGGCTGCCGTACGGTGTCGCGGTCGCCGTCGCCGCGGGTTGCGCGGTGGCCGCCGTGGGGCACGCCCTGGCGCGTCCGGTCCGGTCGGTCACTCCGGCGGTGCCCGCCGCGGCCGCCGTGCTGGCGCTGCTCTGGGCGCCGGCCGACCGGGTGGCGACCATCGCCGTCCTCGCGGTGCTCGCCGCCCTCTCGGTGACCCTGACGGTCCGCGCAGCCCCGGCGCCCACCGGCCGGGGGCTCGCCGTCAGGCCGGCGGTGACCGCGGCCTGCGCCCTGGCCGCGCTGGGCGCCGAAGCCGCCGCCGTCACCGCCACGGCCGGGTTCGCCCTGCCGGACGTGCTGCTGGCGGTGCTCGGGGTGGCCGTCGCCTCGGCCCCGGTGGCGGCCCGGACGGGCGGCGCCGTCTCGCGGGCCGTGGAGCGCACCGGCTACGTCCTCGGTGGGCTCGCCCTGGTACCGATGGTCACCGCGCCGGGGCGACTGGCGTTCGCGCTCGCGGTGGCGGGCGTCGCGCTGCTCGGGGTCGCGCTGCGGGCCGACCGGCGCCGGGCCGCCTCGGTCGCGGCGACCGCGCTGCTGATCGCCGCCTCCTGGATCCGGCTGGCGCTCTCCGGGGTGGGCACGCCCGAGGCGTACACGCTGAGTGTGGCGGTGGCCGCCCTGGTGATCGGCGGCCTGCGGCTGCGGCGCCGGCCCGAAGCCGGGTCGTGGACGGCCTACGGCCCGGGCCTCGGCCTCGCTCTGGCGCCGAGCCTGCCGACGATGTGGGTGGACGGGGGCTGGCTGCGGCCGTTGCTGCTGGGTTCGGCGGCGCTGGTGGTGACGGTGCTGGGCGGCCGGTTGCGGCTGCAGTGCCCGCTGGTGCTGGGCGGCGGCGCACTTCTGCTGGTGGGGGTGCACGAGCTGGCCCCGGCCGTGGTGCAGGTGCTCGGTCTGCTGCCGCGCTGGGTGCCGCTCGCCCTCGCCGGCCTGCTGCTCCTGGTGCTGGGGGCGACGTACGAGCAGCGCCTGCGGGACGCCCGCCGCCTGCGGGCTTCGCTGGGCCGGCTGCAGTGACTCGCGACCCCGCGACCCCGCGACCCCGTGACCCCGTGACCCCGTAGGGCCGGGCCGCGGCGGGGGCGGCCCGGCCGGTCGGGGCGGTCCGGTCAGCCGACCCGGACGGTCAGCGTGCCGTCGGCGCCGACGGTCACCTCGACCTGTTCGAGCGAGTCGGCCTGGACGGTCGGGGCGTGGGCGGCGGCGCGGGGGCCGATGCCGACCACCTGCATGCCGGCCGCGAGGGCGGCGGCGATGCCGGCCTCGGAGTCCTCGAAGGCGAGGCAGTCGGCGGGGGCGAAGCCGAGGGCGGCGGCGCCCTTGAGGAAGCCCTCCGGGTCCGGCTTGCTGGCGCCCACCGACTCGGCCGTGACCAGGACGGGCGGCAGGGGCAGCGCTGCCGCGCCCATCCGCACCCGGGCGAGGCCCTCGTCGGCGGAGGTCACCAGGGCGTGCGGGAGACCGGCCAGCGCGGCGAGGAAGGCGGCGGCGCCGGGGACGGGGACGACGCCGTCGACGTCGGCGGTCTCCTCGGCGAGCATCCGGCGGTTCTCCTCGATGTTCTGCTCCATCGGGCGGTCCGGCAGCAGGATGGCCATCGAGAGGTGGCCCTGGCGGCCGTGCACGACGCGCATCGCGGCGTCGCCGTCGAGTCCGTGCCGGGCGGCCCAGCGGCGCCAGCAGCGTTCGACGACGGCGTCGGAGTTGACCAGGGTGCCGTCCATGTCCAGCAGCAGGGCTCGGGCGGACAGCTCGGTGGTGACGGGCACGGCGGGGCTCCTCGGAAGGCCAGTATTTGTTTCAATATGATACAAACGATCCGGCCATGCTCCTACCGGGGCCCGGGCGCGGTCCGGCCGGTGCTCAACCGAGCAGGTGCGCGTTGACCGACCGGGCCTCGGCCGCCAGCTCCGGCAACTCCACGACCTCGATCCCGGCCGCCTCCAGCAGGGCCGTGCCCTGGCAGCCGGTGACGAAGAGGTCCGGCTCCCGCCAGGCCACCACGACCCGGCCGACGCCCGCCGCGATCAGCAGCCGCGAGCAGGTCAGCGGCCGGGAGGCACGCTGCCCGCAGGGTTCGAGCGAGCTGTAGACCGTCGCGCCGAGCAGCCTCGGGTCCCCGGCGGGGAGCTTGGCGAGGGCGGCCTCCTCGGCGTGGTTGAGCGGATCGCCCTCCCGGCTGTACCCCTCGCTGAGCACCGCGCCGTCGACGCCGACCAGCACCGCGCCCACCGAGAAGGCCGTGTCGGACGGCGGGCAGAGCCGGGACAGCTCGACGGCGCGCCCGAGCAGGGCGAGATCGGCGGCTCGCTGGTCAGTGGTCACGCGGCTGGCTCCTTCGGGGCGTACCTGAGCAGGACGACATCACCCACCGTACGGGCCTCCAGCAGCCGCATCCGCCTGGCCGGCCCGCCGGGGAAGGCGGCCGGGTTCACGAACCGCGGCGCCGAGGCCTGGCCGACCAGCAGCGGGGCGAGCACCAGCTGCAACTCGTCGGCGAGGCCCTGGGCGAGGAACTGCGTGTGGACGCTGCCGCCGCCCTCCACCATCAACCGCCGCACCCCGCGGGCCCCGAGGTCGTCCAGCACCGCGCCGAGCCCGACCTCGGAGCCGAGCGCGACCACGTCCGCCAGGCCGTCCAGCGCCGGGCGCAGCCCGCGGGCCCCGTCGTCCGTGGTGTAGGCGACCTTGGCGCCGCCGGTGTGCCAGAACCTCAGCTCGGGATCGAGCGCGCCGCTCGCGCTGAGCGTCACCTTCAGCGGGTACGCGGGCCGGCCGGCGGCGACCCTGGCGGCCCGCCGGGCGGGGTCGTTGACGAGCAGCCGGGGGTTGTCCGCACGCAGCGTGTTGCCGCCGACCAGGATCGCGTCGCTGTCGGCGCGCTCCGCGTCGACCCGGTCGAAGTCGGCGGGGTTGGAGAGCAGCAGCCGCTCGGGCGAGGCGTCGTCGAGGTGCCCGTCCAGCGACATGGCGGCGCTCAGCAGGACGTGGGGGCGGGTCGGGGCCATGGGTGCGGGATCCGTTTCTGGTCGGGGCACCGTCCACGGTACGACCGGTGGCCGGCCCGACCGCTGCCCGGTGCCCGCCACGGCCGCGGCCCACCCCGGTGGGCGGTGCGGTGTCCGCGCCGACGGCCGGCCACCGACGGGGTGACCGCCCACCGGTGCGCCCGGCCGGGTCCGTCACCGGCCAGCGGTGCAGGTCGGCCCGGTGCTACGAGCGGAGGGACGGTGTTCGCCCGGCGGCCCGGTTTTGTAGGGGCGGCGTTCGCCCGGGGCGCCCAACCTGATCCGGACCTCACACCGCCTCGCCGTAGAAGGGCCCCACCAGTGTCGTACCCGCGCCGTCCGCTCGGTCTCGCCGCCGCGCTCACCCTGGCCGCCGCACTGCCCGCCGTCGTCATCCCCGCCGCGCCCGCGCTCGCGGTGACCTACGGAACCCCGACCATCTCGCTCTCCGCCGGCTACCTCTCCGGTGCGGTGGGGGCGACCGGCGACCCGACCGTCACCGTCACGATCGCCCAGAGCGGCGCGGACGTCTCCGCACTGACCGTCGCGGCCTCGGCCAGCACCAAGACCGCGGTGGCCAAGACCACGGACGTCACGGTGGCCGGCACGACCGGCAGCCGCGTCCTCAACGTGGCCGCGCGGGGCGTCGGTTACACCGACCTGACCATCAAGGTGACGGGCCTCGGCGGCAAGACCGCCACCAAGACCCTGCACTACGCGGCCTCGCCGGCCGTCCAGCACGCGGCCGACGCCCGCTACCTGACCGGCTCCAGCGACGCCTCGGCCGCCGTGGACGCGGGCAACGGCTACATCGTGGTGGCGGACGACGAGTCCAACGTGCTGCGCCTGTACGACCGCAACGCCTCCGGCGCCCCGGTGCGGACCTGGGACTTCACCTCGGCGCTCGGTGTCTCCAAGGAGATCGACATCGAGGGCGCCACCCGGGTCGGCAACACCATCTACTGGACGGGCTCGCTGGGCAACAACAAGGACGGCGAGATCAAGGCCGACCGCCGGACGGTCTTCACCACCAACGTCACCGGCTCCGGCGCGAGCACCCAGCTCACCCTGGGCGGCAAGTACACCGGCCTGCGCGACGACCTGATCAACTGGGACAAGGCCAACGGCAACCACTACGGCTTCGCGGCGGGTGCCGCGGCCGGCCAGATCCCCAAGCAGATCGACGGCTTCAACGTCGAGGGCCTGGAGTTCGCCCCGGGCAGCACCACCACCGCGTTCGTCGGCTTCCGGGCGCCGCTGACGCCGGCGGTCACCAACGGCAAGGCGCTGCTGGTGCCGGTCACCAACTTCAACCAGCTGCCCGGCGGTTCGGTGCACGCGACCTTCGGCACGCCGATCGAGCTGAACCTGGGCGGCCTGTCCGTCCGGGACATCCGTCGCAACGCGGCCGGGCAGTACCTGATCGTGGCCGGCTCCTGGGCTGCGGACGACAACTCCGACCCGTACGCGCTCTACCGCTGGGACGGCCTGGCCACCACCGCCCCGGTGAAGCTGCTCGACCTGCCGACCACCGACGCGGGCGGCTGGGAGGCCGTGGTGGACGTCCCCGACCTGACCGTGCCCGGCGCCCGGGTGCAGCTCATCACCGACGACGGCTCCGCGGACCTCTACAACGACGGCACCGAGGCCAAGGACCTGACCCACCCCGAGTGGAAGAAGTCCCGCTCGACCTGGTTCACCGTCAACCCGTAGTCACTGCGGAGCGTCGGGCCCCCGCCGGAGCGTCCTTCCGGCGGGGGCCGAACCATGCCCTCAGGCCGGGCGAGGGGGCAGCGGCAGCGGCAGGGCGGGCATGCCGTCGATGCTGGTGCCGACGTGGTCCTTGCCCTCGCAGTAGGCGGCGAACTCGGGGTCGGTCTTGCGGTCGAAGAAGTCCGAGTGCAGGGAGCGGTCCTCGCGGTAGTCCATCAGCGGAACGGCGAAGCCGCAGGAGTCGCTGACCCGTTCGGCGTGGACCAGCACGATCGCGCGCAGGCCGCCGCCGTCGGCGGCCGGGTCGAAGCGGCCGAGCAGTTCGGCGAACCGCGGGTCGTCGCGGAAGACGGCCTCGCCGCGCCCGTGCACCCGCACCACGGTGGGCGGCCCGGTGAACGCGCACCACATCAGGGTGATCCGCCCGTTCTCCCGCAGGTGGGCGATCGTCTCGGCGGTGCTCCCGCCGAAGTCCAGGTAGGCCAGGGTGAGTTCGTCGATGACGACCAGGGTGCCGGAGCGGCCCTTGGGGGAGACGTTGACATGGCCCTCGTCCGCCCGCGGGGCGGTGGCGGCGAAGAAGACCGGCTGGCGCTCGATGAATGCGCGCAGCCGCCCGTCGATCCGCTCGTAAGTCTTTCCCATGCCCCGATTCTCCGCCAGAACTGCCGCCCGTGGGCAGTCGATTACGTTATCGTCTCTCATATTGAGATGAATATTCTCATTGGGCGAGACGCGGAGTAGCGTCGGAACGGCCGGACGGCGGTCCGGCCGCGACCCCAGGGGGATGCCATGACCGAGCCTCGGAACACCTACACCCACGGGCACCAGGAGTCCGTCCTGCGCTCGCACCGGACCAGGACGGCGGCCGACTCGGCCGCCTACCTGCTGCCCTCGCTGCGCCCGGGCCAGGCCCTGCTGGACGTCGGCTGCGGACCGGGCACCATCACCGCCGACCTGGCCGAACTGGTCGGACCCGGCGGGCGGGTGGTGGCGGTGGACAGCTCCGCCGAGGTGCTGGAGCAGGCCGCGCGCCACGTCGCCGGGCGCGGCCTGGACAACGTCCGCTTCGAGGTCGCGGACGTGCACCGACTGCGCTTCGGGGACGGCGAGTTCGACGTGGTGCACGCCCACCAGGTGCTGCAGCACGTCGCCGACCCGGTTGCCGCGCTGCGCGAGATGCGCCGGGTCACCGCGCCCGGGGGCACGGTGGCGGCCAGGGACGCCGACTACGCCGCCATGACCTGGTTCCCGCGGCCGGCCGGGCTGGACGAGTGGGCAGGGCTGTACCAGCGGATCTCGCGCGCCAACGGCGGCGAGCCCGACGCCGGCCGGCGCCTGCTGTCCTGGGCCCGGGCGGCGGGCTTCGGCGAGGTCACGGCGGGCTCCTCCACCTGGACGTACGCGACACCCGAGCAGCGGGACTGGTGGGGCGGCATGTGGGCGGACCGCATCCTGGAGTCGGCGATCGCGCGGACGGCCCTGGCGGAGGGGTTCGCGAGCCGGGCCGACCTGGAGCGGATCTCGGCGGCCTGGCGCGACTGGGCGGCGGCGGAGGACGGCTGGTTCGCCGTGCTGCACGGGGAGGTGCTGGCCCGGGGGTGAGGCGCCGCGGCCCCCGCGGCCGGCGGCGCACGGTGGGCCCGGGGGAGCCGGTGGCGGGCCGCGGGCGCCTCGGGGGCGCGTCGGTCCGGTCCGATAGAGTCGCCCGTCTGTCAGTCGTCGAACTGGTGCCCGCCCGCGGCGGGCCGGGGGAGTTCAAGGTGTCGCCGAACATGTCGAAGGCCGAGCCGGGCAGCCCCGAGCCGGGCAGCCCGACGGCAGGGAGCCCGACGGCAGGGGATCCCGCGCCCGGCGCACCGGGCGCTGCCGAGGGCCCGGCCTCCGACGCCCCGGCCTCCGACGCCCCGGTCCGCGAGACCCCGGCCGCGGCGGTGACCGTCCCCGAGCAGGCGACCCCCGCGGCGGACGCGCACCCCGCGGACGTACACGCCGCGGACGGACCTCCCGCCGACGCCCGCCCCGCCGTCGCGCCCGAGCCCGTCGCGCCCGAGCCCGTCGCGCCCGAGCCCTTCGACCCCTGGTCGCCGCCCGGCGGCCAGGAGGCCGTCGGGCCGCACCCGGCCGCGGGCCACCCGGCCCCGCCGCCCGCCGGCTGGACCGCGCCCCCCGCCGGCTGGGGCGGCCTCCCGCCCGCCGGTGCGACCCCGCCTCCCGGGTGGACCCCGCCTCCCGGCTGGGTCCAGCCGCCGCCCGGCTGGGGCCCGCCCCCGAACGCCTGGGGCGGCCTCCCGCCGGGCGCGGTGCCCGGGTACCCGGGGGCGTACGCGTACCCGCCGCAGCCCACCAACGGGCTGGCGATCGGCGCGCTGGTCACCGGCCTCACCTGCCTCTGGCCGTTCGCCCTGGTGCTCGGGACCATCGCCCTGGTCCAGATCCGCAAGCGCGGCCAGCGCGGCCAGGGCATGGCCGTGGCGGGCGTGCTGCTGTCCGTTCTGGGCATGCTGCTCTCCGCCGTGACGGTCGTCGGCGCGCTGGCCGACAACGCCGACGGTGGCCGGCCGAGCCGGCCGCGCGCCCCGCACGGTTCCGTCACCTGGGACGAGATCGCCAAGGGCGACTGCTACAACCCGGCGCCGGGCGCCGACGCCGGGAGCGACCAGGTGTCCTTCGTGACGAAGGTGCCCTGCCTGCTGCCGCACCACTCGGAGGCGGCGGGCGCGGTGCCGATCCCGGTGGCGGCCGACGGCGGCTACCCGGGCGAGGACACGATCCGCCGGACGGCCGAGACCCTCTGCAAGCCCGTCTTCGACGACTACACCCTGGACGACTGGGCCGTGCCCGAGGGCGTCCGGCGGACGTACATGTACCCGACCCGGCAGAGCTGGAAGTCCTCCGCCGGTTCCCTGATCTGCGTCCTCGAAGACGGGGGCATCCCGCACAAGGGCTCGCTCCGGACCGATCGCACCACGCTGACGGCTCCCCAACTCGCCTACCTGGAGGCGGTGAAGCCGCTCAACGCGGCGGCCGAGGACATGCCGGAGGGCCGGGTCGAGGAGGCTCCGGAGGACTACCGGATCTGGGCGGCCACGATGGCCCGGGCGACCCAGGAGGAGGGCGCGAAGCTCTCCGCGATCTCCTGGCCGGAGGCGGCGAAGGCCCCGGCGGCGGCGATGGTGGCCTCCGAGTCGACGGCGGCGGAGGCCTGGCGGGCGGTCCAGACGGCGCGGGCCGGCTCGGAGCTGACCCGGGCGGTGGGCCGGGCGACGTCGCTGCTGGACAAGTCCGCCGAGGAGGCGAAGGCCGTCCGGGCGGCCCTCGGCCTGTCGACCGGCGAACACCCGGGCGACCTCCGGGTCTGACGGCCCACCGGCCGCGGCCGGTCGGAGCCACCCCCGTGCCCGGCCGGCGGGGGCCACCTCCCGGGCCCGGCCGGCCGGGGCGAGGCCGCCCCACCCGCCGCAACCGTCCCGCCCGTACCCCCGCCCGTACCCCCGGGCGCAGCCCCGGGCCCGCGGTCTTACGCGCTGTTAACCCGGTCCGTACCTGCCGGTAGCGGGCGCCCCCTAGCGTCGTCGGCAGAGCCGGCCCGGCTCGACCCCCACGCGAGCCGGGCCCGCTACCCTCGCCGTCATGGGGACGTACCGGGTGATGCGCCAGGACGACAACGGCAATCGCTACCTCGTCGCGGGCGGCCTGGACCGGCCCGAGGCCGAGCGGCTGGCCGCCGAGTTCGAGGCGCGCGGGCACAAGCAGCTGTACTGGGTGGAGTCCGAGGCCGCATAGGGTCGTGGCCATGGAGATCCGGATCGTCGTCGGCGGCGCGCTCATCCACCGGGGCCGGGTGCTGGCCGCGCGGCGCAGTGCGCCGCCCGAGGTCGCCGGGCGCTGGGAGTTCCCGGGCGGCAAGGCCGAGCCCGGCGAGTCCGAGGAGCAGGCGCTGGAGCGCGAGCTGCTGGAGGAACTGGGCGTCACGGCACGGGCGTCGGAGCCACTGCCGGGGCGTTGGACGGTCCGCGCCGGGCTCGAACTCCGCTTCTGGGCCGCCGAGCTGGTCTCCGGCGAGCCGCAGCCCCTGGAGGACCACTCCGAGCTGCGCTGGCTGGGCCCGGCCGAGCTGGCCGGGGTCGACTGGCTGGACCACGACCGCGAGGTCCTCCCGTACGTCGCCCGCCTCCTGGACCGCGGCTGACCGGCCGCCACCCCCGCCCCGGCCCTCCGAGGGGCCGGTGCCCGCCCGTACGGCCCGGGCCGCGGCCCGGTGCCCGCCCGCCTCCTGCGGCCCGCCCAGAGCCCCGTCCCGGACGTCCGCGGCCGGCGCCGTCGGCCGCGCCCGGAGGCGAGATCCGCCGGACAGGCCCTAGGCGAGTGAGCCCCCGTCGTGACGCTTCCGGAGCGGCCCGGGGGCCGCGCCGCAAACCGGCGTAGGCCAGGTAGGCCAATCCGAAGAGACGGACCACCAGCCGGGATAGCCTGGGTTTCCACAGGGTATGTCACTGTTCGGCAGCATTCGTCACCATCGGTGAGCCGGGCGTTCTCCGGCGGCGCCGGTCGTGACCTGGGATCGGCCACGACATTCCGTGCCACGGCATCCCGCCGGGGCGCGCAACCCGAGAGGCGGAGGCGCCGTCGGTGTCGAGTACGGGTAATGGCGAGGGAGAGCGACGAGCCCCGGGCCTTCCCCGACGGGGGCCGCGGCGCGCGGCCCCCACCGGTCTGGGCCCGCTGCGCCGCGCGCGGGCGGCCGGGGCCGCCGCCGCGCGCGCCCGGCTGCGC
>NZ_JBHUSG010000067.1:0-36575 GCF_042673745.1 Kitasatospora sp. NPDC057015
CGCGTACCCCACGACATCTCCGTCGTCGGCTTCGACGACATCGAAGAAGGCCGCTTCTCACCCGTCGCCCTCACCACCGTCTCACCCGACAAACAGGCCATCGCCAGACTCGCCGTCCAGCGGGTGCTGGGCCGGCTGGCCGGGGCGCCCGGTCTGCAGCCCGAGCGGATCCAGCCCGGCTACACCCTCGCGGTCAGGGAGTCGACCGCCCGGCGCACCTGATCCCGCAGCGCGGTCCACCACCGCCGACCCACCACCCACCCGACGCCCCCGACCGGCCGGAGCACCCCCTGCCGGGGCGTCAGGCCGGGCCGGGGGCGGCCGGCTCCTCCTCGCCCTCGGTGTCCAGGTGCGGCAGGATCCGGTCCAGCCAGCCGGGAATCCACCAGGCGTGCGCACCGAGCAGGGTGAGGACGGCCGGCACCAGCAGCAGCCGCACGATCGTCGCGTCGATCAGCACGCTCACCGCCAGGCCCAGACCCAGCATCTTCACCACGATGTTGTCGCTGATCAGGAAGGCCGCGAAGACGCTCACCATGATCAGGGCGGCGCAGGAGATCACCCGGGCGGTGATCTCCAAGGCGTGCGCCACGGCGCCCTTGCTGTCATTGGTGCGCAGCCAGGCCTCGCGCACCCGGGCGAGCAGGAACACTTCGTAGTCCATGCTCAGGCCGAAGACGATGGCGAACATCATCATCGGCACGTAGCTCTCGATCGGCACCGTGCCCGACACTCCCAGGGCCTCGCCGCCCCAGCCCCACTGGAAGACCGCGACCACCACGCCGTAGGAGGCCGCGATCGACAGCAGGTTGAGCACGGCGGCCTTGACGGCGATCAGCACGCCGCGGAACACGATCAGGATGATGATGAACGCCAGCCCGACCACGGTGGCGATGATCAGCGGCAGCCGGGCCGCCACGATGTCCAGGAAGTCCACCTGGGCGGCGGTGGTACCGGTGACGTACCCCGAGGCGGTGGTGCCGGCCACGGCCTGCGGCAGCACGTCGTCCTTGAGGTTGTTGACCAGGTCGGTGGTGGCCCGGTCCTGCGGGCGGGTGGTCGGGATGACGGTACCGACCAGCGCGTTCCCGTCGCTGGTGGGGTTGAGCGGCCCCACGGTGGCCGCGCCGGGCACCCCGTTCAGGGTGCTCTGCGCGGTCGCGGCCAGGGTCGCGCGGTCGGCGGCAGGCACCGTGCTCTGGTCGATCACCACGGTGAGCGGGCCGTTGGTGCCCGGACCGAACGCGTCGCTGATCAGGTCGAAGGCGCGCCGGTCGGTGAAGGTGGTCGGGTCGGCGCCGTCGTCGATGTGGCCGAGCTGGATGGAGAACAGCGGGATCGCCAGGATCCCGATCACCACCACCCCGAAGCCCATGAACCACCAGGGCCTGCGCTCGACCCGTTGCGCGTAGCTGTGCCAGGGGCCGGTGGCCTGCTCGTCGGGGCCGCTCTCGGTCTCCGCGATGGGCTTGCGCAGGTGGAACCGGTCGATGTTCCGGCCGGCCAGGCCCAGGAACGCCGGCGTCAGGGTCAGCGCGCCGAGCACGGCGGTGATCACGGTGACCGCCGCCGCGATCCCCAGGTTGCCGATGAAGGTGACCCGCGAGACGTACAGCCCGGCCAGCGCCACGATCACGGTGCAGCCGGAGACCAGGACGGCCCGGCCGCTGGTGGAGACCGCGTGGCCGGCGGCGGTCGCCGGATCCTCGCCGTCGATCAGCCGCTGGCGGTGCCGGGTGATCAGGAAGAGCGAGTAGTCGATGCCCACCCCCAGGCCGATCATGGTCGCCAGGGTGGGTGAGACGGTGGCGAAGGTCAGTGCCTTGGCCAGCAGGCTGAGGCAGCTCAGCCCGACGATCACCGCGATCAGGGCGGTGACCAGCGGCATCCCGGCGGCGATGATGCTCCCGAAGCCGATGATCAGGACGATGACCGCGACCGCGAAGCCGATCGCCTCGCTGATCAGGTCCTTGGTCTCGGGCCGGGCCAGCTCCCCGAGTGAGCCGCCGTACTCGACCTCGACGCCGGCCGCGCGCAGCGGCTCGACCGCCGCGTCGACGCCGTCGAGGTACTCCTGTCCGAGCGAGCTCGGGCTGCTGGCGAACCGCACGGTGATGTACGCGGTCATGCCGTCGGTCGACACCGGGGAGGTGGCGGGGGGCTGGCTCCCCTGCGGCGGCGGGGTGGCCGGGAGCGGGTTGGTCACCGAGAGCACCTGCGGCAGCTGCTGCAGCGCGGTGACCGCCTGGCCGACCTGGCTCTGGAATGAGGTCAGCGGCTGGTCGTCGTGCAGGACGATCGGCGAGCTGAAGCCGCCGGCCGCGGGTTCGTACATCTTCAGCACGTCGAGGCC
This sequence comes from Kitasatospora sp. NPDC057015, assembly GCF_042673745.1. Classification (NCBI taxonomy): domain Bacteria; kingdom Bacillati; phylum Actinomycetota; class Actinomycetes; order Kitasatosporales; family Streptomycetaceae; genus Kitasatospora; species Kitasatospora sp. NPDC057015. The sequence goes on from NZ_JBHUSG010000067.1 coordinate 2,354, forward strand.
GGTGTCGGACTGCGTGCCGGGCAGGGTGAAGTCGTCGGAGTAGGTGCCGCCGATCGTGTTCTGCAGGGCGTGCAGTCCGCCCAGGGCGACCAGCCACAGCACCATGACGACCACGAAGTGCCGCGCGCACCACTCACCGAGAGCCCGCAGCCCCTTCGGTCGGGCGGCGCTCGCCCCCGGGGTCTGCGCGGCCCGGCCTCGTGGTGCGGTCATGCGGACTCCCGGGCTCGCTGGCGGTGACGGCCGGAACCGTGGTCTCCGCCGGGCGGCGGCAGGCGGCTCCCGGCCCGAGCGTAGGGACCCGCCGACCGCGCCGCCCGTCCAGACACCGTCCGCGCACGGCAATCGGGCACCGGAGCACGCGAATGGCCGACCCCGGGCCTCCGTTCGGCCGAACGACGAGCGCGGGGCGGCGGGTGCCCAGCCCGGGCCCGGCCGCCGGCAGTCCGTCAGCCCCGTCCGGTAGCCCGGCGGCCCCGCCCCGGCAGTCCGTCAGCCCCGTCCGGCGGCCCGGGGCGACCCGGCGTCGCCCGAGGTCAGGAAGTCCGACACCACCACCGCGAACTCCTCCGGCCCCGCGGCGTGCACCAGGTGTCCGACCGGGATGGTGACGATCCGGCAGTCCGGAACGAGCCGGGCCAGCTCGGCGACGCCGTCCTGCGGCACATGGCTGCGCGAACCGCCGGCCACCACCAGGGTGGGCGCCTCGATCCGGCCGAGCGCCGCGAGCCACGCCGGATCGGGCTCGTCCAGCTGGCGCCTGACCGCCGGGACCACCGCCCAGTCGTACGTCAGCGGCCCGGCCGGCCTGACCAGCTCTCCCGGCTTGCGGGGCAACGGTGCGGGGACGTCCTCCAGGACCAGCCTGCGCACCAGCTCCGGGCGCTGCGCCGCGACCAGGTACGCCACCACGCCACCCGTGGAGTGCCCCACCAGGTCCACCGGCTCCGGCCCCAGCGCAGCCAGGAACGCGAGCACGTCGTCCCGCATGAGTTCGAGCGAGTACGCACCCGGGTGGGCGCTGCGGCCGTGACCGCGCAGGTCCAGCGCGTACACCCGCCGGCGGCGCTCGAACACGGGCCGGACGCACTCCCAGTCCGCCGCGTCCGCACCGAGGGCGTGCAGCAGCACCAGCGGACGGTCGGCGGGGTCTCCCGACACCCGGTGGGCGAGGCGGACGTCACCGAGCACGATCTCGCAGTCATCGGTCATGTGCGCAACGTACCCGCGCCGGGCCGACCCGGGAACACCACGCGCCCGGACCGGGCGGGTCGAGTCGGTGGACGAACGGACCGCCGGGCGAACGGCAACCGGACGGACCGGCTGCCGTTCGGACGGATCGGTGACCGGGCCGCGGTCAGAACCCGGCCAGCTCGTCGGGGCCGGGGAAGGAACTCTGCGCCCCGCGACGGGTGACGGTGGCCGCGCCCACCCGCACGGCCAGCCGCGCCGCGGTCGCCAGGTCGTCGCCGGCGCCCAGGCGCCAGGCCAGGGCGCCCGTGAAGGCGTCACCGGCTCCGGTGGTGTCGACCGCCTCGACCACCGGGCTCGGCACCCGCAGCACGCCGTGCGCGTCCGCCACGACCGCCCCGCGTGATCCGAGCGTCACCACCACCGACCGCGGCCCCAGGGCCAGCAGCGCCCGGGCCCGGTCCTCCGGGGCCTCGCCGGCCGCACCCGGGCCCCCGTCCCCGCGGGCCTCCCGGACGTCCCCCGCCTCGCCCGCGTCACCGGCCGCACCCGCGAGCAGGCGGCGGGCCTCGTGCTCGTTGACCACCAGCGGGTCGCAGGCCGTCAGCACCTCGGCCGGCAGGGGCGCGAGCGGCGACGGGTTGAGCACCACCCGGGTGCCGGGGCCGACCGTGCGGACCACCTCGACCACGCTCGCCAGCGGGATCTCCAGTTGCAGGGACACCACGGGCGCGGCGGACAGCAGCTCGGCGGCGGCCCGTACGTCGGCCACTGACAGCAGCGCGTTGGCGCCCGCCGAGACCACGATGGTGTTCTCGCCGCCGGGCCCGACCGTGATCAGCGCGAGTCCGGTCGGCGCGCCGCCGGTCAGCACGTGGGCGGTGTCCACCCCCGCCGCCCGCTGCGCCGCCAGCAGGAACGCGCCGTGCTCGTCCGCCCCCACCCGCGCCAGCAACGCGACGCGGGCGCCGAGCCGGGCGGCGGCCGCGGCCTGGTTGGCGCCCTTGCCACCGGGATGGGTCCGCACCTCCGTACCGTGCACGGTCTCGCCCGCCCCGGGCAGCCGCTCCACCCGGGCCACCAGGTCGGCGTTGGCGGAGCCCACCACCAGCAGGTCCGGTCCCGGGCCGGGCTCGTCCACGGCCACCGCCGCGCTCAGGCGCCGGTCGGCGGCGCGGGCGACAGGTCCTTGCCGTACCAGATCTCCGCGTACGGGCCGGTGTCGGCGTAGGCGGGGATCTCGCAGTAGCCGTGCCGGACGTACAGGGCCCGGGCCTCGACCAGGTCGAGCCTGGTGTCGAGGACGATCCGCTCCGCGCCGAGGCCGCGGGCCGCCTCGTCCACGGCGGCCAGCAGGCGGGCGCCGCCGCCCGTCCCGCGCACGGCGGGCCGGATGTACACCCGGGTCAGCTCGACCGTGCGGGCGTCGCGCACCCGCAGCCCCGCGCAGGCCTGCGGCTCACCGGCGTGACAGCCCACCAGGAACAGGCCGGTGGGCGCGGCCAGGTCGTCGCTCGGGGAGCCGGCCAGGCCCTCCTCGATCTCGGTGGGGGTCGAGACCCGGCCCTCGTGGAGCAGGTAGTACCGGTCGCTGACCTCGATGAAGTAGTCGCGCAGGAGGGCCTCCGCCGCCGGGGAGGAGACGGTGGCCGGCGCGACCGTCCAGGCCGAGGGGAGAAGGGTGCGGGCAGTCATGCCGGCCATTATCACCGGCTCTGGACGATCTTGCCCGGGAATTTCCGGTGCCCCCGCCGGCGGACCGGGACCGGGACCGGGATCGGGCCGGCCTCGGCCGGGATCGGCCCGCGCGGCCACCCGGGTGAGGCGGGCCGCGGGCCACGGACCGTCGCCGACGGGTGCGGCGGCCCGGCGGGAGACTGGACGGAACCGACTGGAGGTCCAGCCCCCATGACCGACCTGACCCCCGCACCGCAGGTGTGGCCCTCACTGCGGGCGCGCGACGCCCGCGCCCTGATCCGCTTCCTGGTCGACGCGTTCGGCTTCGAGGAGACCGTCGTCTACGGCGAGGGCGAGCGCGTCGAGCACGCGCAGCTCAGCTGGCCGGAGGGCGGCGGCGTGATGCTCGGCTCCGCCCGGCCGTCCGACGAGGAGGACAACTGGCCCCTGTTGCCGGGGCACTTCGGCGCGTACGTGGTGACCTCGGACCCGGACGCCGTGCACGCCCGGGCCGTCGCGGCGGGCGCCGAGATCACCATGGGACTCCATCCGACCGACTACGGCAGCCGCGACTTCGCCGCCCGCGACCCGGAGGGCAACCACTGGTCCTTCGGCACCTACCGCGGTGAACCGCGCAAGTCCCCGCCGCACCCGGGCTGACCGGCCGTGCCGACGACCGCGCTGGAGCGGCTGCGGGAGCTGTGCCTGGCCCTGCCCGGGTGCGAGGAGCGCGAGAGCCACGGCGAGCCGAGCTGGTTCGCCGGTGGGAAGCGGATGTTCGCCACCTTCGCCGACCACCACCACGACGACCGCACCGCCTGTTGGACGGCCGCCCCCGCCGGAGTGCAGGAGCACCTGGTGGCCGGCGACCCCGAACGGTTCTTCCGCCCGCCGTACGTCGGCCACCGGGGCTGGGTCGGCGTGTACCTGGACGGCCCGGTCGACTGGCCGCACCTGGCCGACCTGCTGCTGGACGCCTACCGCCTCACGGCCCCGGCCCGGCTCCGGGCCGGGCTCAACGAACCGGGGTGAGGGCGGGGCCCGACCGCGCTCCGGGCCGTCACCCCGGCCCGGAGTGACGGCCCGGCGGTCCGGGGTGTCGACGGGTCACGCGCGGCCCGCACGGAGCCGGCGACACCCGGGGTGCGCATGCTGTCGGCCGGCCGTTCGCGGGCTGACGGACCGTCCGCTGCCTGCCCGGGGCGGCTTCGGTCACGGTTGGATGTCCATCCGACCGAACAAGTGGATCACTCTTTCGGAGCAGCCCCCGGTGCCGATAGGTTGCGGCTTCACCGCTTCCGCCGGCCCGTGCCGGACCACCCGAAGGATCACGTTGTCCACTCCGCCCTTCCAGGCGCCCCCCGTCACCGACCAGCCCGCCGGCGCGCCCGCGGACGCCGCGGCCCCCGGGGCCTTCGCCGGCCCGTTCTGCCGGTTCTGCGGCTCCGCCCCCGCCGTGGAGGCCACCATCCGGGGCCACCAGGGGTTCCTGGTCATCATGAAGTTCCTCAAGGTCCGGGGCCCGTTCTGCCGCCCCTGCGGCGTGGCGACCCACCGCCTGATGACGGAGCGGAGCCTGTGGCAGGGCTGGTGGGGCATCGCCTCCGCGGTGATCAACCCGATCACGATGCTGGCCAACCTGCCGCAGCGCGCCAAGATCAACAAGCTCGGCGAGCCGATCCCCGGGGCCCCCGGCCAGCCTGCCGACCCGGGCAAGCCGCTGTACCGGCGCCCGGCGATCCTCGGCCTGCTCATCCCCCTCGTCGCGATCGGCCTGATCGTCTTCCAGGCCCAGCGGGACCCGTCGTACGCGTCAGTCGGCGACTGCGTGCACAACAAGAACGTGATGATCGCCGGGGTGGACGACACCCACCCGGACGTCGTGGTGCTCTCCTGCTCCGACCCGGACGCCGACGCCCGGATCGTGGGCAAGGTGTCCGACACCGCGAACGGGGACAGCGCCTGCGAGGGCTACCCCGACGCCGACGGCTACTACACCGAGGAGCAGGGCTCCGAGAAGTTCACGCTCTGCCTGCACTTCCTCAAGTAAGCCGTCGCGTTCCCGCGGGGGTCGCCGGACTCACACGGGCCGTCCCCGCGGGGCTCGCGCGGACCGTGCCCGCGGGCCGGCCCGGGCGGCCGGATGTCGTCAGGCCTGCCTGCGGGGATCCGGGGTAGCCTCCGGCCATGGGGACCTTGGACGACATCGACCGTGCTCTGTTCGACCGGGTGGCACGGGCCCGGCTGCCCGGGTTGCACACCACGCTGCCCCGGCTGAGCAGGGCGGCCAACCACGGGGTGCTCTGGCAGGCCACGGCCGCCGGACTGGCCGCGTTCGGCGGCCGGACGGGCCGGCGGGCCGCGCTGCGGGGCATCGGCGCGCTGGCCGTCGCCTCCGCCGTGGCGAACGTGGCGGGCAAGCACCTGACCCGGCGTCCGCGCCCGCGCCTGGAGCAGGTACCGCTGGCCCGGCGGCTCGTCCGGCAGCCGTTCACCACCTCCTTCCCCTCCGGCCACTCCGCCTCGGCGGCGGCCTTCGCCGTCGGCGTGGCACTCGAATCGCCGCTGCTGGGCGCCGTGGTCGCCCCGGTGGCGGGCGCCGTGGCGGCGTCCAGGGTGTACGTGGGCGCGCACTATCCGGGGGACGTGCTGGCCGGGGTCGCGCTCGGCGCCGGGGCGGCCGCGCTCACGCTGCGCTGGTGGCCCCGCCGGGTGCCGGCCACCGTCCCCGCCGCGCCGGCCCGGGTGGCCGTCCCCGCGCTGCCGGGCGGCGCGGGGCTCTGCGTCGTCGTCAACCCCGGTTCGGGCGGCGGGGACGGGACGGACGGCCCGGGGTCGTCCGCCGAGGAGCTGCGCGCGCTGCTGCCGGAGGCGGACATCCGGCTCTTCGAGCCGGATGACGATCTGGCGCTACTGCTGGCCTCGGCCGCCGACGACGCGGCCGGGCGGGGCGGCGCGCTCGGGGTGTGCGGCGGCGACGGGACGGTCAACCTGGCCGCCTCGGTGGCAGCCGCCCGCGGCCTGCCGCTGGCGGTCTTCCCCGGCGGCACCCTCAATCACTTCGCGCTCGACCTGGGCATCGGCTCGCTGGCGGCGACCGCCGGCGCGGTGGAGGGCGGCCACGCCTGCGCGGTGGATCTCGGACTGGCCGCCGACGACGCCCGCCAACGGGTCTTCGTGAACACCTTCAGTCTCGGCGTCTACCCCGAACTGGTGCGACTGCGCGAGAAGTTGGAGGGACGACTGGGCAAGTGGCCGGCCCTCGCGGTCTCGGTCGTGCGCGTCCTCGCGACGGCCGAGCCGGTCGAGGTCGAGGTCTCCGGCGTCCCCCGGCGGCTCTGGCTGCTGTTCGCCGGAAACGGCGCCTACGACCCGCCCGGCTTCGCACCCACCAACCGGACCGGGCTCGCCGACGGACTGCTGGACGTCCGCACGGTGGACGGCAGCAGCCCGTTCGCCCGGACCAGACTGGCCGGCGCCTTCCTCTCCGGCACGCTCGGCAGCTCGCGGGTCTACCGGGCCGCCCGGCTCTCCGCACTGGAGGTGACCTCGCTCGGGACGGCCCGGCGGATCTCGGTGGACGGCGAGTCGGTACCGGCCCGCGGCAGCCTGCGGCTGGCCAAGTCCCGGGCCGGGCTCACCGTCTACCGGCCGGCGGACCCCGAGCCGGTGTGAGCGACGGCCGGACCGGGCCGGGGGGGGGCCCCGGGGGACGGCGGCGCCCCCCCCCGCCCCCGGGGCGCCCCCTCCGGGCCGCGGGGCGCCGGGGGGGGCCCCCGGCGGGGGGGGGCCCCCCGGTCGCCGGGCCGGGGCCCCCCGCGCGGGGGGGCCCCCCCCCCGGCCCGGGCTCCGACCCCGACCTCAGGTCCTGACGACGGCGCACCCGCCAGGTGCAGGTGCGCTGCGCCGCACCGGTGCAGGCGAGTTCCGCCCGCTGCACGAGCACCGGACCGGGGACCTGCGGGGTGACGGGGAGGTCGACGTGGTCGGGGCCGGAGCCGGCGTCGGTGGCGGGGCCGGTGAGGTACTGGTCGCCATGCGGTCCGCCGGCGGGTCGGGCGACGGCGCGCACCGGCCGAGGCGGCGTCAGAGCGCCCTGCCGGGCGCCGGCTCCTCCGGGAACGGCTGCTCGGACCAGATCGTCTTGCCCGAGCGCGTGTAGCGGCTGCCCCAGCGGCTGGAGACCTGGGCGACCAGGAACAGGCCGCGGCCGCCCTCCTCGGTGGCCAGTGCCCGGCGCATCCGGGGCTGCGTGCTGCTCGGGTCCGACACCTCGCAGATCAGCACGCCGGCCCGGATCAGCCGCAGCCCCACGGGCCCGCCCGCGTACCGGACGGCGTTGGTGACCAGCTCGCTCACCACCAGCTCGGTCGCGAACACCATCTCGTCCAGCCCCCAGCGGGCCAGCTGCCCGGCGACCAGCTGCCGGGCCCGGGCGACCTCCTGCGGGTCGGCCGCCAGCTGCCAGCTCGCGGTGTCCTGCGGCTCCACCGTGCGGGTCCGGGCGAGCAGCAGGGTGACGTCGTCCGGCAGCCGGCCCGGGGCGAGCCCGGCCGTGACGTCCCGGCCGACGTCCTTGAGCGGGCGGCGCAGCACGTCCGCCTTGAGCAGCCGGGTACGCAGGTCGGCCATCCCCTCGTCCAGGTCGGCGCCGCCGCCGTCGACCAGGCCGTCGGTGAACAGCGCCAGGACGCTGCCGCGCTCCACCTGGAACTCGACGGGCTCGAACGGCAGGCCGCCCACTCCCAGCGGCGGGCCCGGGTTCAGCTCGACGTACTCGACGCTGCCGTCCGGGCGGGCCACGGCGGGCGGCGGATGTCCGGCGCTGGCCAGCACGCAGGTGCGCGAGACCGGGTCGTAGACGGCGTACAGGCAGGTCGCGCCGACCGCCTCGGGCGGGCTGTGCTCCCGGCGGTCCGGATCCTCCGGCTCGTCCGGGTCGCCGAGGGCCTCGACGGTGAGCTGGGAGACCAGGTCGTCGAGGTGCAGGAGGAGTTCCTCGGGGTCGACGTCGAGGTCGGCGAGCGCCCGGACGGCGGTCCGCAGGCGCCCCATCGTGGCGGTGGCCTGGAGGCCGTGGCCGACCACGTCGCCGACCACGAAGGCGACCCGGGCGGAGGAGAGCGGGATGACGTCGAACCAGTCGCCGCCGACCCCGCTGGCGGCGTCGGTGGGCAGGTAGATGCTGTCGGTCTGGGCCGCCACGGTGTCGCTCGCGGCCGGTGGGAGGAGGCTGCGCTGGAGGCTGACGGCGGCGCGGTGCTCGCGGGTGTAGCGGCGGGCGTTGTCGACGGCCAGCGCGGCGCGGCTGGCGATCTCCTGCAGCAGCGAGCGGTTCTCCTCGTCGAACGGCGGGCGCTGCGGCCCGCGCCAGACGGTGACCGTGCCGAGGTGGCCGCCCCCGGCCCGCAGCGGGGCGCTGATCGGGGCCCGGGCCTGCGGGCCGGCGTCCGCCCCGGGCGGGCCGGGAACGTCGCCGGCGGTGGCGGTACGGCGCAGCGCGCCGGGCCGGTCGTGTTCAGGGGCGGGTTCCTCCCCGGAGAGCACGGCGGTGGTGATGTCGATCGCGGCGGCGTCGGCGAGCGAGGGCACCAGGACGCCGGCCAGGTCCTCGGTGATCCGGGTGACGGAGAGCGAACCGCCGAGCGCCACGGTCGAGCGGTGCAGCACCTCCAGCCGGCGCCGGGCGCGGTCGAAGTCGGTCATGTCGGTGAAGGCGATGGTGACGCCGAGCGGCGGTTGGCCGGACTCCTGGAGGCGGAAGGCGGTGAACATCATCACCCGTCCGTCCCCGAAGTCGTCGAGGGTCCGTACCCGGGTCTCCAGCCCGAAGCGCGGCACCCCGGTGCGGAGCACGTCCCGCAGGTGCTCGTTGATCGAGTGGGCGTCCTCCGGCTGCAGGAGGTCCTCCATCCGGAAGCCGGTCAGGTCCTCGGGCACCCCGCCGTACGGCAGCAGGTGCGAGTTGGTGCGCAGCAGCCGCAGGTCGTCGTCGAAGACGGCCAGGCCGATCCGGTTCTGGAGGAAGAGTTCCTGGGTGAAGGCGTGGTCCTGGCGCCACTTGGTGACCAGGGAGGTCGGCGCGCCGAGCACGATCATGCGCCGGGCGCCGGCCGGGCCCGCGCCCGGCAGGGGTTGGCCGCCCGGCAGGCCGCCGTCGTCCAGCGGCAGCACCCGGAAGTCGACCTCCAGTTCGCCCAGGTCGCCGTGCCGGAGCGTGGCGCGCCCGATCCAGGCGGGGCCGTCGCGCTGGGCGAGCACGGCGGGCCACTGCGAGGGGTCGGCCAGGAGGTCGCGGGCCGGTCGCCCGCACACCTCGGCGGCGTCGATGCCCAGCATGTCCCGGGCCGCCGCGGTCCAGCCCAGCACCGTGCCGTCCGCCGCGTCCACCAGGGCTCCGGCGGTGCTCTCGGCGGCGAAAGGCGACTGGTAACCGTCCGCACCCCGCATACGCTCCCACCTCACTCCGCACCGGATACCCCCATCATCCGATGCTTCGCGGCAGACAGCACGGTGTGACCGGGGCGGGTCGCCGGGCACGCTGCGTGGCCGGCGACCCGGACTCACCGGGTCGCCGCGACCTCCGGGAGGTTCGCGGGGGTCTCCCGGAGGGCCGGTCGGGCGGGCTCCGCGGCCTGCCGGCGGGCGTGCTCCCGGCCCGGACCCTGCTGCGGGGCGGTCGGGGCGATCCGGCGGACCCGGACGGGCGGCGCGGGCAGCTGGTGCGGTCCGGTGGCCAGCATCCGGGCCTCTCCGCGGTCGCTTATCTCCGCGCAGACGATCCCGGTGGTGTCCAGGTAGACGGGGTGCCCGCCCGCTCCCCTGCGGGTGCTCCGGCGGACCACCACCACGTCCGGTGTCCCGCCGGACGTGGGCGTCGCGAATACGAGTTCGAAGCGGTCGTCGTCATACCGGTGGTTGCTCAACTGGTCTCCTCGGGGTGAAGCCGGACGGACCGCGGGCGCCCCGCTCCCGCAGGGGCCGCTGCGGGCCCCGCCTACCCCCGATCGGCGCGGACATGCGGGTGTCGGTGGGGAAATCCGCCGATTTGCGCTCCGGGCTGCGCAGCGGGGTGCCGCCGGGCCGCACCGTCGGGCCGCGCCGTCGGGGGCGCCACCGTCCCGACACCGTCCCGACAGCGGGCTCTGGGCGGGCCGTCAGCGGGCGGCACCGGGTCCGGCCCCGCCGCCGGCGCGCTCCGCGCGGGGCGGGCCGACGCGGCCGGTGGTCTCGTGGCCGCCGCCGCTTCCACTGCTGCTGCCGCTGCCACTGCCGCCGGCGGCTTCGGCGAAGGCTTCTCGGATCACCGCGGAGGGCCCGTGGCCGGCCCGCTCCGGGCGCTCGCCCCCGGGCCCCGCGGCCGCGGCCAGGGCGACCTTGGGCAGGGCGTGCGGGTGCTGCTCGCGCAGGTACCCGATCAGTTCCTCCCTGGCCCAGCAGCGCAGCTCGAAGGCGTCCTCACCGCTGCGCGCGGTCATCAGGAGCCGCACCACGAGGGTGCTGGGCGTGGTGTCCACCACCTGGAGCGCCCAGCCCTCGCCGTCCCAGCGCTCGTTCCCCGCGAGCCGGCGGCCGAACTCCTCGCGGAGCTCGGCGAGCGGGGTGCTGTGGTCCAGGTGGAGGATCGCGGTGCCGGTGATCCCGGAGCCGCCGCGGGACCAGTTCTCGAAGGGCTTCCCGGCGAAGTGGGAGACCGGCATGACGATCCGCCGCTGGTCCCAGGTGGCGATCACCACGGCGGTGAGGGTGATCTCCTCGACGGTGCCCCACTCGCCCGAGACGACCACGACGTCCCCGATCCGCACCTGGTCGCCGAAGGCCAGCTGGATCCCGGCGAAGAGGTTGGCCAGCGTGCTCTGGGCGGCGACGCCGACCACCAGCCCCACCAGGCCCGCCGAGGCGAGCAGGCTCGTCCCCACCGCCCGGACGGCGGGGAAGGTCATCAGCACCGCGGCCAGGGTGACCACCGCGATGCCCGCGTCACAGATCCGGCCCATCAGGCCGGCCTGAGTCCTGACCCGCCGGATCCGGGCCGGGTCCCGCCGGTCGGTGGCGTAGCTGCGCAGGCCGGTGTCGATCACCAGCGAGACCACCCGCGCCGCCAGCCAGCCGCAGGTCACCAGGACGGCCAGCAGCAGACCGTGCCGCGCGGCCGGGCGTACGCCCTCAGGCAGGCGCATCGCGGGCTCGCCGGTGAGCAGCAGGAAGGCGACCGCCGCGGCCAGGAACGGCGCCCGGCAGCGCCGCAGCAGCGGCCACAGGACGGAGCCCGGGCGTCTGTCGGAGAGCCGCCCGAGCAGCCGGTCGATCAGCCGGTCCAGCCCCAGGATCACCACCAGGACCGCGATCACCACGGCCAGCGGGCGCACTATGCTCCAGATCTGCACGGGTCAGCCTCCTCCTGTCTCCCTCGGCACAGCCGCCAGGCCCCGGGCGGGGACCCGGGGCCTGGGCCGTGTCTAGGCGATCGGCCGCACCGGGGGATCGGGCGGCGGCCGCACCCCACCGTCTGCCCCACTGCCGGGCGCCAAACCTCCGGCGGTCACCGGATCCGGACTCCCCCGCCACTGCCGGACCGCTGACGGTGATCCGCCCCGTGCGGGCGTTCAGCGGCTAGGACGGTGGACACACGTGATCCCGTGTGGGCTGACCTGGCGTCCGATCACCGGCGGCGGATCAGGGCAGCGACCCGCGGGTCTCGATCCAGCGGAGAAGCTGACTCCGTATCGGGCCGGGCTGAAGGTAACCGACGAGATCGTCCAGATGGGCGGTCAGGTTCTTGTGTCGTCGCAGCTCGCGGATCCGCTCGGTGGGAAGCCCGCGCCAGTCGGCGGCCAGCGTTTCGGCCTCCGACGGTGCGAGCGACAGCGTGGCGAGTGTGTCGACAGCCAACCTCTCGGGACTCCAGTCGGGATCCGTGTCGTCCCGCCCGAGGTGGCGGATGACCCACGTTCGGAGCATGAAGTCCTGCGTGACCTCGCGAGTCGAATCGCCTGAGCCGTCACCGTGCATACGCCGATTCGCCAGCAGTGAGAGCGCGGCCCACTGCCGGCGGACTTCCCGCGGCTGATCGGAGTAGCCATAGGCGTGTTGCTGCGCGACGACGCGAACTGCTTCGAGCTGCCGCCGGTCGTCAGCGGCCATGGTGAATTCCCGCAGGCGCGTGATGGGCCACCCGCTCATCCCCTGCCTCGGGTCTTGCTGTTCCGAATCGATGCCCAACGGTCCCCGTTCCTGGTTGTAGGCATGCCCGAGGGCTGCCCTATCATCCCCCGGCCACGTGCGCACGCGGCCGGCGGAACGGCGGTCGTGACCGCCAACCGAAGGGTCGATGCCGCGTAGACGCCCCGGCGGCCTGCGCGCCCGGCATCCTGGTCCTCGTGTCCGGGCGGAGCCGCCACCGAGTCGGCCGTCGCCCGCCGTCAGGGCCCGGGGGTCGGGGGCAGCATGGCGAGGACGAGTTCCGCGACCCGGGCGGGCTGATCGGTGATCACCATGTGGCCGGAGTCGGGGACGACGACCAGGGCGATCTCCGGGCCGGCCTCCAGCGCGCGCCGCTCGTCGGCGGTCAGCCCGATGTCGGTGCGGTCGCCGCGGACGACCCAGGCCCGGGCGCCCGAACCGACCAGGCGGGCCGCCAGCGAGCCTTGGCCGTCCAGGTAGTCGAAGTACCGCCGGATCAGCCGCCGGGAGAAGCCCGGGGCGTTGCCGCTCATCACCGCCAGCAGCGCGTCGGCCCGGTCGGGGTGGAACTCGCCCTTCATCGATCGCGGGAGGAGCTTCAGCGTGACCGCCCAGATCGGGGTGCCGAGGCCGGGAATCCGCCCGAGGCGGTCCAGCCCCGCCAGGTCCTTCGACTCGTCCTCGCGGGAGAAGCTCGGGTCGAGCAGCAGCACGGGCCCGGCGAACCGGCCGGAGAGCACCATCTCGATCGCCACGTTCGCCCCCAGGCTGTGGCCGGCCACCAGGTCGCAGCCCAGCTCCGCGGCGAGGTCGCCCAGCAAGCGGGCGTAGTTCTCGACCGAGAGGTCCGCCGGGGCCGCGGTCCGGCCGAAGCCCGGCAGGGTCACCGCCACCAGGGAGACGCCGGCCAGGCTGGGCTGCGCCATCACGTCCTGGTAGAACGCCGCCGTGCACAGGGCCCCGGGCAGCAGCAGCACCCGGTGCTCCGCGTCGGCCGGACCCGACCTGCGGACGTCCCAGTCGAAGTCCCCGCCCGTCACGCCCATCTCCCGTCCCTTCCTCGCCGCTCCTGCCGTCGCCCGCGCCTCGACCGGCCCCGGTACTCGCACGGGGGTGGGCGGCCGCGGGCCCTGTCGGCAGTCAACCGGGGCGGGAGGGGATCCGCATGCCGGGACGGGCCGGACGGCGCAGCGGGCCCCGCGGGCGGGTGGTCCGGCCCGTCCCGGGGGCGGTGGGGCGGGGCGGTGTGGGCGGCTCGCCGGCTCGCGGAGTCCGTTAGGTACCCCGGAGGGCTGGGTAGGCGCCTGGTAGAGCCGTTCGCAGGGTCGGAGCCGACGGAGCGTGCGATGCCGCGCTCCTCGGCAGGTGGGCCGGACCGACGAGCCGGTGCCGCCGGGCGGCCCCGAAGGTCAGGAGACAGCCGCGATGATCATTCCCGTTCCTCCGGGCCCGGACACCGGGCCGTTCCCCGACCCCGACCCGCTGCCCGGGCCGGACGGGCCGAACCCCTTCCCGCAGCCCGTCCCGCCGAGGCCCGACCCGGACCCGGCACCACCGCCGCAGCCGACGCCCTGAGGTCCGGGGCCGGCGGATCCGGCGGTGGCCGGAGCCCCGGCCGCCCGGCGGATCCGCCCCGGGTGGCCCGGCAGCTCCGTGACGGCCGGGGCGCGTGGGATGGGACAAATCGGGTAGGCGCCCCTCGGGCAGGCGGGTCGCCGCGGTCCGCCGCCCGTCGAGAGGAGCAGCCATGGGTATCAAGGACAAGGCCGAGAACCTCGCCGAGAAGGCCGGCGGCAAGGCCAAAGAGGCCGTCGGGAAGGCCACCGACGACCCCGGTCTGAAGGCCGAGGGCAAGGGCACCCAGATCAAGAGCGACCTCAAGCAGGCCGCCGAGAAGGTCAAGGACGCCGGCAAGCACTGATCCGGGTGCGGCGGCGGGCAGGCCGGGTCCGGCCTCCCGCCGCCGCGGTGCGCCCGGTCATCCGTCGTCGCGGCGGCTGCGGCCCCGTCGCGCCGTGGTGCGGTCCTTGGCCGCCCGGACGGCGGCGGACAGCGTGGCGATGTCGTAGGCGCCGTGGTGGCGGCGGCCGTTGATGAAGAAGGTGGGCGTCCCGGAGACCCCGCTCAGATCGGCGGACTCCACGTCCCGGGCGACCCGCGCGGCGGCCCGCTGACTGCGCAGGGCCGCCCGGAAGCGTTCGTCGTCCAGGCCGAGCTCCCTGGCGTAGCCCAGCAGGTCGCGCGGCTGCAGGGCCTCCTGGCGTTCGAACAGGAGGTCCCGCATGGGCCAGAAGGCCCCCAGTTCGGCCGCCGCCTCGGAGGCCTCCGCGGCGAGCTGAGCACGCGGGTGGACGTCGGTGAGCGGCAGGTGCCGCCAGACGTAGCGGACGTCGCCGAAGTCCGCGAGCAGCTCCCGGACCACCGACTCCGCCTGGCCGCAGTACGGGCATTCGAAGTCCCCGTACTCCACCACGGTCACCGGGGCGTCGAAGGGACCGCGGATGTGGTCGCGGGCCAGGTCAACCGGGGTGGCCAGGTCGACGATCCCCTCGGCGGTGCCGAGCAGGGCGCGGGCCCGCAGTGGCTGCGGGAGGCGGCCGATCACCCAGGAGATCAGCCAGGTCGCGACGAAGGCGCAGACCACGGCGGCCAGCACACCGGCCTTGGCCTCCTCCAGCTGGTCCCCGTCGAAGGCCAGTGTGGCGATCAGCAGGGAGACGGTGAAGCCGACGCCGGCGATGGTGCCGCCCCCCGCGACGGCGCCCCAGCCGATCGGCGGGCGGGTGCGGCCGCCGCTCATCCGGGTGGTCAGCCAGGCGACCCCGAGGATGCCGGCCGGCTTGCCGAGCAGGTAGCCCAGCAGGATGCCGATCGTGACCGGCGAGGTCGCGGCCCGCGCCAGCAGGTCGCCGTCGAGCGTGATGCCCGCGTTGGCCAGGGCGAACAGCGGGACGATCACGTAGCTGCTCCACGGGTGGAAGGCCCGTTGCAGCCGCTCGTTCGGCGAGATCGCCGAGGCGATCCCCCGGCGGGCCGAGCGCTCCAGCTCGGGCGTGGGCTGCTCCCGGAAGGACCGGAACAGGCCGCTGGCGCGCTCCAGGTCGTCCCGACTCGCCGGGTAGGCCAGGGTCAGCAGCCCCAGCAGCAGCCCGATGACCACCGGGTCCACCCCGGACTTCAGCAGCGCCACCCAGGCCACCGCGCCGAGCAGCGCGTAGACCGGGCCGCTGTGCAGGCCCCTGGCCCGCAGCAGCAGGACGAGGAGGAGCATCCCGACCGCGACCAGCAGCGCCGGCACGACGATCCGCTCGCTGTAGAAGACGGCGATCACGCCGAGCGCGACGAAGTCGTCGACCACGGCCACGGTGAGGATGAAGGTGCGCAGCCGCCCGGGGAACCGGCTGCCGAGCAGGGCGAGCATGCCGAGCGCGAAGGCCGTGTCGGTGGACATCGCCGCACCCCAGCCGTGCGTGGACGACTGTCCGGCGTTGACGGCGAGGTAGATCGCCACCGGCACGACCATGCCGCTGATGCCGGCCAGCAGCGGCAGTGTGAGGTGCCGGCGCTCGCGCAGTTCGCCCATGTCGAACTCGCGGCGCGCCTCCAGCCCCACGACGAAGAAGAACAGCGTCATCAGTCCGCTGTTCACCCACTCCCGCAGGTCCAGCGAGACGCCGTGCCCGTCGAGCTCGACGGAGAGGTCGGTCTCCCAGAAGGACGCGTACGATCCGGGGCCCGCGTTGGCCCAGAGCAGCGCGGCGATCGTGGCCAGCAGCAGGACGGCCGCGCTGCCCGCCTCGGTCCGCATGAACTCCCACCGGGCGGTCCGCGCTTCGCCCTCGCTCTCGCCGATGCTCTGGCCGGAGAGGGAGGAGTCGTCCGAGGGTGCCATGCGGTGTGTGTCTCCATGCATCGGTGCGGACTGCCGAGGACCGGGCTGGCGCCCCGTCCGACGAGCGTGAGCCGGGCCACCCTACCCAGGCCGCCGGGGAAAGCGCCCGACCGTCCGCCGTGGCGCGGGTCGGCGGACGCCCCCGCGGGCCCGGACGGGCGTCCCCATGCCGTCCCCGCGTGCCGTCCCCGCGTGCCGGAGCCGTCCGGCTAGCCGGCGGCGGCCCGCCGGACGGGAGCCTCACCGGCCCCGGCGGCGGGGCTGACGCCGTGCGCCCGCCAGATCCGGCTGATCGTGGAGGCCGACAGACCCGCCTGGGCCGCCATCAGCTGCTTCGTCCAGCGGGGGGCGTCGGGCGGGGTGTCGTACCTGGTCCTGGCCAGCACGTCGGCGACCTGGGCGTCCGTCACACTGCGGGGGCGGCCGCGGCCGCGCCTGGGGAGCAGGCCCTCGACGCGGTTCTCCAGGAAGCGGCCGTGCCACTCCTCCACCGCCGCCTTCGAGGAGTGGAGCCGGCGGGCCACCGCGCTGGCGGCCACCGGGACGCCGCCGGCCGCGGCGTCGTCGCAGGCGAGCACGATCCTGGCGCGCTGGGCCAGCGCCTCGGTGCGGGCACCCGGCTGCAGCCAGGCGAGCAGCGCCGCCCGCTCCTGTCCGGTGAGGCGCAGCGGGGCGAGCGCGTCGGCGGCGCGGACCGGGGGGACGGACCGCGGGTCGCCCTGCAGGACGTCCAGCGGCGAGGTGCGGTACTCCAGTTCGGCGTGGGCGGCGACCACCCGGAAGTCGGTGACGGCCAGCGGGCGGCCGATGTGGTCGTGCACCACCCGGCGGACGGCGAGGTGCGGCACGTCGCCGTGGTCCGGCGCGACGTTGATCCGGTCGTAGCGGGTCAGGCGCAGGCCGGCGCCGAGCATCCAGCCGTAGAGGCCGGTGAGGTCGCTCTGCTGGCCGGTGCCGGCCGCCCGCTCCAGCTCGGGCAGTTCGGCGATCAGCTCGGGGGCGAAGTGCGAGCGGGAGTCCTGCAGGAGGTGGCCTTCGACGTCGTGCACGCGTTGCTGGTGCGCGAGGGCCGGTTCGTCCGGCGGGATGCCGAGGACGGCGGCCACGTCCCCGGCCGGGGTGGCGAAGTGGGTGCGGAAGACGGTCACCACGTCCTCGTGGGAGGCGACCATCGAGCCGGGGAAGGGCAGCTCCGGGGGGCTGGGCGGGGCGGTCACGCCGGTGCTGGCGTACGTCCCGGTGGGGTGGCTCTCCACCAGGCCGTCCTCGCGCAGTACCCGCAGGGCGGCCCGGACGGTCTGGCGGTTGACGTTCCAGTCGGCCGCGAGGGCCCGCTCGGCGGGCAGTCGCGCGCCGGCCGGGATCCGGCCGCTCCGGATGTCGGCCCGCAGGTGCCGGGCGATGACCTGGTATCGGTTCTTGCCGGACGTGCCGTGGACTTCGGATGTTTCGAGCATGGCAGAGCGCCTCCCCACCGGTGGCTTCTACGCAGTGCGAGTGATTGACTGCGCTCCGTCAGCATAGAGCATTGGTCTGGACCAATTGGAAGATCCGTCGAAGCGTCATATGCCGCTGCCCGAACCGGGGCGAGCCGCCCGACCCGGGGCAACTGTAGCGTTCCGACCGGTGGGCCGGCCCCCCTGCGGGCCCCGCCGGACAGGACGGGCACGGACGGCCCCGGGCCGGCCGCACCGGCGGTCCCGGCGAGCGCCCGCCCCGCTCACTCCCCGCCCGTCCGCACCGTCCGTACCGCCCGCGACCAGCGCTCACCGCGGACGAACCCCCGCAGGCGGCCCAGTCGGGTGAAGCGGTCGCGGTTCGCCACCGAGGCCCGGTCAAGCTCCTCCATCAGGCGCCGGCCGCGGTGCTCCAGGTCCAGTTCGTCCAGGATGCGGTCGATCTCGGCCAGCAGCGAGCCGTGCAACTGCCAGGCCTCCGGGTGCAGCTGGACGCGCCTCAGCAGCATCTGCGCGACCCGTTCACGGCTGGCCCAGGCCGCCGACAGCTCGGCGGTCAGCCGCTCCTCCGCCTCCTCCGCGTTCCGGCTGACCTGCGTCGACACCAGGACGGCGAAGCTCACCAGCGCGCCGCCGATGTGGGCGAGCAGCTCCTCCAGCGCCACCGCCACCTCCGGCTCGAAGAGCCGCTCGTCCTCGCCGCGACGCTTCGCCAGATCGGTGAGCGAGCGGGCGAGCACCCGCACCACGACCACGCAGATCTCCAGCGTGTCCAGGCCGGTGCGCAGCACGAGCCGGGACAGCGTGCCCTCCGAGATCCTCGGGTTGAGGCGGAGGCTGTCCTCCGCCTGCCGCAGCGCCGCGTCCACGTCGGCGATCGCCTGGTCGAGCCGGCGGGCCTCGTGCAGCCGGGCGGCGGCCCGCTCCACCGGCGTCGGGGCGCCCAGCTCCTCGCCGATCCGCAGCAGCAGGTGGCGGGCCCGGCGCGCGAGGTCCTCGATGGACTCGCCGGCCGTGTCCACCCAGACCGGCGGGGCGAAGACCAGGTTGAAGAGCAGCCCCACCCCCGCGCCGATCAGCGTCTCCAGCACCCGGTCCCAGGCCTGGGTGGCCAGCCGGGTCACGCCCAGGACCAGCATCGCGCTGATCGCGACCTCGTTCACGAACTCGTCGACCCGGACGAACTGCCCGATCGTCAGGGAGGCCAGGATGATCAGGCCCAGACTCCACCAGGACAGGCCCATCACGGAGCTGAACCCGATCGCGATCAGGACTCCGACCACCACCGAGTTCACCCGGCGGATGCTGGTGGTCAGCGTGGAGTAGAGGGTCACCTGGACGACCAGCAGCGCGGTCAGCGGAGCGGTCAACGGCGCCGGCTCGCTGCTCAGCTGCAGCGCGACGGCGTAGGCCAGCGTCGACGCCACCGTCGCACGCACCGTCAGAACCACCACCGGGTCCTTCAGCCGGCTCCTCAGGAAGGCGGTCACGGAACCACGATCAGCGAACATTCCTTCCTTCTTCCCAGCCGGTGGCCGGCGCACCGGAGATGTGGCATTCCTCACCGGGATGCCCACAAAGAGGGATGGGTCCGGGGCCGCGCCGACCGCGCCGGGCCGCCCCGGCCCGCCCCCGGGGCGGGGCCCGCCGGGTCCGTCCCGCCGCCCGTCCCAAATCGCGCGCCCCTCCCGGAGCGGCAACGATGGGTGCAGGGACAGGCCTGCGGGCCGGCGGTCCGGCCGGCCCGCAGGACACGCGCCGGAGGCGGGTGACAGCAACGATGGAGAACGCCGACGGCACTCGGTCGACGCAGGCGCCGCAGGAGCAGGCGTCGCAGCCGCAGGCCCCGGAGGTGCAGCAGCAGGCCCCGGAAGCCCCCGCCCGGCCGGGCGGACGGGCCCCGGGCAGACAGCCCGAACAGGGCGCCGGCACCGGAGCCGGGGGCTCCGGCCGCTCGGACCCCGGCCGCTCGGACTCCGGTCCATCGGGCTCCCGGACCGACGGCCCACGCCGGCCGGACGGCGGAACGCAGGCCCCGGAGGCCGCGAAGACCGCCCGGAGGAGCACCGGGCAGCAGGGCTCCGACAGCGCGAAGCCCGCCCGGAAGGACACCGGCCAGCAGGGCCCCGGCAGTGCGAAGAGCGCCCGAAAGGGCACCGAGCAGCCGGCTCCCGACCCGAAGGCCGCCCCGAAGCAGGCCACCGAGAAGAAGGCCACCGAGAAGAAGGCCGCCCCCGCCGAGGCGGGCCCGCCGGAGGGAACCCCGTCGCGGCTCGCCCGGACCCGACGGGGAGCCCTGGCGGTGGTGACCCGGACGCCGTTCACCTGCGGCGCCGTCGCGGCGGTCCTGCTCGTCGCCCTCGCCACCGGCACCCTGTGGAGCGCGGCCGAGGACCACTCCTGGTACCCGCAGGTCGCCTACGGCACCCCCTCGCTGACCTCGGGGCGCCTGTGGACCTTCGTCACCGGCGCGTTCTTCGCCTCCGACCCCTGGCAGTACGCGCTGATCGTCGTCGGCCTCGTCCTGCTGGTCGGCTGGACGGAGTGGCACCTCGGCACCGCCCGCGCGGCCCTGGTCTGCTGCGCCGGCCAGCTCGCCGCCACCCTGGGCGCCGCCGCCGCGCTGCTGGCCCTGCGCCAGACCGGCTGGGACTGGGCGGTGGGGCTCTCGCACGACCTGGACACCGGGTTCTCGGCCGGTGCGCTGGCGGCCGGTGCGGCGGCCTCGGCGGCCCTGCGCGCGCCCTGGCGCAGCCGGCTGCGGGCGGCGCTGCTCGCCTTCGCGGTGATCTGGCTGCTCTACTCCGGCACGCTCAGCGACGTGGAGCACTTCCTGGCGGTGCTGCTGGGCCTGGCCGTCGGGCGGCAGCTGGCGGGCGAGCGGGCGGCGGGCACCGGGCCGCCCAGCCGGCGGGAGTGGCGGCTGGGCGCGGTGACCGGCCTGGTGGTCGTCGCGGTGGTCCAGATCGTGGTCTGGCTGGCGCCCGGCTACGGACCGCTGGGCGACACCCACGGCCTGTCCGACTCCCACCTCGGCCTGGTGGTGAACCTGGTCGTGATCGCGGTGCTGGTGAACGGGCTGCGGCGGGGCAGCCGGCTGGCCTGGCGGTGGACGGTGGGCCTCGCCGTCCTCAACGTGCTGGCGGGCCTGCTGGCCGCGGTGGTGCTGATCCTCCAGGTCTCCACGGACGCCGACGTCGAGGTGACCGGCCTCCCGGTGCTGCTGCCGTCGGCGGTGATCTGGACCATGGAGCTGGCCCTGCTGATCGGCGCCAGGGACGCCTTCCGCGCCCCGTCGCGGCGGCACCGGCGCCGGGCCGCCGCGAAGGCCGGCCTGGACCGGGAGCAGGCCACCGCGCTGCTGAAGCGCTACGGCGGCAGCAACCTGTCCTGGATGACCACCTGGCGCGACAACTCGTACCTGTCGGCGGCGGACGGGCGGGCCTACGTGGCGTACCGCACGCACGCCAGGGTGGCGGTCGCGCTCGGCGACCCGGTCGGACGCCCGGAGGACCGGACCGAGGCGCTGGCCGAGTTCGCCGGGATGTGCGACGCCTCCGGGGTGGTCCCGTGCCTGTTCTCGGCGTCCGAGGCCACGGCGGTGGCCGCCGGGGCGATGGGCTGGCAGCACGTGCAGGTCGCCGAGGACACCGTGATCCCGCTGGAGGGCCTGGAGTTCCGGGGCAAGTCCTGGCAGGACGTGCGGACGGCGCTCAACCGGGCGAAGAAGGAGGGCATGGAGTACCGGCTCGGCGCACTGGCCGACGAGTCGCCCCGGGTGGTGGCGCAGGTGCGGGCCATCTCCGAGGAGTGGGTCAGCGACATGGGTCTGCCCGAGATGGGTTTCACCCTCGGCGGGGTGGAGGAGGCGCTGGACCCGGACGTCCTGGTGGGGCTGGCGATCGACCCGGAGGGCCGGGTGCACGGCGTCACCTCGTGGATGCCGGTGTACGGCGAGGGCGGCCGGCCGGCGGGCTGGACGCTCGACGTCATGCGGCGGCGCAAGCAGGGCGCGTTCCGGCCGGTGGTGGAGTTCCTGATCGCCTCCACCTGCCTCGCCGTCCGGGAGGAGGGCGCGAGCTTCCTGTCGCTGTCGGGTGCGCCGCTGGCCCGCGGCGCGACGACCGCCGACAGCACCCTGGAGCGCTTCCTGGACCAGCTCGGGGCGGCCCTGGAGCCGTACTACGGGTTCCGGTCGCTGCACTCGTTCAAGGCGAAGTTCAAGCCCGTCCACGAACCCATGCACCTGGTCTACCGGGACGAGGCCGACCTGCCCAGGATCGGCGTCGCGCTGACCCGGGCCTACATGCCGCAGGCCGGACTGCGGGACTTCGGCAAGCTCCTGGTGCCCTCCGGCGGGCACTGACCGGTGCCGGTCGGTGCCCGCCCCGGCCGGACCGCTCAGGCCGGCAGCGGGAGGTCCTCGGCCTCCAGCGCGGTGAGCTGTTCGGGGGTCGGCGTGGCGAGGTCCGCCATCCGCTCGGCCTGCCGCTCGGTCATCTCCTGGAAGGTCTGCCGGGCCGAGCGGCCGTTGCCGAAGCCCGCGCCGCGCGGCACCGTCTCGAAGTGGTGGAGCAGCCGCTCGCGGGCCGTCGCCGTCAGCTCGTACCGGTGCTCCTGCGCCTGGTGCTCGACGATCGCGACCAGGTCGGCCGCCGCGTAGTCCTCGAAGAGCAGGGTGCGGGTGAAGCGGGAGGACAGGCCCGGGTTGGACCCGATGAAGCGGGCCATGTCGGCCGGGTAGCCGGCCGCGATCACCACCACGTCGTCGCGGTGGTCCTCCATCAGCTTGACCAGGGTGGCGACGGCCTCCAGGCCGAAGTCGTGGCCGCCGCCGACCGCCGGCACCAGCGAGTAGGCCTCGTCGATGAAGAGCACCCCGCCGAGCGCCCGGGTGAAGGCGGCGGCCGTCCGCGGCCCGGTGTGGCCGACGTACTCGCCGACCAGGGCGCTGCGGTCGACCTCGACCAGGTGCCCGCGGCGCAGCAGGCCGAGCGCCTTCAGCAGCCGCCCGTAGAGCCGGGCGACGGTGGTCTTGCCGGTGCCGGGGTTGCCGGCGAAGACCAGGTGGCGGCTGAGCGGCGGGGCGGGCAGGCCGGCCTCCTCGCGCAGCCGGACGGCCTGCATCAGCTTCACCATGGAGTGGACGTCGTGCTTGACCCGGTCCAGCCCGACCAGGGTGGCGAGCTCGTCGAGCAGGTCGTCGAGGTGCTCCTCGGCGGGCTCGACCGGCACCTCGGCGGCGGGCACGGCCGGCAGCGGGGGCGCGCCCGCGGGCAGGCCGGGGGCGGCCGGCAGGGGGGCCGCGAGGGCGGGGCCGGCCCCGAGGTCGCACTCCTCGAACACCGGCGCCGCGCCCTCCTCGCCGCCGAGCACCTCCGCGCAGTCCAGGACCCGGCAGCGCCGCAGGTGCGGGGCCGCCCCGGCGGAGAGGTGCAGGGCGGGGAAGCCGGACCGCACCACGTCGCAGGAGGTGAGCAGGCCGCCGGCGTCCTGGGCGAAGTAGACGCCGTTCTTGCCGGGAGCCTCGATCCGCAGGCCGCTCACGACCGGCCGCGCGCCCGTCCACACCACCAGGCCGGAGCCGGCGCCGCCCTGCACGGTGCCGCCCTCCACGACCGCCTCGCTGCCGCTGTCCAGCAGGATCCCGGCGGCGCCCGCGTCGACCACCCGGTTGCCGGTCAGGGCGGCCTTCGCCCCCGGGCCGACCTCCAGGCCGCTGCGGACGGTCGCGGTGACCGTCGAGTGCTCGATCCGGGAGCCGGCCGGGGAGGAGACGGTGACCCCGGTGTCGGCCTCGGAGATCCGGCAGCCGGTGACGGTGGCGGACGCCTGCTCGGTGACGGCGACACCGGCCATCGTGACGCCGCTGACGGCGCAGTCGACGAGCTCCGCGCGGGCCCGGCCGGCGAGGTGGACGCCGTGTTCGGCGCCGCCGCGCACCCGGCTGTCGACGAGGCGGCCGACGGCCTCGCCGGAGAGGTGCAGCGCGCTGAAGGCGCAGTCGTCGAGCCGGCAGTCGGTGAGCTCCGCGCGGGCGGCGCCGGTGGCCAGCAGTCCGTTGGCGGCCGGCTCGCGGACGGTGCAGCCGCGGGCGGTGAGCCGGCCCTCGTCCTGGACGACCAGGGCGCTGGCGCCGGCGGAGCCGATCCGGCAGTCGACCAGCTCGGCCCCGGCCGAGCCGGTGACCTGCACGCCCGCCGCGCCGGCCGCCTCGATCCGGGTGCCGTCGGCGGCGCAGCGCGACCGGTCCTCCAGCAGCAGGCCGGCCCGGCCGGTCCGGTGCAGTACGCAGTCGCCGAGCCGGAGTCGGGCCCGGCCGCGCAGCCGGATGCCGGAGCCGGTGGTGGACTCCAGGCGCAGCCGGACGGCGTCGAGCCGGGCGTGGCCGGAGAGCACCGCGCCGGTGCCGTCGACGGTGGTGATCACGGTGTCCTCGGCGCGGACCCGGGCGCCGCCGGAGAGCCGCAGGGCGGCGAGTCTGGCCCCCTCCAGCCGGCAGTGCCGCAGCAGCACGGCCGAGCTGCCCTCGTCGGGGTCGCCCCCGGCGTGCTCGTCCGCCAGGTCGTCGTCGGTCTCGGCCCGGTCGGGCCCGCGGACCTCGACCCGGCCGCCGCGGACGGTGCAGTGGGCCAGCACCAGGCCGGCGCCGGGGGCGACGCTGACG
Source organism: Kitasatospora sp. NPDC057015 (assembly GCF_042673745.1). Taxonomy (NCBI): domain Bacteria; kingdom Bacillati; phylum Actinomycetota; class Actinomycetes; order Kitasatosporales; family Streptomycetaceae; genus Kitasatospora; species Kitasatospora sp. NPDC057015. The sequence goes on from NZ_JBHUSG010000067.1 coordinate 26,421, forward strand.
GCGGGCTCGCCGGGGTCGGCGGCCTCGATGTCCAGGCTGCGGACCAGGCAGTCCGGCCCCTGGACGGTGAGGGCCGGGCCGGCCCCGGCCGGGGCGACCAGCAGCACGGTGCCGGTGCCCTGGTCGGCGACCAGGACCACCCGGCGCTCCAGCACCACGGCCTCCTCGTACCGGCCGGGGGCGATCACCACGGTGTCGCCGGGGACGGCGGCCCGCAGGGCGTCGCCGATCAGGCGGTGGGCGCCGCGCCCGCGCGGGCCCACGGCGTGGATCCGGCTCTCCTGGGCGGCGGGCTGGCGGGGTGTCCGGCGATCCATCAGGGTTTCTGTCCTTGCTGCGGGCCGGGGGCCGGCGGGAGCGGGTTGCGGTACCACGGGGGGTTGATGCTCGCCCGGTAGGCGTTGGTCAGCCAGAGCGAGGTGACGGTCTTCTCGAAGATCTTGAACGGCAGCTGGAGCCAGAACTCGCCGAAGCCCTGCCGGTGGAAGAACCGGCTGCCGCCGCCCATGATCACGGCGTTCTTGGCCAGCGCCGCGCTGCTCGCGGTGGTGAGGCCGGCCAGGCCGGCGATGCCGCCGTCCAGGAAGGCGTCCATGCCGCTGAGCACGTGGGTCTGGCCGTCGGCCCCGGTGACGCCCCAGACGGCGGCGTTCATCGAGCCGTTGACCCAGCCGACCACGCCGCCGAGCGCCGCGTTGTAGAAGAAGTCGTAGGTGCCGCCGCGCCAGCGGGTCGGGGTCTCGTTGCCGGCCCACTCGTTGGCCCAGTTCTTGTCGTGGTTGTTGGGCCGGCGCATCTCGTGCTTGCCGCCGTCCACGTTGCCCCAGACCGACTTCGGGCCGCCGGTGACGGAGCCTCGGATCTCGTGCATGCCGGTGCTGACCAGGCTCTTGACGCCCGCGCCGACCGCCGCGTTGGCGAAGGCCTTCAGGGCGTCCTTGCCGGTGAACGGCTTGTTGTTGGCCGCCGCCACGATCCCGTTGACGGCCAGGTTGGCGCCGAACTCCAGGATGAACTCCTGGCCGAACTCCAGCGCGACCTTCTTCGCCAGCACCTTCCAGTACGGCTGGTAGAGCGCCTCGCCGAGCGGCACCCGGCCGCCGGCCGCGGCGGGCAGGCCCGGCACGCCGTCCAGCGCGTTCTGCATCCGCGGGACGCGCACCGAGACCGAGTCGCCCCAGGGCAGCCGGTTGGCCTCGCGGACCCGCCGGCCGAAGCCGCGGATCTCGGTGAGCGGGCCGCGGAAGTCGTACTCGTTGCCGGTGACCCGCAGGCCGCCGCCCGGGGTGCTCTCCCAGACCAGGCCGCTGTCGGTGCGCTGGGCGACGATCCGCCCGTTGCCGTCGTAGCGGCGCCACTGGCTGCGCCAGGCGTCCTTCTCCAGGAAGGTGCCGTCGCCCAGCGGCCTGCGCTCGCGGACGACCGCGCCGTGGTCGAACTCCTTCCAGGCGCCCGCCGGGTGCGGCGCACCGCCGCCCGGCACGTACTCGCGCACCCGCAGCGGGCCGTCGCCGAGCGCCAGGTGCGGGGGCACCTCGCGGACGGTGAGCGCCGGGCCGCCGCCGGCCGGGCGGAACTCGTCGCGGAAGTGCCGGGCGCCGACCTGCCACTGGTCGTCCCAGGCCCGGGTGGCGCCGTTCCACCAGCGGCGGACCTGCTGCCCGGCGCCGTAGTCGACGACGGCGCCGCCCGGCCCGTACTTCTGCGTGAACCAGCGCTGCCCGCCGCCGGGGGCGGTGCCCCGCCAGGAGTCGGTGTACCGGCCGCCGTCGAGCATGTTCCGCTCGCGGACGAGGGCGCCGGCGCCGTCGAAGTCGCGGAAGGAGTCGTCCCAGGGCAGCCGCGGGTCCTCGGAGCCGCGGAAGAACGTCCGGTTGCCGGTGGTGACGGTGCCGAGGTGGTCGGTGGCCGTCCAGGTCCAGCGCGCGGAGTCCGGGCGGCCGGTGCCGGTGATCCGCATCGGGTTGCCCTGCGCGTCGCTCCAGGTGTCGTGGGTGCCGGTCAGGTTGCCGTGCGCGTCGCGCTGCACCCAGGCGTTGTCGAGGCGCCCGTTGACCTGGCCGGTCGCCGGGTTCACCTGGGGCGGCACCCGGTACTCGCGGACCGAACCGTCCGCGAAGCCCTCCCGGGCCACCACCCAGCCGCCGGCCGGGTCCTGGAACCGGTCCTGCCAGATCGGCCGGTTCGCGCCGGCGCCGGGCGCGGGCGGCAGGTCGGCCCGGTAGCCGCTGCGGCCGGGCTCCTCCCAGGGGACGTGCGCCGGGTTGGTCGGCGGGTGGCCGGGCGGGGTGGCGTGGTCGCCGACCTTGAGGGTGTTGCCGCTGTGCAGCTTGACGGTCGAGCGGACGAACCGGCCGTCGGCGCCGAGGTCGACCAGCGCGCCGTCCATCGCGACGTAGCGCACCCCGCCGACGGCGTTCGCCCCGCCGGCGTTCACCCCGCCGGTCTTGTTCCAGTGGAAGGTCTGGAAGCGGGTGTCGGTCGCCAGGTGGGCGGCGGCGCCCTGCGGGGTGCCGGCGTGCACCAGCCGGTCGCGCACCCAGATCGGCGGCCGCTGCTCGGACCACCGGGAGGTGATCAGGACGCCCTGGTCGGTGGCCAGCACCTCGCGCTTGCCGACCTCCTTGCCGTGCGGGGACTGCCGCTCCCAGGTGTGCTGGACGCCGGCCCGCCAGGTGTGCTCCTGGAAGTGGCCCGCCTTGTCAGGGCCGTGCGCCATCCCGTACTGCTTCTGGACGAGGGTGTTGTCGGCCAGTCGGTCGGTCCAGCCGCCGTCCCGGTGCGGGGTGCGCGGGCCGTGCGCCAGCTCGGTGCCGGCGCCGTCGAAGCGGTGCCAGGTCCACCGGCCGCCGGCGCCCCGGACGGCGAAGGTGTGGCCGGCCACCCCGCCGGTCTTCTGCAGGCCGTCCCGGTACTCGTGCACGGTGGTGCCCCGGTGGTCGACGTCCCGCCAGCCGAACCCGGAGGTGTCGTAGCGGCGGGTGCCGTGCCCGGCCAGGGCGCCGGTGTCGTCCCAGTGGGCCCAGCCGGTCCGGCGGTTGAGGTCCCCGAAGGAGATCGTGTCGGTGCGGCGGTAGGCGTCCAGCACCCCGCCGCCGGGCAGCACCCGGCGTTCGAACACCTCCACCGGCGTGTACGTCGAGCCGAGCAGCCGGATCCGGGCGCCGTTGCCGGTGATCTGGACCCGCCCGTGGTGGAAGGCACCGGTGCCGGCGGCCGGGGCGGGGTGCGCGGCGGCCGGGTGCGGCTGCCGGCTCCAGGTGGCCCCGGCGGCCGGGGTGTGGTCGATGACGTACTGGTGGTCGGTGCGGCGCCCGCCGTCCAGCACGTTGACGCCCTGGTGGGTGACGGCGCCGCCGTTCGGGTCGTGGGCGGTGAACTCGCCGTCCCGGGGGCCGCCCGGGCGGTCGAAGGTGACCTGGAGGCCGCCGTCCGCGCGGACGGTGACGATCCGGTGCGGCACCGCGGTACCGGCCGCGTCCTCCAGCCGGCCCGGGGCCCGGACGCCGGCCGGGTTCGGCTCGGGGACGACCGCGAAGGTCTGGTTCGGGTTGCCGTCGGGCCCGCGCAGCGCGGTGCCGGCCTCCAGCCGGGTGCCGTCGGCGCCGTACCGGACGAAGTCGCCGCCGGCGCCCGCCCCGGCGTCGGTGATCTGGTGCCCGCCGCCCGGGCGGACGGTGGCGGTGAGGTTCGGCAGCGCGGTGCCGGTGGAGTCGAGCACCGTGCGGGTCGGTGCGCCGCCCGGCGGGGTGTGCACCACCGCCCACTGGTCCAGCGGCGCGCCGCCCGCGCCGTGCAGCCGGGTGGCGTCGTCGGTGAGCCGGCCGGCGTCGTCGAAGACCCGGTAGGAGCCGGTGGTGGCGTCGCCCACCCGGAATCCGGTGCCGGCCGGAGTGACGATCCGCTGCGGGTCGTGCTGGAAGGCGTTGTCCAGCCACCGCGAGCCCAGCGGGTTCGCCGGGCCGGCCGCGGGGTGCTCCAGGTGGCCGGCCACCAGGCCGTTGGGGTCGAGCAGTTGCTGCCCGCGGTACTGGAGGGCGCCGTCGGCGCCGTACCGCTGGTAGTGCGCGCCGCCACCGGGGGCGGCGGGCGCCTGCTCGACCCGCCAGCCGCCGCCGGGGTGCGCGAGCACGCGGTCCGGCAGCGGACCGCCGGCGGCGTCGGTGAGCTGGTGGCCGCCGTGGCCGTCGGGCACCACGAACCGCCCGCCGCGCAGGCCGCCGCCGTCCGCCAGCGAGACGCCCTGCTCGGCGAAGCCGCCCTGCGGGGTGTACCGGGTGGACGTCCCGGTCCGCGGATCGGTGACCCGCCAGCCACCGCCCGCCAGCTGGTCGGCGGTCAGGCCGGTCGGCCGGCCCGCGGCGTCGGTCACCGGGTGCGCGCCGCCGTCGGTCACGAAGTGGGCACCGCGCGCGCCGGCGCCGTCGGCCAACGAGATTCCGGTCTGCACCTGCAGTCCGTCGACGCCGTAGCGCACCGAGCGGCCGGTGGCGGCGTCGGTGATCCGCACCGTGCCGTCGGGCAGTGTGGTCACCGCCTGCGGCAGCCTCGTCCCCGCCGCATCGGTCAGCACGTGCCCGCCCGCGCCGTCCGGCACCGCGAAGCGGGCGCCGCGCAGACCCGCGCCGTCGCCGAGCGCGAGCCCCTGCTCGGCGAAGCCGCCCTGCGGGGTGTACCGGGTGGACGTCCCGGTCCGCGGATCGGTGACCCGCCAACCGCCGCCCGCCAGCTGGTCGGCGGTCAGGCCGGTCGGCCGGCCCGCGGCGTCGGTGATCCGGTGCGGCGCACCGTCCAGCAGGAAGTGGCCGCCGCGGACGCCGACGGCGTCGGCGAGCGACAGGCCGGTCTCCACCCGCAGCCCGTCCGCGCCGTACCGGACCGAGACGCCGGTGGCGGCGTCGGTGATCCGCACCGTGCCGTCGGGCAGTGTGGTCACCGCCTGCGGCAGCCTCGTCCCGGTCGCGTCGGTCAGCACGTGCCCGCCCGCGCCGTCCGGCACCGCGAAGCGGGCACCGCGCAGGCCCGCGCCGTCGCCGAGCGCGAGCCCCTCGTCCAGGAACCGGCCCTGGGCGTCGACGTGCACGGACCGGCCGGTGACCGGATGGGTGACCCGCAGACCCGCGCCGCCGGGCAGCACGTCCAGGTGGTGCCCGGCGCCGCCCGCCAGGGCGTAGGTGATCATGCCGTTGTCGTGCGACAGCACCAGCACCGGGCCGACCCGCGTGCCGCCCGCGTCGCGCAGCGGGCGGCCCTCCTCGACCAGGGAGCCGGCGTGGTCGAACCCGTGATGGCCGCCGGTGGCCGGGTCGCGCAGGTCGAAGCCGCCGCCGGGACGGTCGGTGACGTTCAGCGGCAGCGGGCCGGCGGCGCCGTGCGCCGTACGGGTGGGGTTGCCCTGGACGTCGAAGTCGGTGTGCACGTGCTGCCCGTTGGGGGCGCCGTCCAGACCGCCGAGCGGGACGTCCTCGGCCACCAGCCGGCCGGTGCCGTCGTAGGTCTGGGTGCTGCCCAGGTGGGCGTTGTGGACGTCGAATCCGCCACCGGCGCGGGGCACCGGGTGCAGCAGCGGGTCGGGGACGCCGTGCGCGTCCACCATCCGGTGCACCGGGCCGCCGGGGGTGGCGGTGGTCTCGATCCGCCAGCCGTTCGGGCCGGCCGCCGCGTGGTCGGTCAGGGCGAGCTGGACCGGCGCGGGCGGAGCGGGCTGCGGCTGGGCGGCCTGGGGCTGCGGGTGGAGCTGCGGCTGGGCGTGCAACTGGGGCATCGCCGCGTTGCCGTCCGAGCCGCCGAGCAGCCGGGGGCGCTCGCGCAGGCTGTCGTGGGTGAGCCGGGCGAGGTCGGCGTCCATCCGCGCCGGGTCGACGCCGAGCCCGGCGAGCCGGTCGAGGCTGTCGTCGAGGCGGGTGGCGGCGGCGTCCACCGAGGCCTGGGCGTGGATCACCACCGGGCTGGGCCGGGATCCGGAGCCCGGCCGGGCGTTGAGATCGGCGAGCAGGCGCTCGGCCTTGCCGAACTCGTGCCGGGCCAGGGTGAGTTCCTGCCAGGCCTGGAGACGGGCACCCCGACCGGGGTCGTCCGCCGCGCCGAACAGGGCGACCACCCGGTCGCTCTGCTCGCGCCAGAGCCGGTCGAGCTGGGCGCCCGTCAGCCGCTCCGGGCCGGCGCCCTGCGCGCCCGCGCCGTGCGGGCCGCCGGTGGACGGGTGCCCGGCGCCGGGCGGCGCGGCGGTGACGGCGGGGCCGACGGCCGGGGTGTGCGGCACCGGGGCCGGCCCGCCGCCGGTGAGGGCCTGGACCGGAGCGGGGGCCGGGGCGTGCGACGGAGCTCCGTGGTGGTCCAGCAGGCCCAGCGCGTCGTCCACCCGGACGGCCGACCCGGGGGCCGGTGCGGGGGCGGCGTGCAGCGGGGGCAGCCCGACCGGCGGGGCGGCGCTCACCCGCGGCGGGGTGAACTCCGCCAGGTGGACGTTGACCTGGTGCGCCGTCAGTGCCTGGGTGCTGTGCTCCCCCAGGTGCCCGCCGGTGCTGAATACCGGGGCGTCGGCGCGGTTGAGCGGGGAGCCGGTGGCGAGCAGGTCCAGTGCGCCGTGCAGCTGCGATCCCGGTGCGCCGATCGGGCCGAGGCCGTGCACCGTGGTGGCGGGCGCGGTGGTGACCGGGGTGAACGCGCCGCCCGGGTGGACGGTCGCGACCGACTGCAGGGTGGTCGCCGGGTGCACCGTGGCGGCCGGGGCGAGCAGGTCGGCGGTGTGCACGGCCGGGATGTGCGGGGCGGCGGTGTGCAGCGCCCCGCCGCCGGCCGTGCCGACGGTACCGAGCCCGTTCACGGCCGGGCCCGGCTGGTGCAGCAGGCTCACCGTCTGGGTCTGCAGGGACGGCAGGTGGACGGTGCCCGCGCCGGAGCCGAGCGTGTCGGTGAGGTGCGCGGCCGGCGTCACCGGCTGGGTGCTGCCGAGGGTGCCCGGCAGGTGCAGGGTGCCGGGATTGCCCGCGTGCGCGGCCAGGTTCCCGGTGGCGCCGGGGCCGTGCGCGCTGACACCGAGTCCGGTGTCCAGGTGCAGGCCGCCCGGGGTGACGGTGAAGTTGCTCCAGTCCCCCATCCGGACGGCGTGCAGCTCGCGCACCGGGGTGTCCAGCAGCGCGTCCAACTGCCGTACCGCGTGCGGGGCGAGGGAGAGCTGGTCGGTGAAGCCGCTGTGCACGCCGAAGGTCGGCGGGCGGGAGAACCCCAGGCCGAGGCCGCCGGGCTCCAGGTGCGGCAGGTCCAGACCGCGCGGGCCGGACCAGTCGCCCAGCCGGATCTTCGCGAGGTCCGCCCGCGGGAGGTCCACCAGGGCGTCGACCTGGTGCAGCGGCGGCGGCACCGGGACGGCCGCCGCGGTGCGTCCGGCGGTGCCCAGGATCGGCGCGCCGAAGCGGAACTTGCCCAGCACGCCGCGCTCCACGAAGCCGATTCGCAGGGCGCCGCGCAGCCCGTACTGGCCGATCTCGGCCGCGTCCACCGGCAGCACCAGCCGCAGCCACTTGGTGCCGCCGAGCTCGGCGCGGGCGAACTTCCAGGAGGCGGTGCCGAGCCGGCCGAGTCCGGCGGGCAGTCCGCGGACCAGCCCGGGGATCGCCTTGATGCCGTTGATGACGGCCAGGCCGCTGCCACGGATCGTCATACCGGCCCAGGCCGGCAGTTTGGTGATCGATCCCATCACCCAGAGGCCGCCGGACCTCACCCAGCTGCCGGCCAGCGAGGCGAAGTCGCGCAGGCCGGGCAGGAAGGCGAAGCCGTGCATGCCGCCGCCGGTGAACATGCCGCGGAAGAAGTTGGCCACCGCCTGACCGACGCCCTTGATGCCCTTCCAGGTGAACTTCGCCCCGGCGCTGATGAGTTTGAGCAGCGGCAGGCCCTTGGTGGTGGGCGCGATCATGCCGAGGCCGGAGAGGAAGAGGTCCAGCGCGCTCGCCTTGCCCTGGGCGAAGTCGACCGCGGTCTTGACGAAGATCGCGAGGTTGACGCCGATCGCGATCAGGGCGATCGGCCCGCCGAAGATCAGGGCCGGCAGGATCAGTGCGATCGCCAGCCACTGGAAGGCCTCCCAGAACAGGTCGCAGTCGGAGACCGGCTGCTTGATGCCCCGGGCGGCGCTGCTGAGCGCGCTGCCGGCCGTCCGCCCGGCCTCGTCCTGCGCGGTGCCGGCCTGCCGCGCGGTGCTCGCGAGTTCGGTCAGCCGGGTGTCGTCCTTGGCCAGGCCGCGCCCCTGGGAGAGCGCGTTGTCGGCGCGCCACTGCTGGTCGCGGACCACGCCCGCGTAGGTGGTGAGCGCCCGGGCGGAGTTCTCGAAGGCGTCGGCGACGGACTGCACGAAGCCTCGCAGCGGTCCGCTGATCTTGTCCCGGAGGGCGTCCGCGGTCTGCCCGACGAAGGCGCCGTCGCCGGTCTTGTTCAGCACCGCGTCGAGCGCGTCGTCGATCTCCCGGGCGACCCGGCCGAGGTCGGCCAGCGAGCGCTGCACCTCGTCCATCCGCTCCGGGTCCCCCGGGGTGGGGTCGGCGGTCAGGCCGATCGCGTTCCAGTCGGTCGGACGCTGGGCCATCTCGGGTCCTCTCCGTACGCGGCCTGGCGGGCGGGGCCTCCCCCGGCGCGCCTCCCCCGGCACGCGGAGGCACTCCCGGCCCGACCACGTGTGGATCACCGATCCGGTTCACCGTGAACCGCGGCACCCGTCCGCACGTGGTCCGCCCGGAGCACCACGGCAACCCGACCGGAGGGACGTCTTGCCCGACTTCGCGATGGACTACGGGATCCTCAACGAGGCCCGCAAGGACCTGCACGACCTCGCCGACCGGATCTCGCCCACGCTGTCCAACAGCATCTTCTCCCAGCTCGGTTCGGGGAACCTGGGTGACGCCCAGGCGGTGTTCGGCGACCCGAACGTCACCAACGGCTTCCGCAGCCTCTACCGGCTGTCCAAGGACCCGATGAACCGGGCGGTGGACCACCTCAAGCAACTGGGCGACGTCTTCGGGGCGGTGGCGGACGGCTACTTCGACGTGGACGCGCAGATCTCCGACGGCCTGGGCGTCATGGGCGCCAACATGGGACTGGACGCCTGGCGCGGCCGCAAGGACGCCTGGGACTACCGCAACGCCCACGCCGACCAGTGCGTGCCGGGCCCGGACGGGAAGGTCCCGGACTTCTGCAGCGTCACCGACCCCGGCGCGCCCCCGGTCGACCAGACCATCAACACCGCCAACGGCTCGGTGCACACCCACCTGACGCTGGACGACCACAACAACGTGGTCAAGGAGGAGACGACCGTCACCCACGACGGCCAGACCTACACCTCCACCACCAGCTACACCGACAACGGCCGGTCCTTCACCACCGACACCGTGTACTCGGACGGCACCAAGAACCACGCCGAGACCCACCTGCACGAGGACGGCACCGGCGACATGACGGTGACGGACAACGACGGCGTGAAGACCGAGTACCACCGCGGCGGTCCGGGCCAGGAGTGGCAGCAGACCGGCGGTGGCAAGCCGCAGGACAACACCGATGACACCTACTACCCGCCCAGCATGTTCTGACGTGCTGTCGGAACGCCCCTGACGAGAGGACGACCATGCCCAACATCTCCCTGGACTTCGACAAGATCGAGGCCACCTCGGCCCGGCTCGACTCGGCCAGCGACAACATCGTGCCGATGCTCAACGACCTGAAGAACGACGTGAACAACCTGCTCGGCGACGGCATGGTCTTCCAGCAGTCCAGCCCGGCGATGCAGGAGGCCTACGACAAGTTCAACACCAGCCTGCTGGCCGCGATGGACGGCATCAAGGGCTTCGCCAAGCAGTTCCGGCAGATCAAGGACCAGATGCACCAGATGGACGCCGACATGGCCAGCAGCCTGCGCGAGGGCAGCTGACCCAGGCCTGCCGGAGGGGGTCGGGGCGGGTGCCCCGGCCCCCTCGGGTGTGTCCGGGGCGGGTCGGCGGGCCTGGGGCGGGTCGGCGGGCCCGGGGCGGGTCGGCGGGTCGGCGGGCCCGGGGCGGGTCGGCGGGTCGGCGGGCCCGGGGGCCCGCCCCCCCCCCCCCCCCCCCCGCCCACCCCCCGCCCCCCCCCCCGCGGCCCCGCCCCCCCCCGCGCCGCACCGGCCCCGCC